>JBKPRH010000090.1:0-5780 GCA_046765795.1 Acidobacteriota bacterium | reverse complement strand
AGATTCTAGTCTTCGTCTCGTGGGCTCGGAGATGTGTATAAGAGACAGGGCCTACATGCACAGCGAGTCGGCAGGCAGTTACACCTTCGACCTGCTGAAGCTCTACACGCTGGAGATTCCCAAGCAGACCCAGACGTGGCTGTTCCTGGCATTCGCGGTCGCGTTCGCCATCAAAGTGCCGCTGTTCCCATTCCACACATGGCTGCCGGATGCGCACGTGCAGGCGCCGACCGCCGGCTCGATCATCCTGGCCGGTGTGCTGCTGAAGATGGGGACGTACGGACTGGTGCGCTTCGCGTTCCCGTTATTCCCGGCCGCCGCTGCTGAATTCGCGCCGTGGATCGCCGCACTCGCGGTCATCGGCATCGTCTACGGTGCGCTCGTCGCGATGGTCCAGCCGGACATGAAGAAGCTGGTGGCGTACTCCTCGGTAAGCCACCTCGGGTTCGTGGTGCTGGGCATCTGCGCGATGAACGTGCAGGGCATGCAGGGCGCCGTGTACCAGATGCTCGCGCACGGCATCAGCACCGGCGGGCTCTTCCTCCTCGTCGGCATGCTCTCGGATCGTCGCCACACGCGGCTCATCTCGGAGTTCGGCGGTTTGAAGAACAGCATGCCGCGGCTCACCGCGGCGTTCCTGGTCATCACGCTCGCGTCGATCGGGATGCCAGCGCTGAACGGCTTCATCGGCGAATTCCTGACGATGCTCGGCGCGTTCCTCTGGGATCCGCGATTCGTGGTTGTCGCCGGGCTTGGCGTGATTCTGTCCGCGGTCTACATGCTGTGGATGTTCCAGCGCGTGTATCTCGGGCCGATCACCAACGACAAGAACGAGAAGCTGCCGGATCTGCAACCGCGTGAGTGGGCCAGCGTCCTGCCGCTGTGCGCGCTGGCGATTGCGATGGGTGTGTTCCCGTCGTGGTTCCTGGCGCCAATGGAGCTCTCGGTGAAGAAAGTGGTTGAGCGAGTCCAGACGGGGCAGCCCGTGAGAGCGGATATCGCGCAGCGCCGCGAACAGGGGGCTCAGTAACCATGTTCACCCTGCAACTCGACGCCGCAGTCCCGATGCTGTGCGTCACGCTCGGTGCCCTCGCTGCGATGGCGGGCGAGGCGCTGCGCGGCAAGGGCCCGCGCATGCCGGTAGGGTGGTTCGGCATCATCGGCCTCGCCGGCGCTGCGGTGTCGGCCGTGATGCTCTGGAACCCGACGCCGGAAGCCTACCGCGAGGACTTCGGCGTGATCGTCGCCGATAACTTCGGCCTGTTCGTCACGCTGGTGCTGGCCGTCGTCGGCATCCTGACGATCATGTTCTCGTCGCAGGTGATTCATCGCGACAACCTGCCGGCGGGGGAATACTACGCGCTGCTGCTGTTCTCGATCGTCGGGATGATGATGATGGCCACGGCCACCGATCTCCTGGTGATCTTCATCGCGCTCGAGATCCTGTCGCTGGCGGTGTATGTGCTCACCGGTATCCGGCGCGATGATCTCGCTAGCACCGAGGCGGCCTTCAAATATTTCCTGCTCGGCGCGATTTCCAGCGCGTTCTTCCTCTACGGCATCGCGTTCACCTACGGTGTCACGCACAGCACGCGGCTGTCGGCGATCTCGCAATATCTGTCGGCGCAGTCGATGGCGGGCGAACCGATGGTGCTGATCGCGCTCGGCCTGTTGCTGGTCGGCTTCGCGTTCAAGATCTCCGCGGTCCCATTCCACATGTGGACGCCTGACGCCTACGAAGGCGCGCCGGCCATCGTCACCGGCTTCATGTCCACCGGTGTGAAGGCTGCGGCGTTTGCGGCGTTCGTCCGCGTGTTTCTCTCGAGCTTCGAACCGTTCCGCGACATGTCGGCAGCCGGGCCTGGCTGGGCGCCTGTCGTCGCAGTGCTCGCGGCCGCGACGATGATCCTCGGGACCGTGGTCGGTGTGGCACAGAGCAATCTGAAACGCATGCTCGCGTATTCGAGCATTGCGCACGGCGGATACCTGCTGGTCGGCCTCGTGGCGGCTAACGCGGTGGGGAAGGCCGCCATTCTGTTTTATCTGCTGGCCTACTCGGTGACGAATCTCGCCGCGTTCGGGGTGATTGCGATGCTCGGCTCGCGCGATCGCGCCAACGACAGCCTGCGCGATTACTCCGGGCTGTGGCAGAGCAGTCCAGGGTTGGCGGCGCTGATGACGGTCTGTCTGCTCTCGCTGGGCGGCCTTCCGCCGACGGCGGGCTTCATTGGCAAGTGGTACATCTTCCAGGCCGCGGTCAGCTCCGGCTACTACTGGCTGGCGATCATCGGCGTACTGACCAGCGTCGTGTCGGTGTTCTTCTACCTGCGCGTTGTGGTCATGATGTATATGGCCGACCGCGAGGGCGGCCCCGAACCCGCCCGTGTCACTGGCTTCGGCATGGTGGCGCTCGCACTGTCGATTGCGGTCATCTTCTACCTCGGCATCCTGCCGACGCCGATTCTCGACTTCGCAGGCAAGTCGATCGGAACAATCTTCTAGACGCCTCCAGGGCTCTTGGCTTTGGGCTTTAGGCTCTGGGCTAAAAGCTCGAGCCTACGCGGAGCGTACTTCACTGGTCTACACACACACAGAGGCACAGAGGCACCGAGGTCTTCTGCGTTTAAGGCAATGAAGTTTGAATTCCGCGTTCGCAATCCGGGACTGGTGGCGATCTCGTGAAGCAAGACTAGAAGCGCGCCCCCAGCCGAAAGCCGAAAGCCCAAAGCCCAAAGCCCAAAGCCCAAAGTCTAAGTCCGGCGGTTCCGCGCGATGTTATCGTTTACGCGCGTGCCGGATTCGAATTCCCGCATTGGACTGCTGAACGAGAAACCGCTCCACGCCTCACTCAAGCAGTGGTACGCGCAGCCTGGCGATCGATTCGAAGTTCCCCTCGACGGGTTCGTCATCGACATCGTTCGCGACAACGTGCTGCTCGAAATCCAGACGCGACATTTCGGCGCGATCAAGTCGAAGCTCGCCAGGCTGGTGTCTTCACATCGGGTCCGGTTGATTTATCCAATTCCTCAAGAGAAGTGGATCGTGCAATCGCCCACGGCCGGGAACGCGTTTGGGACCCGCCGAAAATCACCCAAGAGAGGGCGAGTCGAGGACCTGTTCCGCGAACTGGTCGCCATCCCGCACCTGCTGTCGCAGCAGAATTTCTCGCTGGAAGTGTTGCTGACCAAAGAGGAGGAACGGCGACGGTTCGATCGTCGGCGTCGATGGCGGACGGGAGGATGGGTCACTGAAGAACGCCGGCTGCTGGACGTCGTGGAGCGACGGGTGTTCGAGGGGCCTGGAAGCTGGCTGGCGCTCCTTCCGTTTCAGGACGAGCCGTTCACGTCGAAAGATCTTGCGCAGGCCATAGGCGTCAGGCTCGACCTGGCTCAAAAGATGACGTACTCGCTTCGACAAGCGGGATTGATCCAGGCGCTCGGCAAGCGGGGAAGGGCGAGTCTGTATGAAGTCATTGCTCAAAGTTAGGCGGCTCGAGCCTCGTGGCCGCTGACCTGCCATCGTCTTCGACGGGCGATCGAGAACGAGGACGCGGTCTCACCGCCGCTGACGTCGTGCAGCCGGTGTTTGTTGTTGAAGGCGGCGATGTCGAGGTGCATGCGTCACTCGACGAGGCCATCAGCAGCCTCGAAGGAATAGACGTCGCCGACGGGGTCTACCAAGTGTTTGATGCAGCCGGGAGAAGGATCCGACTACGGGCTGAAGGAGTGAAACGAGGACGTTTCACGGTGGACGTCGGGAAGGTCTATCTCGATCGGATCGAGGAATCATCTGATGGACCGTCGGAACTTCTCGGGGCGTTGCGGCAGTATGCGCGGCGTCTCGGCCGAACCGATCTCGACTCAGCGGCCCTGGGCGACCTCATCGAGGCAATTAACCGGCGCAGGGACTCACCCAAAAGTAAATTGACCTAACTTTCCCTCCTACTCGTCACATCTCGCATGAGGCTCGGAGAGTAGTTGGAGGAGCCCTGACAGGCATTGCGCTGCTTGTCGTTGCGCTCGCCTTCACGGTGGTGCCGTCGATCGCCGCGGGGGGACTGCTTTATCCGATCCGGGTTGCGCTCTATCACCGCGCGCCGCAGGGATGTGTCGATCGAGCATTCACCGGCGACGGGCTGACGCTGCGCGGGTGGTACTGTGCGGCCAGGGGTGAGCGGCACGGCAGCGTCGTGTATCTGCATGGCGTCGCTGACAACCGGTCAAGCGCGGTCGGCGTCATCGAATGGTTCACGCAGCGCGGCTTCGACGTCATCGCCTATGACAGCCGTGCGCACGGGCAGTCCGACGGCACCGTGTGCACCTATGGCTTCTACGAGAAGCGCGATCTGAAGGGCGTCATCGATTCAGTATCGCCAGGACCGATCCTCGTGATGGGCCATTCACTCGGCGGCGCCGTGGCGATTCAGGGCGCGGCGATCGACGAGAGAGTCACCGGCGTGATTGCGGCGGAAGCGTTCTCCGATCTGCGGACGATCGCTATCGAGCGGGCACCGTGGTTTCTGCCTCCGCCGGTTATCGCACGGGCGTTCCGCGTGGCCGAAGAACAAGGACACTTCGACGTCGCGGCAGTCAGTCCAACCGTTGCCGCCGCATCGTTGCGAATCCCTGTGCTGCTGATTCACGGCGCAAACGATGTCGACACGCGACCGGATCATTCGAAGCGGATTCTCCGGGCGTTGAAGGGGCCGAAGCAGTTGCTGCTTGTTCCAGGAGCTGGACACAATCAGTCGCTAAACATTCCAGCTGTCTGGGCCGAGATAGAACGATGGCTGTCATATGCCACAATGTTGCCGTCGTGCCTGACGAGTCTCCAGACATCGAGCGTGAACTGCGGACGCTCGAGGCTGAACTGAAACGCCTCGAGGCTGAGTACAACATGTACTTCGGCGGCCGCCTCCCGCGTCCGCCATGGGAGACGCGCAAGCGCGTCGAGGGGATGGTCAAACGGATTGACCGGATGACCATCAACAACACCGGGCACCGTTTCAGGTTCAGCACGCTGCAATCGCGATTCACGTCGTTCGTCGATCTGTGGGATCGCGGGCAGCGTTCACGCGACGAGGGCCGACCCGGTCCGTTCGTGCAGCCGCGTCCCGTGGAGGACAAGCCGGCGGCGAAACCTGCGGAGAAAGAGAACCGCGTCGTGCACGTCGCGACGTTCAAGGATCCGCTGAAGGAGATGGAGAAGCTGCACGAGCTGTACGACAACCTTGCCGAGATGCGTCGTCAGGCCGGGCAGGACGCGATTCCGTTTCACAAGTTCGCCGACCTGGTGAAGACGCAGGTCGATCAGATGAAAGACAAGGGGACCGGTGAAGTGGCGTTTCGTGTTGCGATGAAGGACGGGAAGGTCGCCTTCAGTGCACGCAGCATGAAGGGAGACAAGGACAAGAAGTAGAGAAGAAGGTGGGGGTAATACCCGGCGCCGCTGGCCCAGCGCCGGGTAGGTCAGAAGTGGCTATGGCTTGGTGACGTTCCCAGCCTGAGGACCCTTGGGGCCGTCGACGATCTCAAACTCGACCGCCTGGCCTTCTTCGAGTGACCGAAAGCCGTTGCCATTGATTGCGGAGTAGTGCACGAACACGTCGCTGCCTCCCTCGCGTTCGATGAACCCGTAACCCTTGGCGTTGTTGAACCACTTGACCTTGCCTGTGATGCGCATCGTTCTTCTTCCTGTCTTGCTGGGGCGCGCCAAAATTGGTGCGCCGGAAACCAACCCGGGCCCTTTGGGCCGCGGGCATAAAAAAAGACCGCGTGTGC
>JBKPRH010000089.1:0-12117 GCA_046765795.1 Acidobacteriota bacterium | reverse complement strand
GCCCAATGCTCAACGCACCGCGACGCGTGAGTCGTGCTCCGTGTTCTTGTCATTGGGCATTCAGCATTGAGCATTGTGCATTGAGCATTGTTCACGCGTATCGCGCCATCTCGTCCACGATGCGCTGGTGCTCATCGCAGCCGAGGACGTGGCGAAGCTGGGCACGTTGATTCGTGGCCACCGGTGCCGCCAGAAATCGCTCCTTCGCCACGCGATTGCGCTTCAGCGCGTCCTCGAGACGCTTGTAGGGAATCACATCCTGTTCGACGGCGCGCACGAGCGCTTCGAGCGTCGCCGCCTGCACGTCCACGTCGCCAGCGCAGATCAACAGCCCGTCACAACCGGCCGCAATCGCCTGCACAGCGGCATCGGGCACCGCGTAGGTCTTGGCAATCGCTTTCATCTCCAGGTCGTCGCTCAGAATCACGCCTGGGTATCCCAGCTCGTCGCGAAGCATTCCCTGGACGATGCGCCGCGAGAGCGTCGCGGGTTTCTCCTCGTCCAGCGAGGGCACGAGCACGTGAGCGGTCATGATGAAGGCCACACCGGCCTTGACGGCTTCGCGGAACGGCACGAGCTCGACGCGTCGGATGCGGTCCGGTGGATGCTCGATGAGCGGCAGTTCGAGATGCGAATCGACCGACGTGTCACCGTGCCCCGGGAAGTGCTTGCCGCACGCCGCGACCCCATTGCTTTGCAGCGTCTGGATGATTGCCGCTCCGAGCCGCGCGACGCTGTCGGCGTCTTCCGCCAGGGCCCGATCTCCAATGATCGGATTCTTGGGATTGGTGTGGATATCGAGCACTGGTGCATAGTCCAGCGTGATACCGACCGCGCGCAATTCGGTGGCAAGTGCCTTCGCAAAGCGGCGCGCGAGCGCCTCATCGCCGCTGCGTCCGAGTGTCGCCATCGGCGGCCACACGGTGAAGGGCGCCTTGAGTCGCGCGACTCGTCCGCCTTCCTGATCGACGCTCACCCACAGCGGCAGCGAGGTCGCGAGTCCCTGCACGTCGTGCGAGAGTTCGGCGACCTGCTCGGGAGCCTCGATGTTGCGTGCAAAGAAAATGATGCCGCCCAGCGAGAACTCGCGGGCGAGCGATCGCATCTCCGGGGTGACGGTTTTGCCCGGCAGACTCCCAATCAGCAGTTGTCCAATGTCACGACGAATGGCGCTCGGCACCCGAACATTATAGAACCCTGTCGTTCGCTGTTCCTCGTTCTCAGTGCTGTGTTCGTGTTCGAGGTTCGGTCCTGGGTTCGCTCTGAACCTCGAACGAACCCAGAACGTGAACACGAACCAGGAAGCGAGAACCGGGAAGAGTGAACGATATAATTCACGGCGTGCGGATCGTGACTTCGGCGCCCACTCGCATCGACCTTGCAGGTGGGACGATTGATATCTGGCCTCTCTATCTCTTCCATCCTGGCGCGCAGACACTCAACGCCGCAATCAGCATTCGTGCGACGGCGACGGTCGAGTCCCGCGACGACACGCGCATCGTGATCCGATCGCAGGACACCGGCGCCTCGCTCGAAGCGGATGACTGGCGAGAGCTGTGGGACCGCAAGGAACTGCGCCTGCTCTCGTTCCTCGTGCACTTCTTCGAAGCGCGTGGCATCACGCTGACGACCTCGTCTCAATCGCCGGCAGGTGCCGGCATCGCCGGGTCGTCGGCGCTCAACGTCGCCGTGTGCGCGGCGCTCGCCGAGTGGAAGCGGACGCACTACGATCCCGAGGGTCTGTTGCAGGTCGCGATGAACGTCGAGGCGCGAGCGATCAACGTGCCGACGGGGTTGCAGGACTATCGTCCGGCACTCTACGGTGGCATTGCGGCCGTCGAGCTCGAGGCCGACGGCGTCAAGCGCGTGCCGCTCAACGTCGATCTCACCGAACTCCAGCAGCACATCGTCCTCTGCTACACCGGCGAGCCGCGCAACTCGGGAACGAACAACTGGGAGATCACCAAGCGTCACATCGACGGTGATCGGTTCATCTTCGACTGCTTCGAACGCATTCGCGACACTGCCGCCGAGATGCGCGAGGCGCTTGAACGCAGTGACTGGGACGCGGTCGGCCGCGCGATCGCCCGCGAGTGGGAGAACCGGAAACAGCTCGCGCCGGGTGTCACCACGCCCGCGATCGAGGACCTGATCGCGAGGGCAAGTGCGGCCGGTGCGACCGCAGCGAAGGTGTGCGGCGCCGGCGGTGGCGGCTGCATGTTCTGCTACGGCCCCCCGTCGAAGCGCGCCGACATTGCCGCGGCGCTGACGGGCGGAGGCGCGCGGCTGCTCGACTACACGTTCGAGCGCCACGGGCTGGCGCGTGGATAACAAATCGATCGCGCAGGTGCTGGCGCAAATCGCCGACCTGCTCGAGATCAAGGGCGACAACGCGTTCAAGATTCGGGCGTATCGCTCGGCCGCCGACGTCATCGCCACCTGGCCTGACGCCGTCGCGCGCATGGACGCGCAGCAACTGCGCTCGATCCCCGGCGTCGGCAAAGATCTCGCAGCCAAGATCCGCGAGCTGGCCGAGACAGGGGCCTCTCCCTATCATCAGGAGCTCCTCGCGGAGTTTCCACCAACGATCCTCGACCTGCTCCGTCTTCAGGGCGTCGGGCCCAAGACCGTGGCCATGCTCTATTCAACGCTGAACATCTCGACGCTCGATGGCCTTGCGGCTGCGGCCAAAGCCGGCCGCCTTCGATCGATCAAAGGGATGGGGGCGAAGAAGGAAGCGCAGATCCTGAAGGCGATCGAGGAGCGCGCGAAAGATCAGGGCCGGCACCTGCTGACTGAGACTGCAGCGACCGCCGCCGATCTCGTGTCCTATCTGCAAAGCCACGCGCCCGATGTCGAGTTCATCCCCGTTGGCAGTCTGCGACGCGGCTGCGAAACCTGCGGCGACATCGACATCGTCGCCGTCGGCGGCGACGAGACACTGATGGCGGTCTTCGTCGCGCACCCGAAGGTCGAACAGGTGCTCGGTCAGGGCACGACGAAGTCCAGCGTGAAGCTTGCCGGCAGTTACCAGGCCGATCTTCGCCTCGTGCCGCGCGAGAGTCGCGGCGCAGCGATGCAGTACTTTACCGGCTCGAAGGCCCACAACATCGTGGTTCGGGACCGCGCGATTCAACGCGGATTCAAGCTGAACGAGTACGGCCTGTTCAAGACCGACAACGACGAGAAGGTCGCCGGCGAAACAGAGGAAGGGATCTACCAGGCGCTCGGCATGGCGTGGGTCGAGCCCGAACTGCGCGAGCATCGCGGCGAGATCGAAGCCTCAGTCGCCGGTTCCCTGCCCACGCTCGTCACCGTTGGGGATCTCCGCGGCGATCTGCACATGCACACCACGGCCACTGACGGGAAGGACGATCTCGAGTCAATGGCCGCCGCGGCACATCGGCTTGGCCATCAGTACATCGCCATCACCGACCACAGCCAGGCACTGGCGATGGCCAATGGTCTCGACGAGAAGCGTGCGCTCGAACACGCGGCCCGCGTCCGCGCGCTCAACGGCCGCTTCGAAGGCCTGACGCTGCTCGCGGGGATCGAGTGCGACATCCTCTCCGACGGCCGTCTCGATCTCGACGATGACTGCCTCGCGCAGCTCGATATCGTCGTCGCGTCAGTGCACTCGAACTTCTCGCAGGATTCGCCGCAGATGACCGACCGTATCCTGCGTGCGCTGGAGTGCCCGTGGGTCGATGTGCTCGGTCATCCGACGGGACGCCGGCTGCTCAAGCGCGAACCGGCGCAGATGGACATGACAGCCATCGTCGCCGCTGCAAAAGATCGCGGCGTGGCGATGGAGATCAACTGCCAGCCCGAGCGTCTCGATCTCAGCGACACCCACGCGCGGCTCGCCCGCGACCGCGGCGTGTCGTTGATTATTTCGACCGATGCGCATTCAGTGGGCGCACTCGACCGTCTGCGCTGGGGCGTCCAGATGGCGCGCCGGGCGTGGGTTCGTCCACAGGACGTCCTCAATACGCGCGGCATCGACGACTTCCGCAAGCGGCTGCGTCGTCATCGGAAGAAGCGCTGACGTGGCCAAGACTCCCGACGGGTTCGTCTCGCTGAAATCACTCAAACAAGGTCCACCCGACGCCGCGGCCGCGCTGGCCGAGATCCGGCGCATCTACTTCAAGACGACGCGGCAGACCATCGATCACGATCTGACGCATGCGATCGAGCTGCTCAAGAGCCTGCCCAGCGAAGACGATCGCGAAAAGGCGACCGTCTATATGCAAGGGCTCGCGGAAATGCAGCGGAACTGGACGAAGAAGGCGAAGAGTGGACCTCGCAAAAGTGGAAAAAGTAGAAGAAGTGGAAAAGTGGAAAAGTAAGTGCGTATTGAAATCGACGACCTGTCCCGGCCGCAGGTTCTCGAGCTTCTCCAGGAACATCTGCGGAACATGTACGAGCTCTCGCCACCAGAGCACGTCTTCGCGTTCGATGCGAACAAGCTCAAGGCCGCTGACGTGACCTTCTGGACGGCGTGGGACGGAGACTCGCTTCTCGGCTGCGCTGCGCTCAAGGAGCTGTCTCCGACAGAGGGAGAGATCAAATCGATGCGCACGCCCGCGACTCAGCGCAGGACCGGTGCGGGTCGAGCGCTTCTGAATCACATCATCGACGTGGCTCGCGCTCGCGGCTATCGGGTGCTGTACCTCGAAACCGGGCGCCACCCCGCCTTCCTGCCGGCGCAGACGCTGTATGGAAGCGCAGGGTTCACGACGTGTGGGCCATTCGGGCAGTATCGCGAAAATGGGAACAGTGTTTTCATGTGCCTGTCCCTTCCCTAATGCAGTATGGGAGAAGCAACAATTAACATTTCCCCAGCAGTGCTTCCGCCACTCTACTGGCTTCGGACTCACCTTAACGGAGGGCCGTTTGCGCCCGGTGACATGGTCGTTGTGCTGAGCCGAAAGCATCGAGGGCGACGAGCACGCGTCTATGACACGTGGCAGGGCGACAGCCCTCGTTCATTGTCCGGTGATGCCTAACATCGAATTAGAACCGTGGGCGCAATGAATCTCATTCGGTGGGCACTCGTACCCTTATCAGCCATCGCCGTCTGGCTTGCGGGAATCCTTGTTGGCATTGCAGGCATCAGCCTCCTGGACAGCTTGTGCCCGCCGGAACTTATGGTCTCGGGATCGTGTACTGCTGCCTGGCATACCCTCGCAGTGGAAGCTCTCATGCTGCTCTGCACCGCCGCAGTCTCTGCGGGAATCGTCGTAATCCCCGCGTGTGTTGCGCCGGCCAAGCGGTTCCTTGTAGCCGCGCTCGCCTTCGGATGCGGTGCCCTGTTCGCGATGTATGCCGCCAGCGGCGGTTACTTGTGGGGCCCATTCGTTGTTGCAGGACTCACCGGTTCTGCGAGTCTCTGGTTCGCCGCCTCGAAATGGAGGCCGCCACGGAGTCGCCACCTAACGGTCGGCTCGCACCTTCCGTGAGGTAGACATGATCGGCGTGATCGCCGGTGACATCATCGGGTCAGTCCACGAGCATGCGATGGTGAAGTGTGCCGACTTCCCTCTCTTTGACCCGCTCTGTCGGTTCACAGACGATACGGTCCTCACCGTCGCAACGGCCCACGCCATCCGACTTGCGGTGTCGCTCGGCGGTGATGCAGACACGCAGGCGCCAATCGCGGGCGGGATCGCTGAAGCGTTCTACAAACGATTGCCCGAGTTGGTTATCGGTGAAGTACGAGGGCGGTTGCCGCCAGCGTTCATCGAAGTGATCGACGCGTTTCGAAACACGTACTCACTGGCCTAGGCACCGTAGTGGCTACACGGATGGAACCCGTCACTCCTTGCCGAGCACCAGCTTCTTGCGCGCCGTGACGCGTATCACGTCCGGAACATTGCGATCCGTCGAGAGCGTGCGCAGGTCCTTCTCATTCAACCGCGACAGCAGGTTCATCGACAGCGCCACCGGCGTCTTCGGGTTTCTGGTCAGCGCCGCGACCACGTTGTAGCTTTTCATCCATGCCCTCGTGAAAGCGATGGTGCGCAGGCATTCTTCGGCCACGTTCCCCGCTCGTGCGAACGCCTCGACCTCGCTGATCGTCAGCTTGGGACTACTCAAGACCGCCAGCGAAATCATCTTGTTGGGATCGCGAATCAGAATCGCCCGCTCCTCGCGCGACCCCTTCGTCGCGCGCTGAACCTTCTGCGGCACGTTCATAGCCTGCAGTCGCTGAAGGGCCGTCTTCTCGTCGTCCTTGTCGTCGTCCACTTCGTCAGTTTTCGGCGAGGTGTCGATGAGCGCTGCCTCGCTCTCGAGTGCCGCTGCTCCAGGCTCGATGCCGCGCGCCGCGAAGAAGTTCTTGAGCTCGCTTGGCGCATCAGGGCGAGCGATGAATGCGGCAATCGCCTCGCGCGAAATCGCCTGCAGCGTCTTCTCTGCGGTGCTCGCGATTTCGGCATCAGGATCGTTCACGAGCAGAACGAGGAGCCCGAGCTGCTCGTGTGCACGAGGCGCCAGAGCGCCCTGCGCGGCGAGGAGCTTGACGTCCGGCGCCACGTCTCCGCGCTTGAAGAACTCGAGCAGCGGTGTTCCGAACCCGCTTTCCATTCCGCTCAATCCCCCCAGGTCACCGTGTTGATTCGTTCTGCCAGCGAGGCTTCATCCCCGTCGGCGAACCAGCCGATCGCGGCAATGCCCGCGCAGCCGGTTCCCTTCAGCTGCGGCTCCGTTTCGTTCGTGATACCGCCGATGGCCAGCACCGGCACCGGCGTCGCTCGCACGACGTCAGCCAGCACTTGCACACCTGCGGGCGCCTGACCTGGCTTGGACGTGGTGGCAAACACAGCGCCAAACAGCAGGTAGTCCACCCCGCCGTCCGCATGCGCCGTCACGGCTTCGGCCACTGTGTGAACCGATCGCCCGATCAGAAATCCTATCGGCGCGAGCGACCTCGCCCGCGAGGCCGGCATGGAATCGGCACGCAAGTGCACGCCATGGGCGCCGGCGGTCAGCGCGACGTCAAGTCGATCGTTGACGAGGATTCGTGTGCGGGTGTTGTGGACCGCTGCGACGCATCTGGCGACGAGGCGCGATAAGTCGCGTGCTTCCATGTCGCGTTCGCGAACCTGCACGAGGTGCACACCAGCGTTCGCGGCCGCGGCGACACGCTGCACGAGCGCATCTTCCCCGCCAGCAAACCGGCGGCGGTCGGTGATCATGCAAGCAATCGGGCGCATCTCAATCCGTTCACACTTCGCGGTTCTCGGTTCTCAGTTCGTGTTCATGTTCGGCGTTCGGTTCTGGGTTCTGGGTTCTGGGTTCTGGGTTTTGGGTTCAAGTTCATTGTTCCGCAATTGCCTACGACAGCCGCCGAGTCGGCTGAACATGAACCCCGAACGCCGAACGCTGAACACCGAACTGAACCTGAACCTGAACGTGAACACGAACCGAGAAGTCAGAACCGAGAAGCGTGAACATCAATCAGTCTTCGGGTGCGGCTCGACTGATAGAGACAACCGGATCCGGAACGTGGCGTGTGGTCAGAAACGTCCAGATTTCAACGAGGCCCGCCAGCAGGTTCACCAGGCCAAGACCAGACACCGCGCCGCGCACGTAATGGCTGGTCAGGAACGGCTCGATCATCGGCAGGGCCTGCACGAAGTAGTTTCGTTCCCAATAGATCGACCACGGAACGAAGAGGAGCACGAGTCCGGCCTCGAAAAAGAAAGCCGTGAGTAAAAGTCTCATCACGCGGGTTCAACCGGGATCGGGTCCGCGTCCATCGTATCAAACAGGTTTCCCTGGGGCCGGAACGATCGGCGGTGCAGCGGCGAGTATCCGTAGCGCTCGACGGCCGCGCGATGTTCGGCGGTGGCGTAGCCCTTGTGGCGGTCGTACCCGTAGCGCGGGTCGCGCTCGTGATGGGTCATCATCTGGCGATCGCGTGTCACTTTGGCGACGATGGAGGCAGCAGCAATCGCGGCGCAACGGCGATCGCCGTGCAGCACGCCGCGCTGCGCGATTTCGATGTCGGGAATGCGGAAGGCATCGACCAGCACCATGTCCGGCAACGGCGCGATGGCCAGCACCGCGCGTCGCATCGCCTGCAGCGACGCCTGATGAATGTTGATCGTGTCGATCTCTTCTGGATCGGCCCAGGCCACCGACCAGGCCAGGGCCTTGCGGGTGATCAGATCGTGGAGCCGCTCGCGCTCAGCAGCGGTGATGGTTTTTGAGTCGGACAGTCCGGGAATGTGACTCTCGGGATCGAGGATCACGGCGCCGGCAACAACCGGCCCCGCGAGACACCCGCGACCTACCTCATCACAGCCCGCAACGCGGTAGAACCCCCAACGCCTGACGGCGTTCTCGAGGGTCCTCATCGCGCGCACACGGACCATATGTCGGACCTGGAACCCGGAACCTGGAACTACTGGGTGCGCTTGGTCTCTTTCATGCGCGCCGCCTTGCCCTTCAGATCGCGCAGGAAGTACAGCTTCGCGCGGCGTACACGCGCTGACCGCACGACATCCACCTTGGCGATCGTTGGCGAGTGCAGCGGGAAGATGCGCTCGACGCCCTGACCGAAGGAGACCTTCCGCACGGTGAATGACGCGCGCAGGCCGCCGCGGAGCAAGCCGATCACGATGCCTTCGAAGATCTGGATGCGTTCCTTGTCGCCCTCGCGCACCTTCACGTGCACGCGGACCGTATCTCCAGATTTCATGTCAGGCCGTTCGGTCAACTGCGACTTCTCGACCACCTCAATCGCGCTCATGACTCCGTCTCCTTCTTGATCTCATCCAGCAGCGCCCGCTCTTCGTCATCGAGCGGCGCGCGTTCCAGCAACTCAGGACGCCGTGCGAGCGTCCGCGCCAGCGCGGCCTTGCGCCGCCACCGGCGTACTTCCGCGTGGTGCCCCGACAACAGCACGTCCGGCACACGGCGTCCGGCAATCTCCGCCGGTCGCGTGTAGTGCGGGTAATCGAGCAGGCCGCGCGAGAACGAATCCTCGGCGACCGATTGCTCATCCCCGACGACGCCCGGCACCAGCCGGCTCACTGCATCCACGATGACCAGAGCAGCCAACTCACCGCCGCTCAACACGTAGTCGCCGATCGACAATTCCTCGGTCGCAACGAGCTCGTGGACGCGCTCGTCCATCCCTTCGTATCGGCCGCACAGCAGCACGACATGGCCGAGACGTCCAAGCCGTTCCGCTTCCACTTGCGTGAACGGCTTCCCTTGCGGCGTCAACAGCACCACCGCATCCGCCGCACCGCGCGTCGAGCGAACGTGCTCGACGGCTTTGAGCAGCGGCTCGGGCTTCATCACCATCCCCGGACCGCCACCATACGGCACATCGTCCACGCTGCGATGCCGGTCCGTCGTGAAGTCGCGCAGGTCGTGGATCTTCACGTCCAGCAACCCGCGTTCAACGCCGCGACCGATCACGCCCTCCGCGATGCCGGCTTCGACCATCCGCGGAAAGATCGTGACGATGTCGAATCTCACGCCTCTATCTTGGCGCTCTCACGAGCGCGAGCGATTCACGTCGAGCAATCCCTCCGGAGGATTGATCCGGATTCGCTTCGACCCGACGTCGATCTCTACGCAAATCTCCGTGGCCAGCGGAATCAGCACTTCGCCGCGCGGCCCGTCGACCTCGAGCACGCTGCCCGCCGCACCACCGTCTACTCGCACGACGTCGCCGACGCGCTCGCCGTCCATCGTCTCCACCGCGCAGCCAATCAGCTGGTGGTGGTAATACATTCCCGCTTCGAGCGGCTGAAGTTCCTCTTCCGGTACTCGCAGGTCTAATCCGGCGAGCCGTTCGACGTCCTCGATCTTCGAGAACCCATCGAAGCCGATCACGGGTCGCCCGTTCTGCACGCGCGCCGACGTGACCTTCAGCTGCTCGTCGCCGCGTGCCGACCGCGTCCAGAAGATCGCGCCAGGCTTGAAGCGGTCTTCCACGAAATCCGTTTCCGGATTGACGATGACCTGGCCGCGAATACCGTGCGGCCGTGCGATACGGCCCACGAGCACCATCTCATCCCAGTCGGCCATATCGTCGGCGGGGCTGCAGAACAAGACCCGCCCTACGGCTGCTCAATCCCGAATATCGAGCTGTGCCCGAACGCCATGCTTTTCGGCCGTGACCGCGACGAGTGTTCGCAGCGCAGCGGCCGTCCGTCCCTGACGTCCGATGATCTTGCCCATGTCGCTCGGCGCAGTCTTGAGCTCGAGCACCATCATTCCTCGTCGAGACGACTCGCGCACTTCAACGGAGTCGGGCTTATCGACAAGCGCGCGAACCACGACTTCGACGACCGCACGAACCGGATTGCTCGGTTTCGTGTTACCCGACTCGTCGGCCATTACTGTGCGGCCGGCGTGGCAACCGGCGCCGAGAGATCGCGCGTCAGGTGCTTCCTGATCAACGTACGCACTGAATCCGACGGCTGCGCGCCGCGCTTCAGCCAGTGCTCCAGGCGCTCCTTGTTGATCTCCACCACCGCCGGCTTCGAACGTGGATTGTAGGTACCCACGTTCTCGACGAAGCTGCTCTCGCGCGCCGTCTTGGCTTCCGTCACCACTACACGGAAGAACGGCTTCTTCGTCGTGCCCACGCGTCTCATCCGAATCACTAACATTCTCTTCTCCGTCTCTGCCTAGCGCGACTTAATGAGGCCCCAAGGCCCGCCCTTCTTACGCTTCTTCCCGGTGCCGCCCGGCGCGAATCCCTGCGTGCCGGGTGCCACCTTCGGCAGGTTCTTCATGTGGCGCGCCGCGCCAATGCCACCCTGCCCGATCATCTTGATCACCCGCCGCATCTCATTGAACTGCTTCAGAAGACGGTTGACGTCTTCGACTGACGTGCCGCTCCCCGCAGCGATGCGCTTGCGCCGGCTGCCGTTGATGATCGAATCGTTCGACCGCTCCGCCGCGGTCATCGACGAGATGATCGCCTCGACGCGGCCCAGCTGCTTCTCATCCGGCTTGTTCTGGGCCAGTTCCTTGATTTGGCCCATCCCCGGAATCATCCCGAGCACGCTCTCGAGCGGGCCCATTCGCTTGATCGTCTTCAGCTGCGATCTGAAGTCGTCCAGCGTGAACTGATTCTTGCGAAGCTTCTCTTCGAGCTTCTCCGCTTCGCCTTCGTCAAGCGCCGCTTCGGCCTTCTCGATGAGCGACAGCACGTCGCCCATGCCGAGCATGCGCGACACGATGCGGTCGGGATGAAACAGCTCGAGATCGTCGAGCGTCTCACCGCTGCCGATAAACGCGACCGGCACGCCGACGACCGACACCACTGAGAGTGCCGCGCCGCCGCGCGCATCGCCATCAAGCTTCGTCAGCACGACGCCCGTCACGCCGACGCGGCGATTGAATTCGCCGGCGCTCTTGATCGCGTCCTGCCCGGTCATCGAATCCGCCACGTACAGCAAATCCGACGGGTTCACCGCTTCCTTGATCGCCTGCAGTTCGTCCATCAACTCATCGTCGATGTGCAGACGGCCCGCGGTATCGACGATGACCGTGTCGAATCCCTTGGCCTTCGCCTCCCACAGCGCACCAGACGCACGCGCAACGGGATCCATCGTCTCCGGCGCGTACACCTTGACCTCGGCCTTTTCGCCAACAACGGCCAGCTGTTGAATGGCCGCCGGGCGACGAACGTCAGTCGAGACCATCAGGGGATGCTTCCCCTGCTTCTTCAACCATCGTCCGAGCTTGCCGGAGGTGGTCGTCTTACCCGAACCCTGTAGTCCGAGGAGCAGCACGACGCGTGGCGACGGTGCATCCTTCTTGAGCCCGCCTTCCGCGTCGCCGAACAACGCCAGCAGTTCGTCGCGGACGATCTTGACGACCTGCTGAACCGGCGTCAGGCTCTTCAGGACGGTCTGATCGGTCGCCTTGTCGCGAACGCGATCGATGAACGCCTTGACGACCTGGAAATTGACGTCGGCCTCGAGCAGCGCCAGCCGGATTTCCCGCAGCGCCGACTCGATGTGTTCCGGGGTCAGACGCACTTCGCCTCGCAATGAGGTGAAGGCGCCCTGGATCCGCGTGCTCAGTGATTCGAACAAACCCTTATCTTATGGCAGGTTGACCGGATGTCGCAAGCCGGAA
>JBKPRH010000088.1:0-18231 GCA_046765795.1 Acidobacteriota bacterium | reverse complement strand
GACGTGGGGCTTGATTACCTGACGCTCGACCGGCTGTCGTCAACACTGTCAGGCGGGGAATCGCAGCGCATCAATCTTGCAACGTCGCTCGGTTCGGCGCTGGTCGGAACCCTGTACGTCCTGGACGAGCCGTCGATCGGTCTGCACGCGCGCGACAACCAGCGGCTCATTGACATCCTTCAGCAGCTCCGCGATCAAGGCAATACCGTCCTCGTCGTCGAACACGATGAAGACATGATCCGCGTCGCCGATCACATCGTCGATATCGGGCTCGGTGCCGGAGAGCAGGGCGGCCGCGTCGTGTACTCGGGCGACATGGCCGGGCTCCTTCAGGAAACGCGGTCGTTGACCGCAAAGTACCTGCGCAATGAGCTGGCGATTCCGGTACCCTCACCGAGGCGACGCGGCACTGGGCAGAAGATCAAGCTCAAGGGAGCGGCCGAACACAATCTCAAGGGCGTTGACATCGAGATTCCGCTGAACACGATCACCTGCGTGACCGGCGTCAGTGGCTCGGGCAAGTCCACGTTGGTGCATGACGTCCTCTACGCCGCCATCAAGCGCGCGAAGGGCGATTGGGATCGGCGCGTCGGCGCATTCCGCGACCTTGCGGGCCTCGAGTACATCACCGACGTCGCCCTCGTTGATCAGACGCCGATCGGACGAACACCGCGGTCGAACCCGGTCACGTATCTCAAGGCGTTCGACCCGATTCGCGAGCTCTTTGCGCTGACCAAGGACGCCAAAGCGCGCGGCTTCACCGCGAGCCACTTCTCGTTCAACGTGCCGGGCGGCCGCTGTGAAGCCTGCCAGGGTGAAGGCGAAGTGCGCGTCGAGATGCAGTTCCTCGCCGACGTCTTCGTGCCGTGCGATCAATGCGACGGCATGCGCTTCAAGCCGCAGATTCTCGAAGTGCGGTATCGCGGCAAGTCGGTGCACCAGGTGCTCGAGATGACGGTGCGCGAGGCGCTGACGTTCTTCAGCCAGTCACCTAAGGTGCTTCGTCGGCTGCAGGTGCTCGACGAAATCGGTCTCGGCTATCTGCGTCTCGGGCAGCCGGCGACGACGTTGTCGGGTGGAGAAGCGCAACGCATCAAGATCGCGGCGCATCTGGCGTCGTTCGGCGGCGAGCGTGTGCTCTACATCCTCGACGAGCCGACGACGGGACTTCACTTCGACGACATCGCGAAGCTGCTCGCCGCGTTCCGGAAACTCGTCGAAGCGGGACATTCACTGCTGGTGATCGAGCACAACCTCGATGTGATCAAGACCGCCGACTACGTCATCGATCTCGGTCCCGAAGGTGGCGAAGCCGGTGGGCAGCTGGTTGCGGCCGGGACACCGGAGCAGATTGCGAAAGTGGACGCGTCGCACACAGGGCAGGCACTTCGGTTAGTGCTGGCTACGGGGCGGTCGAATGCCTACGCGGCCAGATAGACTTGTTCTTTCCCAGTCTTTCTACAATCGTCCGACGCTCGACGTCACGGCCGATCTGGTCGGCAAGGTGATGGTGCATGAGACACGAGCTGGTGTCGCGGCCGGGATGATCGTTGAAGCCGAAGCCTACATCGGTGAAAGCGACCCGGCATGCCACGCCGCGCCGGGTCCGACCAAGCGCAACGAACCGCTCTATGGCCCGCCCGGTGTTGCCTACGTCTATCTCAACTACGGCATGCACTACCTCGTGAATGCGGTGACCGAAGCCAAAGGCGCGCCGGCGGCGGTGCTGATTCGCGCACTCGCGCCGCTCGATGGCCTGGCGTTGATGATCAAGCGGCGTGCGAATGGGAAGCCGATTCAAACGGACGATCTCTGTCGCGGGCCGGGCAACCTCACCAAGGCCCTCGGAATCTCGATCACGGAGAACCGGCTCGATCTCACCAGCAGCCGTTTGTGGATCGAGGATCGCGGTCTCGACCCTGGACAACTGAGTTGGGGCCCGCGCATCGGCATCACGCGAGGGGCCGACCGTCCATGGCGGTGCTGGGCAAGCGGCCACGCGGCGGTGTCGGGCAGGCGTGCCGCGGGGGAAGGCGGCGAACGCACGGTAGAATAGAAGGCTCACATGGGAAAAACGCTTCTGCAGAAGGTGTGGGATCTTCACACCGTCCGCCAGCTGCCTAGCGGGCAGACTCAACTCTTCATCGGCCTGCACCTCGTGCATGAGGTGACGACGCCGCAGGCCTTCGACGAGTTGCGCGCGCGTGGCTGGAAGGTGGCGCGGCCGGACCGCACGTTTGCGACGACCGATCACATCATTCCGACAAAGAGCCGGCAGCGGCCGTTTCTCGACGTCATGGCCGAAGACATGTTGGCCTCGCTCGAACGCAACGTCCGCGACTTCGGCATCCGTTTCGCCGGTCTTGACGACGACCGGCAGGGCATTGTGCATGTGGTCGGCCCCGAATTGGGCCTGACGCAACCGGGCATGACAATCGCCTGTGGCGACAGTCACACCTCGACGCATGGTGCGTTCGGCGCGGTTGCCTTCGGCATCGGTACTTCGCAGGTCCGCGATGTCCTCGCGTCGCAATGCCTGGCGATGGAGCCGATGAAGGTCCGGCGCATCCGCGTCACGGGCAATCTCGCCAAGGGCGTGTATGCCAAGGACGTCGTGCTGACGATCATTCAGCGCCTGGGTGTCCGCGGCGGCACCGGGTACGCGTATGAATACGCGGGCGACGCGATCGAGCGCATGTCGATGGACGAGCGGATGACCATCTGCAACATGTCGATCGAGGGTGGTGCGCGCGTGGGCTACGTGAATCCCGACGAGACGACATTCGAATACATGAAGGGCCGTCCGTTTGCTCCCGCCGGCGATGCGTTCGAGCGCGCGATGACATGGTGGCGATCGATCGCGTCCGATCGCGATGCGTCATTCGATGACGACGTCGAGATCCGAGCCGAGGAGCTGACACCGGTCGTGACGTGGGGTGTGAATCCAGGGCAGTCGATCGGCATCGACGAGCGCGTGCCGGCGCCAGATGGTGCGGGCAGCGACAAGCAGGCTGTCACCGACGCTCTTGACTACATGGGTTTGCGACCCGGCCAGGCGATCGCGGGAATGAAGGTGGATGTCGCGTTCATCGGCTCATGCACGAACAGCCGGCTCTCAGACTTGCGCGAGGCAGCCCGCATCGTTCGCGGGCATCATGTCGCGCCGCACGTCAAAGCGCTCGTCGTGCCGGGCTCGGTCTCGGTCAGCCGGGCGGCCGAGCAGGAAGGGATCGCCGAGATCTTCCGCGCCGCAGGATTCGAGTGGCGCGGCGCCGGCTGCTCGATGTGTCTCGGCATGAATCCGGACAAGCTCGAAGGCAATCAGGTCTGCGCGGCTTCGTCCAATCGCAACTTCAAGGGACGGCAGGGAAGTCCGACCGGCCGTACGTTGCTCATGAGTCCGGCGATGGTCGCCGCTGCGGCGCTCGCGGGCGAGGTCATCGACGTGCGAAAGGTCGTCAACTGATGCGAAAGATCACTGGTGTATCCGGGCGTGGCGTGCCGCTGCGCGGCAACGATATCGACACCGATCGCATCATGCCGGCGCGGTTCCTCCGAGCGATCACCTTCGACGGTCTCGAGAAGCACGTCTTCGAGGACGACCGCAAGGGCGGCGGCGCGCATCCGTTCAACCGTCATCCATTCGACGTCTCCAGCTTTCAGGGCGCGTCGGTCCTCGTGGTGAACGCGAACTTCGGGTGTGGCTCATCGCGTGAACATGCGCCGCAGGGGCTTCAACGCTGGGGCATCGGCGCCATCGTTGGCGAGTCATTCGCGGAGATCTTCTTCGGCAACTCGGTGATGATCGGATTGCCGTGTGTAACGGCGTCGCCCGAGGATGTGCGAAAGTTGCAGGAGGTCATCGAGCGAGAGCCTTCCACGGCGATCACGCTCGATCTGGCTTCGGGCACCCTCGATGCGGGTGAACTGCGAGTCACGGTCTCGATGCCGCCGAAGGCTCGCGAGGCGCTGGTCAGCGGCGCGTGGGACACGACGGGCTTATTGCTGGATCGATACGAAGAAGTCGATACGGCTTCGAACCGGCTGCCGTACGTCGCGGGATTTTGAGGTCGTAGGGCGCGTCCTTTTGGACGCGCCGGTCCAAAAAGGACCCGCCCTACACGAGGACTTCGGCGCGCTTCCGCTTGTCTTCGATCTTTGTCGCCGGATGCTTGTCTTCGAGCAGGCCGAGGAATGCTGATGAGGCGTGCGACCGCTCGCCGGTCTTGCGATAGATCAATCGCACCTGGCGACGCAGGCGGATCTCCGGCATGGCCAGGGCGACGAGATCACCGCGCACGATTTCAGATTCGGCGCAACGACGCGGCAGCAGCGCGACGCCCATCTGCATTGCGACTGCTCGCTTGATGCCTTCCAGGCTCGGCAGCGAGACGAGGATGTTCGCCGGAATGTGATGCTGCTCGAACAGCCGGAGCACACGGTCGCGGACGTGCGACGGGTCATTGTGCGCGATGACCGTTTGCCGCGCGCACTCCGACAGGGTGACCTCCTTGCTGTGGGCCAACGGGTGGGACGGGTGCACCAGCATCACGAGCTCATCCTGGCCGAGGACCATTGCGCCGAGGCCAGGTTCAGCCGGTTGGAATGTCAGGACACCGAAGTCGAGGCTGCCCTGGGCGACCTCGGCGCCGACCTGACGCGCGGGGATCCGCCGGACGTCGACGTGAACCAGCGGGTGGGCGTGCCGGAACTTCGCGATGATCGGCAGCACCACGTGCACCGACGCTTCATTCGCGCCAATAAGCACGCGTCCGCGGCGCAGGTCGCGAAGATCGCGGACCGCGCTTTCGGCTTCTTCGGAAAGGCGCAGGAGGCGCTCGGCGTAGTCACGAAGCAGACGGCCGGCCTCGGTCAGGGAAGCGTCTTTGGTGGCCCGGTCGAACAGGCGCTCGCCGACCGTCTCCTCGAGACGGCGGACGGCTTGACTGACCGCCGGCTGCGTGCGGTGCAGTTTCATCGCGGCGCGCGAAAAACTGCGTTCGGCGGCGACTTTGAGAAAGACGCGTAATTCGCTCAGTTCCACTGTGGTCGAGCTTAGGGTTGGGAGGCTCGTAGTATATAAGCAATTCTGATTCAAACAGAATAATTATCAGTTTGACTTTCGGCTGAGTCGTCGCGTTTACTGGCACAAGGGCCCTTCGACTCCGCTCAGGGCGCAAGCCCTATGACTGGGCTCAGGGCAAGGGAGATCTACAACAATGGGGCAGGACCACGTCCGCATCTTCGACACGACGCTTCGCGACGGCGAGCAGGCGCCCGGATTCTCGCTCCGGCCGGCTGAAAAGCTAAAGCTGGCACGTCAGATCGATGCCCTGGGTGTGGACATCATCGAGGCCGGATTCCCGATCTCCTCGCCCGCCGACGCGGAGTCCGTCCGTCAGATCGCGACCGAGATCCGTCGCCCGATCATCGCGTGTCTGGCGCGCTGCCATCGCGCCGATCTCGAGCGCGCCGCGTGGGCGATCAAGCCGGCAGCGCAGAGTCGCATTCACACGTTCATCGCCACGTCGGATCTGCACCTGCAGGCCAAGCTGCGCATGACGCGCGAGCAGTGTATGGAGGCGGCCGTCGAATCGGTCCGCTACGCGCGGCAACACACCTTCGACGTGCAGTTCTCGGCAGAGGACGCGACACGCAGCGACTTCGATTTCCTCTGCCGTGTCGTCGAAGCTGTGATCAAGGTGGGCGCGACGACGATTAACCTGCCCGACACGGTTGGTTACTCGACGCCGGACGAGACGCATGATTTCTTCCGCCGGATCCGTGAGCGCGTGTCGCATGGCGACAACGTCGTGTTCAGCGCCCATTGCCACGACGACCTCGGTCTCGCGGTGGCCAACTCACTGGCGGCCGTGCAGGGCGGCGCACGTCAGGTCGAGTGCACGACCAACGGCATCGGCGAGCGCGCCGGCAACGCGGCGCTCGAAGAGATCGTCATGGCGATGAAGATCCGCTCGGATCGGATGCCGTACACGACGAGCATCGACACCAAGCAGATCTATCCGACCAGCGAGATGCTGTCGACGCTCACCGGCCAGGGCGTGCAGGTAAACAAGGCTGTCGTCGGGCGCAACGCGTTCGCGCACGAGGCTGGGATCCACCAGGACGGCATGCTCAAGGATCGCCGGACCTACGAGATCATGCGCGCCGAGGACGTGGGCGCGCCGTGGAATCCACTCGTGCTCGGCAAGCACTCGGGCCGCCACGCGGTCCAGCGCCGCTGTGCCGATCTCGGCTTCACGGTCGAGGGTACCGAGCTGATTGAGGTGTATCGCACGCTGATGGCGATCGCCGACGATCGCAAGGTGCTGACCGATCAGGACATCCGTGCGGCGATTGGCGCGCTCCGCGCCGAGCACCCGACGACTGCTGTGCAGCACGACGCGATCGACCCGTTCGATACGCCGTCAGCGGCCGCGCATCACGCGATTCACGAATCGGGCTACGGTCACGGCGTGTAGATGTAGTGTCCGGCTTCAGCCGGACCTCAAACTACTGCGGCTTTGGCGGGGGCGCCGGCTGCGCGACGTGAATCACTGGAACCCCCGGCATCCTGATCCCACGTTCGCGGAATATCTTCGCAATCCGCTTTCGTAGTTCACGCCCGACCAGCCACTGCTTCTGTGGCACGGTCTTGATGCGCGCCTTCAACACCAGTTGCGTCGGCTCGAACGCGTCGATGCCGTACATCTCGAGCGGTTCGAGGATGTGGATCCGGAACTCGGGGTCGGTGAGCATTGAATCGGCGGCGGTCTTCATGGCCTCAGCCACACGGTCGGGATCTTCGTCGTAGAGCACGCCGATGGTGATCACGTAGAAGGCAAAGTCCTTCGACTTGTTCGCCAGCGTCTTCACCTCGCCATTGGGGAAGACGTGCACCGTGCCTTCCTCGTCGCGCAGCACGATCGTTCGCAGGTTCACTGACTCAACCAGCCCACCGGTCCCATTGACGACGGCGACGTCGCCGACACGGACCTGATCCTCGAGGATGAGAAAGAAGCCGGAGATGACATCGCGCACCAGCGTCTGCGCACCAAAGCCGACCGCAAGCCCGGCGATGCCTGCGCCGGTCAACGCCGGCGTGATGTCCACACCAAGCTGACGCAGCACGGTGAGTCCAGCAATGACGACGACCACGGTGGCGAGCGTGTTCTGCAGGAGCTTGCCAATCGTCTGCGCCCGCTTGGTGCGCTCGATGACGTCGAGACCGGTGCCGGCCGACATGTCGCGCACGAGCTGTCGAGTCGCGGTCGATCCGATGCGGATGATGATGTAGGCGGCGACCGCAATGAACACGATCTGCACGCCCGCGGCGAGCAGCCATTCAGTGAACGCCTCGGGGTTGCGCGTGTACAACGGCCGGTAGCCGGCGAATCGCAACGCGGGAATCGCCACGATAGCGGCGGTGACAACGAACAGCAGTCCGCGGATGACTGGCAGCGGGTTGTCGACGAGCAGGCGCTCGCGCGAGTCCGGAATGAGCGCACGCAACCACCGTTCGATACGCCTGGTGAGAAAAGCGGTGACGGCGTATGCGGCGACGAGCGCGAGGGCCAGCGCGAGGCTCAGCTCGGGCCAGTTCGAGGGCATCGGCGATGCGATCCTAACGGGACGAGGGCGGACGCGTGATGGTGACTTTCAGATCCTGCCGTCGCCCATCGCGAATGATGCCGATCGTCACGACGTTTCCGATCTTGGAATCCGAGACGAGACGCGAGAAGTGTCCAGGGTCTTCGATTGGCGTGCCATTGAAGCTCACGACGACGTCGCCGGGCAGAATGCCGGCCTGGTAGGCTGACGAGTTCTTGAGCATCTGGTAGATCAATGCGCCTTTGGTGTCGGTGAGTTTCAACTGATTCGCGATGCGCGTCGTCAGCGGCACGACCTGATCGGGCAGGAGGCCGATCGAGCCACGCCGGACTTCCTGATACTGCTGCAGGTCGTTGAATACGCGCTTGGCGAGATTGCTGGAGACCGCGAAGCCGATGCCCTGATATCCACCGCTTTGACTGAAGATCACGGTGTTGATGCCCACCAGCTCGCCGCGTCCGCTGACGAGCGCGCCACCGGAGTTGCCGGGATTGATCGCGGCGTCAGTCTGGATGAAGTCTTCGTAGGTGGACACGCCGAGATTGTTGCGGCCAAGCGCCGAGACGATGCCGAGGGTCACTGTCTGACTGAGCTGATACGGATTCCCGATCGCGAGCACCCACTCGGCCACCTTCAGCTTCGAGGAGTCGCCCCATGGCATGGTCGGCAGATCGCGAGCGTTGATCTTCAGGAGCGCGAGATCGGTCGCCGGATCGGTGCCGACGACTTGTGCGGGCACCTCGCGTTTGTCCGCAAGCGCGACAGTCACATCCAATTGTTCAATCGTCACGCGCCGATCCTCGCCGGTCACGACGTGGTTATTGGTGAGGATGTAGCCATCGCTGCTGACGATGACTCCTGAGCCGAGGCTGTTCTCGACGCCGCGCCGTGATCCGAAGAAATCTTCAGCGCCGCCGAAGAACGTGAAGAACGGATCGCGCGGCACCTGACGACGGACGACCTGCGTCGCCGAGATGTTCACGACGGCGGGTACGGTGCGCTCGGCAACGCGGCTGAAGTCGGGGAGCGTCCCGCCATTGCTGACCGGTCCAGGCGTGGTGACTGTAGGCCGCGCCGGTGTTGCCGACTGCGCGCCCGCTTCGGTGGCTTCGCGAATCTTGCCGGCGACGAGCAGGCCGGCACCAAAGCACGCAAGCAGAACCAGGACGGATGCGAATCGTCGAGACATGATGGTGCTCTATGTGGTGATGTGGATGCGTCGGCCTGCTGCGTCAGGTGCTTTCGGGCACGTGACGGTCAAGACGCCATCGCGAAGATCTGCGGTGATGCGATCGCCATCCACGGGTATGGGCAGGTGGAACGTTCGGCTGAAAGCGCCGTGACCGCGCTCGACGCGGTGGTATTCGTCGCCCGCCCGCTCGCGACGCACGCCGCCGAGCGTCAGCCGGCCGTCGTCATGCATCGAGATCGTAAGGTCGTCTCGCTCGACACCCGGCAACTCCGCGATGACGATGTACGCATCGCTGGTTTCGAGCAGATCGACGGGTGGGGTCCAGCCAGCGGGACCAGGCGCAAACCGGTCCAGCCGCTGCTGGATGGCGAGCAGGTCCCGAATCGGATCCCAGCGCGCAAAGGCCATTGCGGCGATCGTACCACGAGGCCGTGTGCTACGATCTCCAGGATCTACTGACTCAAAATATGGCGTCATTACAAGCTACGCGTCTGAAGAAGGGGATGCTCATCAACGTCGAGGGCAACCTGTTTCGGGTCCTTGATGTGATGCATGTGACCCCCGGCAACCTGCGCGGATTCGTCCGTGTGAAGATGCGGAACATCCGTAACGGGACGCTGTCCGACCAGAAGCTGCGGTCGGAAGATTCCGTCGAACGCGCGACGCTCGACGAGCGCGAGATGCAGTATCTGTATCACGAGGGCGAGGACTATCACTTCATGGATACGTCCAGCTACGAGCAGATCCACATCACGAGCGAGGCGCTTGGCGACTCGGTGAATTATCTGAAGCCCGAGATGACCATCCAGGTGGAGTTCTACGGCGAGGAGCCCGTCGGCATCGAGCTGCCACAGACGGTGGACTTGAAGGTGCTGGACACTGCTCCGGGGATCAAGGGCGCGACGGCGAGCGCGCAGGTCAAGCCGGCGACGCTCGAGACGGGGCTCGTTGTGCAGGTGCCGCCGTTTGTGAACAACGGCGATCTCGTTCGCGTGAATACGGAAACCGGTGAATACTTGTCGCGCGCGTGATTCAGCATTGGTCGTGATGCATGGACGTCGTCAGACAGCCCGTTCAGGGTTGGATTGAAGTTATCGTCGGCAGCATGTTCAGCGGCAAGAGCGAAGAGCTGATTCGCCGCTTGCGCCGCGCGCGTATCGCGCGTCAGAAAGTCCAGATCTTCAAGCCGTCGATCGACACCCGCTACTCGGAAGACCACATCGTCTCGCACGGTGAGATGCGGATCGAATCACGGGTAGTTGAAGGATCACGCCAGTTGCTCGAGGCGGTCGAACCCGACACGGAAGTCGTGGGGATCGACGAAGGCCAGTTCTTCGATCAGGATCTCCCCGCCGTGTGCAGCACACTCGCGGACCGCGGCATGCGCGTGATCGTGGCCGGCCTCGATCAGGATTACCTCGGCAAGCCGTTCGAGCCGATGCCGCAGCTGCTGGCGATCGCTGAATACATCACCAAGACGCACGCGATCTGCATGGTGTGCGGGAATCCCGCCAATCACACGCAGCGTCTCGTGGCCAGCGAGGACCGCGTGCTGCTCGGCGCGCACGGCATGTACGAGGCGCGGTGCCGGCGATGCTTCGATCCCCTGTTGACCAGAGAACGGCCTGTTGCGGTCGAGGCGGTGAGCGCGACGGCAACGGCTCCAGACCCGAATTTGTAGCGGCGGGTCCTCAGATCGATGACCTCTGAGGCTCTGATTCCCCTGTTCGCCTGGCTGGCGCCGCGACTGCTGTTGCTCTTTGGCGTCGGCTTTCTCGTCGCCAACCTCAAAGTGGGATTCGAGCTTCTGCGGTATCACCGCGCGAAGCGCTCGGCGTTGCTCGTGTGGCTGCGGCCGAAACCGCGGTACTACGCGATGAGCCTGCTGATCGGTGTCATCCTCGGGCTGCTGCTCGCCGCCGAAATCCTCCTGAGGCGACCGATCTACTCGCTCTTCGGGGAGGCCATGATGTTCGTCTATTACATCTGCCTCTTCCCGTTCGCCACGCGTATCGCCCGCGGCTTCTACCAGGACGGCGTCTGGTCGGACACCGGTTTCATGCCGTGGTCGCAGATCTCGGCGGTGTCGTGGCGGGACGAAGGCACCGTGACGTTAATGCTCATTTCGCACGGAAAGAGCATTGCCAGGCGGCTGGAAGTGCCAGGGGCGCAGTATGGCGAGGCCCGTCGGGTGCTCCTTGACCGCGTCAAAGCCCACGATATTCACATCGGTGGGGCGGGCTTGAACCTGGGCACACGCGAGGAAGGCGACTCGATCTAGCTACTGGCTATCGGCTACCAGCTATCAGCGAGTTGAGCCGATAATGTCGGATATATGGCTGTTAGACCTACTTGGAAGGGCTACCTGAAGGTCAGCCTCGTCACGATTCCGGTTCGCGTGTATCCCGCGACCGAATCCGCTGCCACGATTTCCTTCAACCAGCTCCACGCCGAATGTAAGACACGCATTCAGCAAAAACGCTGGTGTCCGCACTGCGAGCGCGAGGTCACCAACGCGGAGCTGGCCAAAGGCTACGAGTACGAGAAGGGCCACTACGTCGTCGTCGCGGAAGAAGACATTCAGAAGGTGCGTGTCGAGTCCACGCGCGTGATCGACCTGCAGCAGTTCACCGACGAGACGTCGATCGATCCGATCTATGTGGACCGCGCGTACTACCTCGCGCCGGATGGTCCGATGGCCGGATCGGCATTCTCGGTGATGCGTGAAGGCATGGTGGGGAAGGCGGGCATCGGCAAGGTCGCGCTCTACGGCCGTGAGTATCTCGTCGCCATTCGTCCACAGAAGAAAGGCCTCGTGATGTACACGCTGCATCACGACGCCGAGATTCGCAGTATCGATCAGATCGAAGAGCTCAGCTCGCTGCCGGCCAAGGTGAAGCCGGAAGAGATGAAGCTCGCCAAGCAAGTGATCTCGACGTTCGAGGGCGAGCTGAATCTGAAGGACTACAAGGACGAATATCGCGAAGGCCTGCGTCAGATCATCGACGCCAAGATCGCGGGCGAAGAGATCGTCGCACCCGAAGTGCAGGAGCCGCCCAAAGTCGTCGACCTGATGGAAGCGCTGCGGCGCAGTCTCGACTCCGTTAGCGGCGACAAGAAGAAGACAGCCAAGGCAACTGCAAAGCCCGCGGCGAAAGCGAAAGCCGCCGGCAATGGAGCCAAGAAGCGAAAAGCCGGCTAGTCAGACTGGCGCGGTGGGAGCGCCGGATCAAAGACGAATGCCTGCATCCCAGGGCGCTCCCTGCAGCGACGTAGTCCGGACGATCGTCGAGGTAGATGATCTCGTCCGCCGCGCGACCTGACGCGCGAATGCACGCCTCGAAGAAGCGCACGTCAGGCTTGCGTGCGCCCACTCTGAACGACAGCACCTGCTCATCGAACAACTGCAGCACGCGCGCGAACTCACGACTGAACCACTGGTAGTGCAATTCATTGGTGTTGCTCGCCAGTACCAGTCGAGTGCCGCGATCCTTTTCGCGGACGATCAGCTCCTCGATTGCGGAATTCGGCGTGAAGATGTCGCACCACGCACGCGCGATCTCGTCGTCTGAGGCGTCGAGTTGAAGATCCTGTCGGAGCCGCTCGATGAATGCCGACGTGCTCACACGTCCGCAGTCGTAATCCTCTTCCAGTGATGTCTTGAAGATCCGCTCGTAGACATCCGCCGGATCGTGCGGCTGCCGCGACAACGATGCGAGGTGCCGGCAAGCAACCATGTGATCGAACAAGGCGATCACGTTGCCGAAGTCGAAGACGAGGCAGCGGGTCACAAGCCGAGGCGCTTGCGCTCGGTCAGAATCAGGTTGTACTCGGCCGTTCGCTTCCAGACCCGGTTCGACATCTCGGTGAGCTGCACGGCCTTCATGCCGTAGTACAGAAACACTGCGCCGATCAGACTGATCAGTGCGTAACGCAGATAGGTCACCCCGGTTTCCCCCAATGTCGGGGTCAGGAATCCGAAGACCGCGAAGAGCACGAATGCGGCTGCGGCCAGGACGGTCCCGGTGATGGTTCTCACGCCCCACGACGCGGCCCGCGAGTGCTTCTCCATCAAGGACGCGATCGTCTGCAGCCGATCGATCTGGCTCTTCACAGTCGAAGTGTCACGACTCAGCAGGACGTCGCGCAACGACACCTGCGCCCGGCACGCATTCGCGACGCGGCGTTCGCCGCGCCACCATGAGGGCCCTTTGACCCGCACGCTGTAGTCACGAAAGCGTTCGCCGAGCATCGCCAGCAAACGTTGGTGCGACGCCGGCGAGTTCTCCCCCCATGTCGAGACGGTATCCACTTCGATCCGCTTGTTGGCCGGAATGAATACCAGTTCGTGGAGATCTCCTGACGAGGCGTCCTGCAGATAGGCCGCGGCATGCGGAGCCACCGTCTCGTGCAGCATGGCCTCATGGTCGAGGCAGGGGAGAATTGGGACCGGTGGCGTCGGATCGAGCGTCAAACGGTACAGTTTGATCGCCAGCACCTTGCCGAACGGCTGCAGGGCTTCGATCGACTGTCGTGCGCCATCAGAATCGTTCATCGGCGCCTATCGCAAATACTCCCACACGGCCATCCCTGAGGCCGTCGGGTCGCGCAGCCAGTCCGGGGGCGTGAGCCAAATGAACGCGAGGATGACGATCACCCAGAGGTCGTAGGGCAGCGATCCTCGTTCGTCGCGCCAGAAGAATCCGCGCCAGAACACCTTCGTGATCGGGTTGGTGCCGGTCGGGATCGGCTTCTTGTTCAGGACCAGGTAGGTGTAGTGGATGCGGTTGGCGACCGTCACGATCGACAGGATCAGGATCACCCACTGCACGGCCGCCATGCGGGGGGTGAACGGCGGAATCGGCGACGGAAACGCGCCGATCATGAACAGGACGATGCGCTCGGGCCGTTCCATGAACCCGACCTTGCACTTCTCGATCAACGACTCGGCGCGTGCGCGCGCGTAGCTGGTCATGATCGAAAACATCAGTCCGAGCGCCGCGACCATCACGTAGTCCGTGCGGCGGAGGGTGGCATAGAGGTAGATGAGGCCGAGGAAGAGCGCGATGTCCGAGAAACGGTCGAGAGTCGAGTCCCAGAAGGCGCCGAACTCCGACATCGTGTTGGTGATGTAGGCCACCTTGCCATCGATAAAATCGAAGATGTTGGCCACTATCATGATCACGGCGGCCGCGAGAAAGTGATCGCGGCCGAGCGCAATCGCGGCGACGACGTTGATCAGGACGCCGATGAGCGTCAGGACGTTGGGGTGGATGCCAAGCGCCACGCTCGCGCTGATGATCGCGCGCAGCGGGTACATGCACACGGCTCCGATGAAGCCGGTGAACGTCATCGCTCGCTAGAATGCAGAGAATTCATCGAGTAGGAACCAGTCATAGTAGATCATGGCCGTTCACGACCTCAAGGATCAGATCGCCCGCCTGCCTGAGCAGCCCGGCGTGTATCTGTGGGGGGACGCGCGCGGCGACACCATCTACGTGGGAAAAGCGCGGTCGCTCCGCGACCGCGTGCGCAGCTATCTCGGCGCCTATGGCATGAGCCCGCGCCATGACGCCCTCCTCGAGGACATCACCCGCCTCGAGGTGATCCTCACCGATTCGGTGATGGAGGCGCTGGCGCTCGAGAACAACCTGATCAAGCAGCGATCGCCTCGTTACAACATCCTGCTGCGCGACGACAAGAACTATCCGTTCCTGCGGCTGACAACGAGCGAGGCGTTCCCGCGCGTGCTGGTGGCCCGGTCCGTGGAGAACAACGCCGACTTCTACGCCGGTCCGTTTCTGCCGGCCAAGCTCGGTCGGCGCACGATGACGCTGGCGCACCGGCTCTTCGGCATCCGCTCCTGTAACGAGGTCATCACGGGAACACGGCCGCGCCCGTGCCTCGAGTACGACATCAAGCGCTGCTTGGCGCCGTGTGTCGCCGAGATCTGCACGCAAGAGCGATATGGTGAAGCGGTGGTGAGCACGAGGTTGCTGCTCGAGGGACGGAACGAGGAACTCGCCGAGACGCTCCGCGATCGGATGGAGGACGCGGCGCGTCACGAGCGTTTCGAAGAGGCGGCACAACTGCGTGACGCGATGCGCACGGTGCAGACACTGCGCGATCGCCAGCAGAAGGTGGCGACCGCCGGACTGGGTGACCGCGATGTGTTCGGCATCAAAGTCGGCCCGAGCGGTGGCGCGATCCAGGTCTTCCAGATTCGCGGTGGCCGCGTCGTCGAACGGATCGAATTGAGCACGGACCCCGGAGCGTTAGCCGGCGGTGACCGCGATGTGATGCAGGCGGCGCTCGGCCAGTTCTACGAGGTTCGTCCGCCCGCGCCGGAGATCAATCTGCCCGTGGAGATTGAAGACGTCGAGGCGATGGAAGAGTGGCTCTCGAATCGGGCCGGGCGGCGAGTGAGGATTCTGGTCCCACAGCGAGGTGAGAAGCGCGCGCTCGTGGAACTGGCGACGCGCAACGCCGAACTATCGTATCGCACACGGTTCAACGAGATCACGGCCGCGCATTTCGACGCCTTGGAAACGCTGCGCGTCGAGCTGTCGTTGCCGACGATTCCACGTCGGATCGAATGCTTCGACATCTCCACGATTCAGGGCAGCGAGACGGTCGCGTCGATGGTGGTGTGCGAAGACGGGCGCATGAAGCGGAGTGAATACCGGAAGTTTCGGATTCGAGGCTGGCGTTCTTTGAGCCGGGAGCCTCACTTCGGCTCCGACGACTTTGCCGCCATGCGAGAGGTCGTGCAGCGACGTTATCGAGCCGTGCTCGAAGCCGGCGGCCCATTCCCCGATCTGATCGTCATCGACGGCGGCAAGGGACAGCTATCGGCGGCGTATGAGGCGCTCGAGTCGATCGGTCTCGCCAATCTCGTCGCCGTCGGCATCGCCAAGAAGGAAGAACTACTCTACACGAGAGATCGCCATGAGCCGCTGGCGCTGGCCGAAAACGATCCTGCGCTCTTGCTGATTCAACGCATTCGCGACGAGGCCCACCGGTTTGCGGTGACCTTCCACCGCAAGGCGCGCTCGATGCGCGATCTACGATCGGAGCTCGATTCGATTCCGGGCATCGGGACACATCGCCGTCGCGCGCTGCTGACCACGTTCGGCAGTCTGGCGGGTGTACGCCGCGCAACGCGCGAAGAGCTCGCGTCGGTCGTGGGGGCCAAGGCGGCGGCCGCCGTGATCGACTACTTCGCACGCACTGCGTAGCCTCGATGCTTTTCAGGTCGTACCCTCGACCGAGAACGAGAGGATCACAGTTACAACGAAGCGCAGTGGCCGGCCATTGAGTATCAGCGGCTCGTACCGCCACTGTCGGACCGCAACAAGGGCCTCGCGATCGAGCACGGAACCAGCGCTGCGCAGGACCTTGACGTCCTCGACGCTCCCGTTGCGATCGACGAGCGTCTCGAGAATCACCAGCCCCTGCATGCGTGCGCTGATCGCGATAGGTGGATAGAGCGGCTCGACGCGATGCACCAGCTTCGGCGACTGAATCGCGCCCCCGATGCGAACCGGTGGAGAAGCGTCGGCAACGGGCGGAGGCGGCGGCGGTTCAGGCACGCCGCCCACGAAGCCACCCACGATCCCTCCGGGAACGCCTCCTTCAACTCCACCGGGCACTCCATCATCGAGCGCGGGCGGACTGGCTGGCTGCGGCTCACTCGACCTCGACACCTCTGCGGGGGCGACGACGTCACGCGTCGATGGCACTGGCTGCGCGCGAATGATCGGCTTTGCGGGTGCTGAACGCATCGCGCCAGCAGGCGGCGCCGCGGGCGGTGATGGAGGTGACGGGGCTGGCACCACAAACGCCAGCATCGTGGGAATCTGCGGAGTCTTCTGTGCGACGAACAGCGCCGGGACCATCAATGCCACCATCGCCGCGGCGGCCTGAGCCGTCGTGGACATCACGATGGGCAGCGTCGAATGACTCGGCAGGTGATGCGCCTTGCCCGTGATGAGGTCGAACATGGCGTCCCCGGGCGGGTCCAAAAAAATACAAGACCCTTACCTGGTAGAACGCCAATCCCGCCGGCCGTGAACAGGCGGTACTAGTTCGCCTCGTCCCCCATCTGCCAGTGCGGACACTTCTCGCACTCTTCGTCAGTGACGTTTCGGCACTTGCCGGTGCGCGTGCATACCCAGACACTTTCCGGTTGCAATGGTTCGCTCAAACTGAACAACCGGAAACCTGGCCGGCTGAAGCGGCAGTCCCACACGGTTTGCTGCACGGCGATCGCAGTTCTGGCCATGGCCGTCCTCCTTAGCTTCTGGTCTCGATTGAAAACGACAGCATCACCGTCAACACGAAGCGCTCGCGCAGGCCGTTCAGCACGAGCGGTGAATACCGCCACTGCTTAACGGCGAGTACGGCCTCGCGATCGAGCAGCGGGTTCACGCTCCGCAGAACCTTGACCTCCGCCACCGTTCCGTCGCGATCGACGATCGCTTCGAGAATCACGACGCCTTGAAGCCGCGCGTCCACAGCCGTTGACGGGTAGTAGGGCTCGACGCGATGGATCAGCGTCGGTGCCTGAATCTGTCCGCCGACGCGAACCGGTCCTCGTGTCGCAGGTGGTGGTGGAGGAGGCGGTGGTGCTTCAGGCAATCCGCCGAGCACGCCACCGACGATTCCTCCAGGCACACCGCCCTCGACTCCGCCCGGCACACCTTCGTCCAGATACTCCGGTCCTTCGGGTTCGGGCTCGATCGTCTTCGGTGCCTCGACCGGCGCAATCAAGGCACTCGTCGAGGGCGCTGGCACCGCCTGCGCGACCGGCTTTGCCGGCGCGGGTCGCTGCATCGGCGGTGGCGGTGGCGCGGGTGGAGGTGGAGGAGGGGCGACGAACGCCATCATCGTCGGGATCTCGGGGATCTGCTCCGCGACGAAGAGGGCGGGCAACGCCAGGATTGCCGTCACTGCTAATGCCTGTGCCGTCGTCGAAACGACGATCGGCAGCGTTGCGTGACTTGGAAGATGGCGCGCTTTCCCGGTGACCGTATCGAACATATCGCCACTCCTCCTTTCTTGACGAGGTCCACTGCAAGGGCGTGGCCAGGCGGCAGGAGTGGTGAGAGCGCGTTTGTCAGGAGCAATCGCTTCCGGACGTTTGCTCGCAGCTCTGGATCGTGCGGAGTAATTCGCGACGCTGGGAAAACACACGCGATCGGCGTCAGGTGCAGCGCGTCTCAGGAGCCAATCTGCGCACGCGCACGACGATCGGGCGAGGCACATTCGTTGCTCGATCAATGACAGGAGCACGACTATGGCACTCGAATCATCCGTCCTGCAGAAGACCGCGGCGGACGAGCCGAGCGATTTGGATCTTCAATGTCGCATCCGGGCTGAATTCGAGGAGATGCCCGGGTTGAAACTGACACTCCCGCAGGCGCTGC
>JBKPRH010000087.1:0-13164 GCA_046765795.1 Acidobacteriota bacterium | reverse complement strand
GGCGTTGTGCTGGGCATGACGCTCTACAACAACGCGCGTCATCTGCCCGAAGCGATCGAGTCATTGATCGCGCAAACGCACAGCGACTTCACGCTCATTCTGCTCGACGATGCCTCGGCGGATGAGACTGAGTCTGTTGCGCGCGCGTATGTGTCGCGCGACGCGCGCATCAAGTACTTCAAACACGACAGCCGTCAAGCGATGATCGCCACCTGGCGCGACGTCGTGCAGATCGCGATGCGCGAATGCCCGACTGCCGAGTACTTCGCGTGGGTCAGCGATCACGATCGTTGGCATCCACGTTGGCTCGAGTGTCTGCTCGGTGAGCTCGACGCGGATCCCGATGCCGTCCTCGCGTATCCGATTACGCGGCGCATCGGTCCGACTGGCATCGAACTCGACAAAGGGCCGCGGCTCTTCGACACAGTCGGATGCGCCGGCCTGCGTGCACGGTGGCGGCACATGTGTCATGCCGCAGTCGCTGCCGGCGACATGGTGTACGGCCTGATGCGTGTCCGTGCGCTCGACAAGGCTGGCATCTTCCGCCGTGTGCTGCGGCCCGATCGGCTGCTCATCGCCGAGCTGATGCTGTACGGCGGTGTGCGACAAGTACCCGAAGCGCTCTGGTTCCGCCGCGACTCTGGTGCGGCGAGTGTCGACCGGCAACGTCACACACTCGTGCTGCCCGGCGACGAGCCGAAGTGGTTCCACTCACCACCGTGGCTGCAACATTCGATTCTCTTGTGGAACGAATACGCGGTGCCGGAGCCGCCGCCGCTCCCGATCTCGCGCAACGCGTGGCGCGGCATGCTGCTGCGCTATGCGCTCACGTATGGATGGAAGCACTTCCGCAAGACGGAGACGTCGCACGCGGTCGTTCGCGGGTACGACAACGTCATCTGGACCAAGAAGCTCACGAAGCACTACTGGCATCACGCCGTCTACAACCTCCTCGTCGGCAGCCGTGTCGCCTGGGGAAAGACGCGTCGATTCGGCCGCCGCGTCGTCTATGAGGTGCTCATGCTGACCCATCGGCTCGGCCTGCGCGGTCGAGGGAAAGCGCCGTCGCGATGAGCGTGTTCGGGCGAGCGCTGGATTTCGTGGGCCGCGCGCTGCACCGCGTCGTGCACCCGCAGCACGTGGAAGAGAAGGCCACGTTGCAGAAGATCTCGCGCGCGGTCACTGCGGGTGCCTCATCGGAGCGGGAGCAGCTCGAACGTGTGAGCAAGCAGATCAGGGGCTTGTCGAAGCGGCTGGAAGGCCTCGCTCAGGATCGCGATCTGCGCGCGCTCCATCGCGACATGGTGGACTTGCGCTACGCGTCGGCGCGGCAGCGCCAGATGATTTCGCAAGGCTTGATGTTTGCGAAGTGGCAGGAGGAGCGACGCGAAGAAGAACGGCGAATCGCGCGGCGCATTGCCACGTTGGCGCAGGAGAACCGGACCGTCCTTGTCGGTCCCTGGTCCGGAGAAGTCGGCTTCGAGCTGCTCTACTGGATTCCGTTCGTCGCGTGGGCGCTCAAGCAGGCCTCGGTCTCGCCTGACCGGGTCGTGGTCGTGTCACGAGGCGGCCCGGCGTCATGGTATTCGCATATCGGCAGCCGGTATGTGGATCTGCTGTCGCACGTCACGCCCAGCGAATTCCGCGACCAGACCGAGCAGGCCAAGAAGCAGCGGACGCTCGGACCGTTCGATCGGCAGATGGTGCGGACGATCATTCGTGACTCGAATCTCGGCCGGCCGTTCCTGCTGCATCCCGGCCTGATGTACAAGCTGTTCCTGCCGTTCTGGAAGGAGCAGTTGACCGTGCGGCGCGTGGACGACTATTCGCGCTATCACACCATCACTGCTCCGACGGTTGCCGGGCTCGCCGGCCGACTGCCTTCGTCGTACGTCGCCGTCCGCTTCTATTTCAGCTCGTGCTTCCCCGATACCGCCGAGAACCGCGCGTTCGTGGAATCGACCGTGCGATCGCTCGCGGCCACGACCGACGTGGTGCTGCTCAACACCGGCATTCGCGTCGACGATCATCAGGACTATTCGCCGGGGCGAGAGAGCCGCATTCATACGATCGACGATCTGATGACGCCGGAGCGCAACCTGGATATTCAGACCGCCGTCATCGCCAAGGCGCAGGCGTTCGTCGGCACCTACGGCGGGTATTCCTACCTGGCGCCGCTGTGTGGCGTCCCGGCGATTGCGTTCTATTCGGAGCGCGATGCCTTCTATGCTGTGCACCGCGAGATCGCCGAACGGATGATTCGCGAGGTGAACGGCGGATCGCTGGTGACGCTCGACGTGAAAGACGCCGCGCTGGTGCGCACGGCGCTCGGCGCCGCGCAGGACCTGCATGCCTGATTCGTTGGTTCGTCGCGCGCTGCGCCGCGCTGGAATTGGACGCCGGGATCGATCGATTGAGATGCTGACCAAGGCGGTCCGTGAACTCGCCGAGGCTCAGCGCCAGCAGGCCGTGCACCTGAAGAAGCTGCTCGAGGCGCAACAGGCCCAGGATCGCCGCTGGGAGAAGGCGCTCGATCGCTGGCAGAAGCGGGTGCTCGACACCTCACGCCGCGAGCATGACCAGACGATGCACACGCAGGAGCGCGTCCACACGCGCTGGCAGGAGGTGGTCGGGTCGTTGCGGCGCTCGAACAAGAACGAGCGCAAATGGCACGTCATCTTCGCGCGTCAGATGAACGCGATGATGCGCGCGCTGCAGTTGTCGCGCATGCCGTTGCCGGCTCCGCACGATCTCACCGCGAGGCGCTTCCGGATCTATTCCCAGAACGAGGAGGACGGCATCATCCTCGCCCTGTTTCAGCACGCGGGCGTCACCGACCGGCGTTTCGTCGAGATCGGCAGTGGGAACAGCGGTGGCAACTCGGCGCTGCTGGCCTACGAATGCGGCTGGCGAGGCCTGATGATTGAGATCGAGCAGCGAAAGATCGACACCCTGCTCGAGAACTTCCGCCATAACGCGGGCGTGGTCGGCGTCGCGGCGGCGGTCACGCCGACGAACGTCAACGACCTTCTGCGCGATCACGGCTTTACAGGAGAGATCGATCTCCTCTCGCTCGACATCGATAGCTTTGACTATTGGGTGCTCGAGGCGCTGACGGTCGTGTCGCCGCGCGTCTTGATTGTCGAGTACAACGCCCAGCTCGGGCCTGACCGTGCGCTGACCATCCCGAAAGACTGTGCGCTCGACGACATTCCGGCTCCACTGCGTGGAGCCTCGCTGGCCGCCATCGAGAAACTCGCTCGTCGCAAGGGGTATCGGCTCGTCGTGTGCGACCCGACCGGCACGAACGCGTTCTTTCTGCGAGACGGCGTCGCGCCGGATCTCCCGGCAATCACCGTTGCCGAGGCCTATCGTCCGCCGGTCGACCGGTGGAGTCTCGAAGGAATGCCGGTGGCCGATCTGCCGGGCCCGCCGGCTGGAGGCACACCGCTGGTCGAGGTGTGACGCCGTGACGATTCATTTCCTCACCCAGCATGCCTGAGTCCTTCCTGGCGCGCGTGCTTCGCCCTCGAGGAGCCGCCGGCCGCGACACGTCGCTCGAGGCTCTGACGCAAGCCGTCCGCGAGCTCGCCGATGCACAGCACAAGCAGGCGGCGCAACTGAAGAAGCTGCTCGAGGCGCAAAAGGCACAGGACCGCCGCTGGGAAGAAGCGCTCGAGCGCTGGCGCGGGGAGGCGCGCGACTGGTCGCGTGGCGACCACCAGGAAGCGGTCCGCGCGGGCGAGCGCATTCAGCAGCGCTGGCAGGACGCGTTCGACTCGCTGACGGACAAAGTCAAGTCTGAGCAGAAGTGGCGAGTCGTGTTCGCGCGACAGCTGAATGCCGTGTTGCGGTCGATGCATCTGTCTCGGCTTCCGATGTCGCCGCCGCACGATGTGTCCGCGAAGCGATTCAGGCTGTGGTCGCAGAACGAGGAGGACGGCATCATCGTCGGCCTGTTCGAGCACGCCGGCGTCACCGATTGCCGCTTCGTCGAGATTGGTAGCGGGCGGAGCGGCGGCAACGCCGCGTTACTCGCCTACGAATGTGGCTGGTCGGGTCTGATGATCGATATCGTCCCCGAGGCGATTGAGAGTCTGCGTGCACGTTTCGCTCACAACGCTGGCGTGATCGGCGTCGCGACCGCCGTCTCACCGGAGAACATCAATCAGGTACTCAGCGACCACGGGTTCACAGGTGAGGTCGATCTCCTGTCGATTGACATCGACAGCTACGACTATTGGGTGCTCGAAGCGCTGTCGGTCGTATCACCGCGCGTGCTCATCGTCGAGTACAACGCCGGTCTCGGCGCGGAACGGGCAGTCACGATTCCGAAGAACGCCACGCTCGACGACATCCCGAGAACGTATCGCGGCGCGTCGCTGGCCGCGCTCGAGAAGCTGGCGCAGCGGAAGGGCTACCGCCTGGTGGTGTGCGATCCCACCGGCACCAACGCGTTCTTCCTCCGGAACGATGTTGCGTCGCAGGTGCCCGGCGTGAGCGTGGCAAAGGCGTATCGCCCCGCGACGGATCGTTTGGTCCTGGAGGACGTCGCCGTGGGCGACCGCCGAATCGCCCTTCCCGAGGGCGCGCCAGTCGTCGAGGTGTAGGCACTGAAGATTCTCTTCATCGCGCGGCACTATTCGTATCTGCGGCTCTTTGAGTCGGCGATCGAAGGTCTGGCGGCGCATGGCCATCACGTCGTCCTCGCAGCTGACCGTGAAGAAGCGATGGGCGGCCGACAGATGGTCGAGCGGATTACGGCCCGCTATCCGAACGTCACGCTCGCCGACGTGCCGAATCGCCATGCGGGCGCGTGGTCGGAGCTTGCGCGCCGGCTCCGGCTCGGCATCGATTATTTCCGCTTCCTCGATCCTCGCTACGCGAAGACGATTCATTTCCGAAAACGAGCCGAGGATCGCGCACCGCGCATCGTCGTGCGACTGGCGAATTCGAGTCTCGGTTCGTGGCTCGGCGGTCCCTCGGGCATCCTCGGCATCCTGCGATTCCTCGAGCGCGGCATTCCGGGGGCCGGCGCGGTCGAACGATTCATATCGTCGCAGGCACCAGACGTTCTGCTGATTACACCGCTCGTGGACATTGGGTCGCCGCAGCTCGATCATCTCGCCGCGGCACAACGGCTCGGCGTGCGAACGGTGTTGCCCGTGGCGAGCTGGGATCATCTCTCGAGCAAGTCGCTGCTCCGCACGGTCCCCGAGCGTGTCATTCTCTGGAATGAGAAACAGCGCATCGAAGCGACTGAGATGCACGGCGTGCCGGCGGATCGGATCGTTGTCACTGGCGCGCAGTGCTACGACCAGTGGTTCGACCGGAGACCGGTGCTCGGTTACCAGGCGTTCTGCGACCGCGTCGGTCTCAGGTCCGATCGTCCGTACATCCTGTATGTCTGCTCGTCATTGTTCAGGGGCACGACGTTCGAGCCGGCGTTCGCAGAGCGCTGGATCCAGGCCGTTCGCAGCAGCGCCGATCCTCGCCTGAAAGACATCGGCATCCTCGTGCGACCGCACCCTGCGCGGCTGGACGAATGGAAGCAGGTCGATCTCACCGGCTATCACAATGTCGCGTTCTGGGGTGCGCACCCGGTTGATGCGGAGGCGAAGGAGGATTACTTCGACTCGCTCTACTACAGCTCTGCGGTCGTCGGGATCAACACCAGCGCGTTTATCGAAGCCGCCGTCGTCGGCAAGCCGGTGTTCACGGTCCTCGAGCCTGAGATTTCCGAGAACAACCAGGAAGGCACGCTGCACCTGCAATATCTGCTGGACGAGGACAGCGGTGTGCTGCGCGTGTCGCGGAGTCTCGACGAGCACGTGCCGCAGCTGGCCGCAGCGCTCGCGGGACACGGCGGAGGCGACCCCAAGGCCGAGCGATTCGTCAATGGCTTTGTGCGTCCATTCGGCCGCGCGCAGGCCGCGACGCCGCGATTTGTCGAAGCCATTGAGCACGTCGGCGCGATGCCGGCGCCGGCTCCGGTGAGCGCCGGCGCGGGAGCGGCGCTCGCGTATCTGGTGCTGTTCCCGATGGCAGGCATCCTCTCGATCGAGCTGCGCACGCAGCCCTGGCGCAAGCGGACACGGAATCGGATTCGTAAGAGCTACGAGCGGCAGAAGCTGTCGATCCTGCGTGCGGTGAAGCAGCGCGTCACCGATCAGTTCATCGCGGCCGGCAAGCGGCGCAAGGTCGCCACACCGTCGGCGTCCACATTGACGCCGAAGGCCGGGCGCCAGCGCGATCCGGCCAAGATGCTCGCCGGCAGCGACGTCCGCGAAGCGAAGGAGACGCGCGAGCTGGTCACCGTGATCGGCCGCAGCGGCAAGCCGATTATTCTCGGACCCTGGTTGTCGGAGACCGGCTTCGAGCTGCTGTACTGGATTCCGTTTCTGGCCTGGGCCAAGGCCTACGGCAACTTCGATCCCGAGAGGCTCATCGTCGTCTCGCGTGGTGGCGCAGCGCCGTGGTATCGGCACATCACGCCGCACTACGAGGACATCTTCTCCTTCCTCACGCCCGACGAGTTCCGTGTCGCTAATGAGCGGCGCATCGTCGAGCAGGGCGGCCGGCAGAAGCACATCGAGGTGACCTCGTTCGATCGCGACATTCTCGCGCGCGTGCAGGCCAAACGCGGAATCAGTGGCGCCGAGCTGCTGCATCCCTCACAGATGTATCAGCTGTTCGATCACTTCTGGTTGCAGCGCACACCCGTCACGCTCATCGAGGCGTTCTCCGTGTTCAACCCGCTGCCGGCACCGCCACCATCGGGAATTCTCGCGCAGCTCCCCGAGCACTACGTGGCCGCCAAGTTCTATGGCAACGTGGCGCTGCCGCCGACGCCGGAGAACCGGCAGTTCGTGACGAGCTATCTCGCGGATCTGGCGTCGCGTGTGGACGTAGTGTTGTTGAACACCGCGCAGCGCTTCGACGATCACGATGACTTCCCGCCGAGCCTGCGCGGCAAGCTGCATTCGATCGATCACTTGATGACGCCGGAGAACAACCTGGCGGTCCAGACCGAAGTGATTCGCGGTGCGCGCGGATTCGTGGGCACCTACGGCGGCTTCTCGTATCTCGCGCCGCTCTGCGGCACCAACACACTGGCGTTCTACTCACACGCGAGCGGGTTCCGCTTCGATCACCTCGAGGTGGCGAAGCGCGTGTTTTCGGCGCTCCGCTGCGGCACGTTCACCGAAGTCGATCTTCGTGCGACAGACGTGCTCCGGCTCGGGTTCGCGGGAGCGGATCACTCGTCGATTGGGGTGGCGCGGTGAGCTGGTCCGCCACCGCCGAGAATCTCGCTCGGTTCGCGGTGCGCCGAACCGTGGCACGCGCGCGTTGGCTCGCGAACGGCGTGCGGTGGTCGTACAAGGTCTCGCATAAGAAAGTGCGATCGGTGTGGCACGGCGGGCGACGGTTGGCCGAGGCGGCTCGCAATCACGCCGTCAATGCGATCAAGGTCCCGTATCGCGCGGTGAGACGTCCGCTCCGGTCGGCATCGCGACGGAAAGCCCACTTGCAGGAGCGATGGAGCTTCTACCGAACCGAGTGGAGCATCGAGCGCGAGATCGAGACGATCGTCTCACGCGATCGATTACTCGTGGCTGGCCCGTGGCTCTCAGAGGTCGGTTTCGAAACGCTCTACTGGGTGCCCTTCCTGCACTGGCTGAAGACCGCTTTCCACATCGATCCCAGCCGCATAGTGGCCGTGTCGCGCGGCGGAGTTGGCTCCTGGTATCAAGGCGTCGCCGAGCGCTACGTCGAGATCTGGGACGAGATCGATCCAGCCGATTTTGCGAAGCGCAACGCGGCGCGCGGTGTCGTCAAGCACTACGAACCCGCCGACATGGACCGCGACATCCTCGATCGCGTCGCCAAGCGGATCGGCACGAACGACTTCGACGTGTTGCATCCGGGTTTGATGTACCGGCTGTTCACGTTGTACTGGTCCGGCCAGCGAGCGATGGGCTTCATCGATGCGCACCTTCGTTTCACGACGATGGCCGCGCCGGCATTGATCGATCCGGCACTGCTGCCGCAGGAATACGTCGCGGTGAAGTTCTACGCCGCGCGCTCGCTGCCCGATACGCCGGAGATTCGCGCGCATCTGCGTGCGACCGTGGCGGCGCTCTCGGAACGGCTGCCAGTCGTCTTGCTCGATACCGGTCTCGTGCTCGAAGACGACCACGCTGACTACACGTTCGCGACGCGCGGGCGCGTGATCAGCGCCCGGGCCTGGATGTCGCCACGCAATAACCTCGGCGTGCAGACGCAGATCGTCGCAGGCGCGAAGGCGTTTGTCGGCACGTGCGGCAGCATCGCGTGGCTCGCGCCGCGCCTCGGCGTCGACACATCCGGGCTCTTCGTCGATCCGAAGTGGCTGCATGCGCACGTCGCGGTGGCGATGCGCGCGTATCACCGCCTGGGAGCAGGGCGGTTCGCCGTCGCCGATCTGCGCGCGGTCGATCCGCTGGGTGCGCTGGGCGGGATGGTGACCGCGCCGTCCGCAGATCACGTATGAATGTGTTGTTCATCGCGCGGCACTTCACCTACTTCAGGAACTTCGAGTCGGTGATAGCCGCGTTGGCCGACCGCGGACATCGAGTGCACCTCGCCGCGGATCGCGAAGAGGCGCTTGGTGGCCGCGATCTGGTCGATCGACTGGCGAGCCAGTATCCAGGGCAGGTCACTGTCGGATTCACGCCGATCCTCCAGTGGGGCCGCTACAGACGACTTTCGAGCGCGCTGCGGATCGGCCTCGATTACCTCCGCTACTCGGATCCGCGCTACGAAGCGACGCCGAAGATTCGCGAGCGCGCGTACGAACGGACGCCGCTGCTGGTGCTGGCGTTGGCAAAGCTGCCATTCCGTGGACTGCTGACGCGCCTATTGGCCGTGCTCGAGCGAGCCGTGCCGAGACAGATCGGCGTTGACGACTTCATCACCGAGCACAAGGCCGACGTGCTGCTCATCACGCCGCTCATCGAACTCGGCTCGCCGCAACTGGATTACATGCGCGCGGCGCGCGCGCTCGGCATCCGCAGCGCGCTCTGTGTGTGGAGCTGGGATCACTTGTCGAGCAAGGCGTTGATACGCGTGGTGCCCGACAAGGTCATCGTCTGGAATACGACGCAGCGTGAGGAGGCCGAGCGGTTCCATGGCATTCCCGCCGACCGCGTGGTGGTCACTGGTGCGCAGTGCTTCGATCAGTGGTTCGATCGAACGCCGGCGCGCCATCGCGACGCGTTCTGCCGCCACGTGGGTTTGACCAGCGCGCGGTCGTTCCTGCTCTACGTGTGTTCGGCGCTGTTCAGGGGGAGCCCGTCGGAAGCGGCCTTCGTGCTGCGATGGATCGCGAGCATCAGGCAATCGAGCGATGCGCGCCTGCGCGACATGCCGATTCTCGTTCGGCCTCACCCGCAGCGGGCGGCCGAGTGGACGGCCGAGATGCTCGCCGAGTTGTCGCGCATCAAAGACGTCGTGCTCTGGGGCGCAAACCCGGTTGACGCGGAGAGCCGTGCCGACTACTTCGACTCGATGTTCCATGCCGCAGCGGTCGTTGGACTCAACACCAGCGCGCTCGTCGAGTCGGCGATCGTCGATCGGCCCGTGTTTACGATCCTGCTGCCGGAATTTCGCGAAAGCCAGGAAGGCACATTCCACTTCCACTATCTGCTCGATCCCACCCACGGCTTTTTGAACAGCGCGCCTTCGCTTGATGAGCACACGCAGCAAGTCGCCGGTGCACTGTCGGGGGCGATTCTCCGTTCGAATCGGCGCTTCGTCGAGCACTTCGTCAGGCCGAAGGGTGTCGCGACGGCGGTCTTTGCCGACGCCGTCGAGCAGATCGCGCGCGATCCATCACCACGTGCTCGCGCATCGGAGGCGTGGCTGCTCGTGTTGCGCCCCGTGATATACGCTCTTGTGCTGGCCGGGCGCGTGCCGCTCGTCGAACGCATCTACTGGAACCCGAAGAAGCTATTGGTTCGTCATTCATGACACAGGTCCACCCTGCGCTCACCGGGCTCGGCTCCGGACGATGCCTGGTGATTGGCGAAGTGGCGATGTCGCACGACGGCAGCGTCGGCCTCGCGCACGCGTTCATCGACGCGATTGCCGCCGCCGGCGCCGACGCGGTGAAGTTCCAGACGCACATCGCCGCTGAGGAGAGCACGCCGTCGGAGCCGTTCCGCGTGAAGTTCAGCCGGCAGGATGCGACGCGCTACGACTACTGGAAGCGCATGGAGTTCACCGAGGAACAGTGGCACGGCCTGGCGACGCACTGCGCCGAGCGCAACGTGCTGTTTGTGTCGTCGCCGTTCTCGCTGGCCGCCGTCGATCTCCTGCAACGCGTTGGACAGCCGCTCTGGAAGATCGCTTCAGGTGAAGTGTCAAACGCGCAACTGCTCGACCGCGTGCTCGACACCGGATCGCCCGTGGTGCTCTCGACCGGCATGAGTCCGCTCGTCGAGACCGATGCGGCAGTCGCCCGCATCAGGAACCGCGGATCGAAGGTCGGTGTGCTGCAGTGCACAACCGCGTATCCATGTCCTCCCGAGCGAGTCGGCCTGAATCTGATTCCCGTCTACCGGGAACGGTACGGCTGCTGGGTGGGACTCTCAGATCATTCAGGCACAATCTATCCCGGTCTCGCTGGTGTGGCCATCGGCATGGACATTCTCGAACTGCATGTCGCGCTGTCGCGCGATATGTTCGGGCCGGACGTGATCGCGTCGGTGACGACGAACGAGCTGCGGCAGTTGGTGGACGGCATTCGCTTCATCGAGCGGATGCGCGCCAATCCACTCGACAAGGACGCCTCGGCGCGCGAGACCGATCCGCTACGTCGTCTCTTCACGAAGAGCGTTGTCGCCCGCCGCTCGCTGGCCCGCGGCACGGTGCTCAGTTCGGATGATCTCGCGGTCAAGAAGCCGGGCACCGGCTTGTCGCCGGACCGGTTGTCCGATCTTGTAGGCAAGCGCCTGGCGCGGGCTGTTGCAGAAGACCAGTTGCTGATGGCCGAGGACATCGAAGGCCTTTGACGAAAATCATAGTTCACGCTTCTGGGTTCTTGCTTCTCCGTTCGTGTTCAATTTCAGGGTTCGCGTTCGAGGTTCGGGGTTCTGGTTTCGCGTCGCTTCGGGGAGCCAGCTTGAGATCGAACACCAACGCCGAAACGCCAAACTTGCGAACACCGAACCTCGAAGCTCGAACCGAGAACCGAACCGGAACACGAACTGAGCAGCGAGCACTCAGAAGCGTGAACGACCAACTCATTCACCGATAGTGCCTACACGAAAAATTTGCGTCGTCGTCACCGCGCGCCCAAGCTATTCGCGCATTCGCACCGCACTTCGCGCCATCCAGCAGCATCCCGATCTCGAGCTGCAATTGGTGGTCGCCGCGTCCGCGTTGCTCGATCGCTATGGCAACGCGATTCAGGCCATCGAGCACGACGGGTTTCCGATTGCCGCGCGCGTCTACATGGTGGTCGAGGGAGAGAACCTGGTCACGTCAGCGAAGTCAACCGGCCTCGGCCTGGTGGAATTAGCGACGGTGTTCGACAACCTGAAGCCCGACGCCGTGGTCACGATCGCCGACCGGTACGAGACGCTGGCGAACGCAGTCGCCGCCTCGTACATGAACATCCCCGTCGTGCACGTGCAGGGCGGGGAAGTCACCGGCTCGATCGACGAGAAGGTCCGTCACGCGGTGACCAAGTTGTCGAACCTGCACCTGGTGTCGACCAAGGGCGCAGCCGAACGCGTGAAGAAGCTCGGTGAAACGCCTGAGTCGGTCGTGATCACCGGCTGTCCTTCGATCGACATTGCTGCGGAAGTCGCGGCAAAGCCCGCGCTCGATTTCGATCCGCTTGTGAAGTACGGCGGGGTCGGCCCCAACAAGTTCGATCTGTCGAAGGGCTACCTGGTCGTCATGCAGCATCCCGTCACAACGGAATACGAAGAAGCGCGACATCAGGTCGAGGAAACCCTGTATGCAGTGAAGTCGATCAACCTGCCCGTGCTCTGGTTCTGGCCGAACGTCGATGCCGGCTCCGACGGCACCTCGAAGGGCATCCGCGTCTTCCGCGAGCGCGAGAAGCCAGACAACCTGCACCTGTTCCGCAACATGTTTCCGGAGGACTTCCTGCGATTGCTGGTGCACTCGACCGCCATCGTCGGCAATTCCAGCGTCGCGATTCGCGAGTGCTCGTTCCTCGGCGTACCCGCCGTCAATGTCGGGACGCGTCAGCAGGGACGCGAGCGCGGCGCGAACGTGCTCGACGTCGGCCACGATCGCACGGCCATTGCCGGAGCGATTCGTGAGCATGCCAGGCGCGGACGGCCGAAGGCCGATCACCTCTACGGCGACGGCGACGCCGGCCGCCGTATCGCCGACTGCCTGGCCACTGCGGAACTCACCATCGAAAAGCGGCTGACGTATTGATGCAGACCATCATCCCGCCCGACCGTCGCCAGCGCATCCAGGATCTCGGTTACGACTACGCCGCGCAGCCGCACGACCTCGTGATGACGTGCAATCTTTGCGGCACGAATGTGCTCGTGACGATCACGCACCGGGATCGCTATGGCTATCCGGCACAGGCCAGCGCCTGCAGCCGCTGCGGTCTCGTGTTCCTGAATCCGCGCATGACCGCTGCGGCATACGGTCGCTTCTACGACGGTGTCTATCGTCCGCTGGTCAGCGCGTTTCACGGGCGGTTGATTGACGCGCGCACGATTCAGGCCGAGCAGCGCGAGTACGCACATGACCGCGCCGAATTCGTGCGGCCGTTTATCAGTCGAAGGGGCCTGGCGACGATGCTCGACATCGGCGGATCCACCGGCGTCGTCGCCGGCCATTTTGCGAAGCAATTCGGGCTCTCGGGTACCTTGATTGATCCGGCGCCATTGGAGGTCCAGGAAGCACGTACGTTCGGGCTCGAAACGATCACCGGTCTCGTCGAGGAGCACGACTTCGGCGGGCGACAGTTCGACCTCGTGCTGATTTGCCAGACCGTCGATCACCTGCTCGATGTGGCGGGCACGCTCAGGCGCGTGCGCGAGCTGCTCACACCGAACGGGTATCTGTTTGTCGACATCGTTGATTTCCGTGCGGCGTACTTGCGGAACTGGTCGGTGGAGGACGCCA
>JBKPRH010000086.1:0-21984 GCA_046765795.1 Acidobacteriota bacterium | reverse complement strand
AGTGGGATCTCGGGCGCATTCGACGTTCGCAACAGATCGCGCGCCTGACGCAAAACGGCCGCGCTTTGCACGAAGCTCAGCGCGACAAAATCGATCCCCTGTTTCGCGCCGAACTGCAGATCGGCAATGTCCTTGTCCGTTAATCCAGTCGCGGGAAATTCCACGCCCGGCACGTTGATGCCCTTGTGCTCACCGAGCGGTCCGCCATCAACAACCGTGGTCTGCAACTCCCCTGGAGCCACCTTCTCCACTCGGAGTTGAAGACGGCCGTCGTCGAGGAGCAGGCAGTCGCCGGGCCGCACGACTCGTGGAAGATCGAACGTTGTGGAGACGTGGCCGGGTTCGCCTTCGAAATCGCCGACGCCAATCGTCAGGCGATCACCCCGACTCAGCGTCACCGGGGTATGCCCGCGCAGCCATCCAGTCCGAATTTTGGGTCCGCTGAGATCCTGAAGCAGCCCGATCAGTCGGCCGCTTTCTGTCGCGGCCTGACGCACCCGGGCGATGGCGGCGGCATGAGTCTCGTGCGTGCCGTGCGAGAAATTGAACCGGAAGACGTCCACACCAGCGTCGATCAACTCGCGAATGGCAGCGTCTGAGCTCGATGCGGGGCCAAGGGTCGCGATGATCTTCGTCTTCCTCACAATCTCCGCCTTCGACGAGCGCCAGAACGCTCCTGGAACGAGTTCAGGGTACTCTAGTGGTCCGTATAGACTGAAAGAGTACCGCCAACCACCAGCTTCCGACCGCGAGTTCCCGGCCGCGACAACGGAGCGGCCGGTAGTAATTCAGGAAAGACACACCACTAAGTTGCTGATGACGATTGATGAATGGCTCCAAAACGCGCTGCAAGATGCCGACCGGCGTAACCTGCCGGCGCTGCGGCCGTTGCTCGAGGGGCTGGCCACGTCAACGAAGACGCTGCGTGCGGCGGACTGGAATCTGGATTTGAGCGGCAAGCTTCCCGAGTCGCCACCCACGCATGTCCGCTGATTTACTGGGTACTGTGGCAGAGCTGTCGCGAGCGCTGCAGTCACGATCGATCACGTCAGCCGCAGTGACGGAGCGCTGCCTCGAGCAGATCGCCGGGCGCGACCCGTCAATCAACGCGTTCATCACCGTCCTCGCCGACGAAGCACGCGAGCAGGCACGCGCGGCCGATCAGGAAATCGCGGCCGGCCGCTATCGTGGTCCGCTCCATGGCGTGCCGATCTCGCTCAAGGATTTGATCGACCTCCGCGGAACGCCGACGAGCGCGGCGTCGCGAGTGCGCCGCGGTCACGTCGCGGCACATGACGCCGTGGTCTCGACGCGACTCCGCGCGGCCGGAGCCGTGTTCGTCGGAAAGACCAACCTGCACGAGTTCGCTCTCGGCACCACCAACGAAGACTCGGCGTACGGGCCGGTTCATCATCCCCTCGATCCAACGCGATCTCCAGGCGGATCGTCTGGCGGGTCGGCGGCAGCGATCGTGGCCGACATGTGCTACGCCTCGATCGGCTCAGACACCGGCGGCTCGATCCGTATTCCAGCAGCGGCGTGCGGCCTGGTCGGTCTCAAGCCCGCGTTCGGCGAGATCCCCATCGACGGCGTCGTGCCGTTGAGCAGCACGCTCGATCATGTCGGACCGCTCTGCCGATCGGTCGACGACGCAGCGCTCCTGCACCAGACGCTCGCTGGCATGCCGAACCCATCGCCTCTCGAGCCGCGAGATCTGAGCGGACTTCGTTTCGGCATCCCTCGCGGATACTTCTTCGACGTCCTCGATCCAGAGATTGCAGCGAGATTCCACGAAGCCTGCACACGGCTGACAACCGCCGGCGCAATTCTCGACGATGTCGCGATCCCGCATGCCGCGGACGCGCCCACGATCTACGTCCACATCGCGTTGCCGGAAGCCGCGGCGTTCCACGCGAAGACGCTCGAGAGTCAGCCGGAGAAGTACACACCGAACGTTCGACTTCGCCTCGAGATGGCGCGCTACATCCTCGGCGAGGACTACGTGCGCGCGATGCACGGTCGCGATGTACTGATCCGCGAAGTGAATACAGCGCTGCACGGACGCGACGGCCTCCTGCTGCCGACGCTGCCAGTGCCAGCGGTCAAGCTTGGCGCGGCGAACGTCTCCATCGGCACCGCCGAACAGCCCGTTCGCGCCGTCACGCTGCGGCTCACGCAACCGTTCAACATCACCGGTCACCCCGCCATCACCATGCCGTGCGGACGCACGCATGACGGTCTTCCTGCCGGTGCGCAACTGGTCGGCATGGAGACAGTGGCTTTGCTCTCGGTCGCGAGCGCGATCGAGAAGGTCCTTCAATCCTCATAGTGTTAGCTCCAATTTTTCACGCGTGGGAACGTCGTCTGGCCTCGGTCACCAAGGACCGCGTCGTGCGGCCTTTCGAGTGGGGCATCGATTGGATCTCTGAGAACGGTCATCACGACAACGCGAGCGCCGTGCTCGAACAGTGGGTCGAGGATGCCCTGCGCGACAGCCAGGCGTTCTTCACTGCGCCACCGACATCAGATTTCGAATTCGTCGCCGCGCGCGCGCGCGCCGGCGCCAGTCCGAACGGCGATGGTGAAGCGGGCACGCTGCGCTTTCCGAGCGCGCATGTGACGCCGCACGCCGAGAACAACATGGTGGTGGCGCGATGGTTTCCCGCGAAGGATGAGCCACCGCTCGGCGTCAAACGCGGTCGCGGACGCGCGGTGCTGGTACTGCCTCAGTGGAATTCCGACGCGGGCGGACACATCGGGCTCTCAAAGCTGCTGGCGAAATGCGGCATCTCGGCGCTTCGTCTGAGCCTGCCCTACCACGATGCGCGCATGCCCCCCGAACTCACCCGCGCCGACTACATCGTCAGCTCGAACATCGCACGGACCGTGCAGGTATGCCGGCAGGCCGTACTCGACGCGCGACGAGCGATCCAGTGGCTGTCCGATCAGGGCTTCGAGCGAATCGGCATTCTCGGCACCAGTCTCGGCTCGTGCTTGTCGCTGCTGACGTCAGCGCACGAACCGAAGATTCGCGTGCAGGCGCTCAATCATGTGTCGCCGTGGTTTGCCGACGTCGTCTGGCGGGGGCTCTCGACGCGCCACGTTCGCGAAGGACTGAACGGTCACATCGATCTCGACCAACTACGCCGGCTGTGGCGACCGATCAGTCCGTTCATCTATCTCGATCGCGTGCGCGACAAACGAACGCTGCTCGTCTACGCGAAGTACGACCTCACCTTCCCCGTCGATCTCTCGAGGAAGTTGGTTGACGAGTTCGCGAGCCGCGGACTGCCGCACACGGTCGCTGTGCTGCCGTGCGGTCATTACAGCAGCGGAACCGCACCGTTCAAGTTCATCGACGGGTACGTCCTGACGAAATTCCTTCGGGCGAATCTCTAAAAAGAGATTCGCCCGAATCTCTGAGGAGTGGAGCGTGGCGGTGGACACACAGATCGTAGCAATGGGTGGTGGCGGGTTCTCGATGGAGCCTGATAATCCGGCGCTCGATCACTTCGTCCTCGGTCTCGCGCGACGTGAGAATCCCTCGGTGTGCTTCCTCGCTACGGCAGCCGGTGACGCGGAGTCGTATATCGACAGCTTCTATACCGCGTTCAGACAGCTGCCGTGCCGACCGACGCACATCCCGCTCTTCGCACGCACACCCGACTTGAAGACGGTCCTGCTCGAGCAGGACGTCATCTACGTCGGCGGCGGCAACACCAAGAGCATGCTCGCGGTGTGGCGTGAGTGGGAGATGCCAGCGCTCCTGCGTCGCGCATGGGAAGCTGGAACCGTGCTGGCCGGCGTCAGCGCCGGTGCGATTTGCTGGTTCGAAACGGGCTTGACCGATTCGTCAGGGACGGGCCTGTATCCACTGACTGGCCTCGGCTTCCTGGCTGGCGCGTGCTGCCCGCATTACGACGGAGAAGCCGAGCGCCGACCGGCACTGCATCGGTTGATCGAGCAAGGAACGATTACGGCCGCGCTCGCACTCGACGATGGCGCGGCGGCGCACTTCGTCAATGGCACACTCGCAAACATCGTCAGCTCTCGACCTCAAGCACGCGCGTACAGAGTCGAACGCGTGGAAGCTCAGGTAAACGAGACCATCCTGAACCCTGATTCCTAGAGGTAGTCGAGCAGTCCAGCCAGCGCGTTGTAGATGATGTCGGCGAGCTGACGGACGAGCGGCGAGACCTGTCCCTCATCGACGGCGTTCAGCACCGTGACAGGGTCAGTGAGGAGCAGCCAGATGGTTGCGCCGGCCACGATAGCCGCAAGTGCGCCGATCACGACGGCAACGCTGGTGATGCGACCGATCGCACTTTCGGAATCGACGTTCGGCGCGAGATCGTCGGTAGTCACGAGGAAAATCCCGAGGAACCCGGCTAGCGTAGCACGGTCCGATGTAGTGTCCGCCTTCAGGCGGACCGCGCTCGTCCGGCTAAAGCCGGACACTACATGATCAGAGTTCGGGTGAAAGGACGCTCGGTGTGCCGAGGCCGAGCGTGTCCAATGAGTCTGCAATGGCAGAGTGGTCGCCGACGATGAGCGTGCTCATCTTCTCGGGCACCAGGTACTGCATCGCGGCACGCGTGACGTCGTCCTCCCCGATGGCGTTCACTTTCGGGACGAACTCCGCGAAATAGGAATCGGGCAGATCGTAGAGCGCGAGCTGTGCGACCGAGCGCGCCACTTGCTGCGCCGTCTCGAAGTTGCGCGGATACCCGCGCGTCAGCGACGCCTTGGCCAACACCAGTTCGTCCTGGGTCGGCGGCCGCGAGTCACGCAGCCCCTCAATCTCTGCGATCGCGTCGGCGATCGCGTCGGCCGTGGACGCGGTGTGCACGCTCGCCTGCAGCACGAATGGAGACAGTCCGCGGCGCCAATCGAAACCGGTTCGGGCGCCGTAGGTGTAGGCCTTCTCTTCGCGCAGCTTCAAGTTGATGCGGCTGACGAATTGACCGCCGAGCAGCGCGTTCATCACGAGGAGCGCCGGATAGTCCGGCGTGTTGCGTCGCGCAGAGAGATGGCCGATGCGCAACTCCGACTGCGCGGCGGCTTCACGCGGCACGATCGCCAAACGGGGCGGCGCCATCTCCGATGGCTCGATCGCCGACGCACGCTGCACCGGTGTTCCCCTCGCTCCCGTGTCAGCCCATTCGCCAAACGCACCCTTGGCGATCTCGAGCATCTCTTGATGCGAGAGTGCGCCGGTCATCACCAGTGTGGCGTGAGACGGGCGAAACATTGCGGAGTGCAGCGCCGACGTATCGTCGAGTGAGATGCGCTTCAGTGCCGTGTCGCTTCCAATCGGCACATGTCCATACGGATGCTGCGCGTACACCAACCGCAGGAACGCGCGCTCCGCGACTGCGGGCGGCAGATCCTTGAGCTGTTTCAGACGATCGAGACGCATCTGCCGAACGCGCGTGAAGTCCGTCTCCCGCATGCTCGGCTTCGTGGTCATGTCGGCGAGGAGTGACGCGCCACGCGTCGCAAATCGTGCAAGCGTGGTGATCGAGAACGACATGACGTCGGGACTGACGTCCACGTCGTAGTCAGCGCCAATCCGGGCCATCGCGTCGGAGACGTCGATGGCACTGAGCGCGCCCGTTCCTTCGTCCACCATGTCGGCGACGATCGCCGCCAGGCCCTCTCGGTCGGACGCATCGGCCCCAGATCCACCTTCAACCTGGAGCAGGATCGTGAGCAGCGGGACGCTCGCGTGCTCGACGGTCCTCACGTCGAGTCCGTTGGACAGCGTGTGCCGCGCGATCTCGGGAAACGAGAACGCCGGATCTGGTCCAACCGCCGGCAGCCGTGATCGATCGACGCCAGTCACGAGACGGTCACTGGCTCGGAGCCGGCGAGCGCAAGCGCGTTCTGGCCACGAGGAATCACGCTCAGCACGACGCGCGCATCGCGACGCAGATGCCGGGCAGCGGCCGACCGGACACTGTCGTGCGTGGCGCGACGATAGCGATCGAGATCGGCGGTGAAGAACCCAGGATTGCCTAGGAGCACGTTGTAGGCGTTCAGCTGATCGGATTTCCCGCCGAATCCGCCAACGGTCTGGAGTCGATAGATGAACTGCGCCTCGGCCTGCGCAAGCGCGCGCTCCATTTCGTCATCGGTCGGTCCCATCGCAGAGTGCCGATCGAGTTCCGCATCGATTTCAGCGTAGATCTCGGCGAGGGATTGACCGGGCGCTGCGGTGGCCGCGAGCAAAAAGAAGCTTCCCAACTCGCGCGAATGTTGATGTGCGGAGACATCGAGCGCAATGCGCCGTTCGTAGACGAGCGTGCGATAGAGCCGCGACGTCTTGCCATTGGCCAGCAAGTCGGCGACGAGATCCAACTCGGCATCGTCGGCCGCAAACATCGCGGGCGACAGCCACGCGATATAAACGCGCGGCAACTCGACACGATCCTCCATCACCAGCCGCTGCTCACGGGCCAGCGATGCTGCGGCGATCACCGGCAGCGGGCGTGTGCCAGGCGGCAGGTCGCCGAAGTACTGCTCGGCGAGATCGAACGCGCGCGGCGTGTCGATATCGCCGGCCAGAACCAGCGAGGCATTCGAGGGATGGTAGTAAGTCCGGAAGAACGCCTGGACGTCCTCGAGCTGCATGGCTCGAATGTCGTCGGCCGAGCCAATCGTCATCCAGCTATACGGATGATCCGGCGGGTACAACGCCGACGTGATCGCCATGATGGCCATACCGTACGGCCGGTTCTCATAGTTCTGCCGCCGCTCGTTCAACACCACGTCACGCTGCGTTTCGAACCGCTCGCGCGTGACCGCCGGCAAGAGATACCCCATGCGATCCGATTCCATCCACAGCGCACGATCGATCGCACTGGTCGGCACAACCGCCCAGTAGTTGGTCCGGTCGGTGTTTGTCGAGCCGTTGAGCAGCGCGCCGGCTTGCTGGAGCGGTGGGAAGAAGCCGGTGTTGTGATGCTCCGACCCTTCGAACATCAGATGCTCGAAGAGATGGGCGAACCCAGTACGGCCTGGACGTTCGTTCTTCGAACCCACGTGATACCAGATGTTGACCGCGACGATCGGGACGTGATGGTCCTCGTGGACGATCACATCGAGCCCGTTGGCCAGCGTCCGCTTGGTGTAGGGAAGGTCGATCGAAGTCATGTCTTGGCTTTGGGCTGGGCGTTGGGCGTTGGGCGTTGGGCCATCAGTCGAAAGCCTAAAGACTAAAGCCTAAAGCCATTGCAGGGAGCACGCCTACCGTACCGGAATCAGCGGGATCTTGCCTTTGTTCGCCTCGGTCAACTTGTGCACCGTGATCGACACCTGCGCCGCGGTGCGCTCGGCGACAGTCAAGAACGCCCGCGCGGCTTCTGATGCCGGCTCTGCGACGACGAGCGGCACACCGGAATCGCCGCCCTCGCGAATCGGTTGATAGACCGGCAGCCGGCCAAGAAACGGAACGCTCATCTCCGACGCCATCGCCTCACCGCCGCCGTGACCAAACAGGTCCGACTCGTGATGGCAATTGGTGCATCGGTGGTAGCTCATGTTCTCGACGATACCGAGCGTCGGGATGTTGAGCTTCTGATACATCCGCACCGCGCGACGGCTGTCGGCGAGCGACACCTGCTGTGGTGTCGTCACGACCACCGACCCGACCACAGGTACGGTCTGGCTCAGACTGAGCGCAACGTCGCCGGTGCCGGGCGGCATGTCGATGATCAAGTAATCCAGATCCTTCCATGCCACTTCGCGGAAGAACTGCTGAATCGCCTGATGCAGCATCGGACCGCGCCAGATGATCGGCGCATCGTCATTGGTGAGGAAGCCGATTGAGACGACCTGGATGCCGTACTTCTCTGCAGGAACAATCCGCTGTCCGTCGGTACCCAGCTGCGTGTTGTTGAGACCCAGCATGATGGGGACGTTCGGGCCGTACATGTCGCCGTCGAGAATCCCGACCCGGCTGCCGCAACGCGCCAGCGCCAATGCCAGGTTCACCGACACGGTCGTCTTCCCGACTCCACCCTTCCCCGCTCCGACGGCAATGACGTTCTTCACTCCCGGCATCGGCGGACGGCCCGCTTCGGGGAACACCGCCGCACGCACCTTGGCCGTCAGCTGCACCTTCACGTCCGAGATTCCAGGCACCGCACGTACCGCCGCAGCGGCCTGGTCGCGCATCTGATCCTTGACCGGACACGCCGGCGTGGTCAGCTCAATCGTGAACGAGGCGCGGCCGTCGGCGATCGTCAGGTCCTTCACGAAGCCGAGCGACACAATGTCTTTCCGGATGTCGGGATCGACGACGACGCGCAGCGCATTCAACACAGCGTCGCGGTCTATGGGTGCCATATCCTTTTCATTTTACTGGTTCCAGAGGTTCAAGAAGTTCCCGAGGGTTCCCGAAGGTTTTAGTGCCATGGGTTCAAGCGGGCACCCTCTGAACTATGAACCTCAAATAGCCGGCGGCCTTCATTGGTGAGCAGTACCCACAGCGCATAGACGCCGAGGGCCGTTCCAAACGGCAAGACGACGAGATCGACCAGTGCCAACGCGAGCATGAGGACGCGGCCGAAGGCCGTGCGCCGGCGCAGCAGCACGGTTGCCCATGCGTGGGCACCTCCGTAAATGAGGCTGAACACGCCAATCACCGCCAGTGCAGCCGCGGTCAGGCCGGCGGCGAATTCGACACCGGTTCCGACCGAATCGAGGAGCTGGGCCAGCGCTCCGGCTGACAGCAACAGCGTCGAGACACCGACGAGCATCGCCAGCGCTCCCCAGAGGCCGGCCAGGATCGCCAGAAGCCTGACGTGCCGTTCCACTCAGTTTGGTCGTGTCCGGCTTCAGCCGGACTGACTCACGAGAACGTGAAGTTCGATGCGGGTCGTAAGGTTCTGACGGGGCGTCACCGAAAACTGGAATCGAGCACCGTCGTTGACGCCGGCGGGAATCGTGACGTGCAGCGGCTGGTGCAGAAGTTCGGCACCGGTGCCATCACAATGCACGCAGGTTTCAGTCCATGATTCGCCCCGTCCGCCGCAGTACCGGCACGTGCAGTGGACGGGCACGTCGAGCGGCACGGTCGCGCCCCGGCGCGCCTCCTGCCCCGAGAGATGGACCGTCGCGCGTAATTGCGAGGGCCGCTCATCGGCGAGGAACGCGCGTCGAATACGCGCCAGTGCGAGATCGACCGACGGAAAATCGATGGCGACTTCGTCGGCAAAGCAGCTCGCGTCGTGGCGGTCCTCACCCGCGATGATTGCGACCGAATCGCCGCCGCGTGGACGGAAGGTGCCCCGCCTCATGACCGTGAGGGTACGATAGGGATCGCCCTAGGAGAAGTCAATGGTGACGAAGGAGTGCCCGCTCTGTGGCGAGATGATGCAGTTGCGTGAACGCGAGATCGTCGATCGCGTGCCCGGTTACGCACAGACCAAAACGACGAAATCCTTTGAGTGGCTTTGCCCGGAGTGTGACTACTTCGAGGACTATGACGAAGACGAGGATGATGGGTAAGGTAAACCTATGGCTGAACCTCAGGGCAGGCCGGCGCCTGCCTCAGCGGGCACCAAGTGTCAGTAGCAGTTCCTTCCGGACGGCTTCATCGACCTCATCAAGGTTCAGCGCGGTCTCGCATTCATCGCACAGCAGTTCCTGCACGTAGGGACGGCCCTCTTCCGAGACCTCAACCCGCGAATCCTCGACATGGACGACGTGCATCTGGAGCGTCTTCACGAGAAAGTTCTGGTCGTTCCCACAGCTGGGACAGGTCAGCGCCACGCGTGTCTCCTCTTTCGTCGTCAATCGTTTCTCCCCAAAACTTGATTCTATGGGCTGAATCCGGCAGGTGCAATGCAGAAAGTGATGCCGTGATGTGCAGCTGGGCCGATTTATGAGACGAACACGGCTCCTGAAACTCCGTTTTGTGCAGATTCAGCCCGAAAACAGGCGATCGCTTCAGGAAATGCCTGCGTCGGCTGCGTAGAGAAGTTGTGTAACAACTCGACGTCCAGGAAAGAGCGACGCCGCAGCCTGCTCGTACAACGCCGTTTGCGCCTCATGCTCGGGACGTCGCCGTCCAGTTTTGAACTCGAGTACGGCAATGTCGCCGTCGGCCTTCTGCACGAGACAGTCGATCGTGCCGCGCACGATGCGATCGTCGATCAAGAGCGAGAACGGGACTTCGTGAAAGGCTGTTCCCGACAGATACAACGCGCGCAGCTCCCCGTGTTCTGAGAATGCGCGATAGGCGGCGGCCGCGCGGCGGATCACGGCGTCGCGATCGGCAATCGCGATCGACTCCTCGACGCGAACGAGTGAGCCGAGACGCTCGGCGATCCAGGCATCGCTGCGCGCGGCATCAGCGGCAAGACCTTCGCGCTGCAACAGCCGATGCACGAGTGACCCGACGAGACGATCGGATTCTTCGGTATCGGGCCGAAGGCGGGTCTGAAGACCCGCCTCTACGAAACTCGACCCCTCGATCATTGCCGCGACGGTCTGTCGCGGAGGCACAGCGCTGTCCAGATGTGCGAAGTCGCTTTCTGCCGGCACCGCAGGCGTGGTGCCGACTGCGCTTGCTGCAGCCTGCGGCGGCGCCGACGCACAGGTCCGCATCGCGTGCGATACCCCAGACGTGGCTTTCCACGCGAGAACACCACCGCCTGCGGCTGCTGCGCCAAAGGACGCCAGGAACGACGCAGGGAGCACTTCGGCCAGACTGCCGCGACCCGGTTGCACGACGCCTTCCTTCAGCACCGTGCCGAGATAGAGCCGGTCTCGTGCACGTGTCATCGCCACGTAGAGCAGCCGCTTGGTCTCCTCACGTTCCCTGTCGGCCTGATCCTCGTCACCGCTCGATTGGAAATCGCCGACCGCCACCGATCCGTCCTCGTCGCCCGATGTCGCGATGCGGATCGGCGCGCGCCGGTTCGCCGTTCCGCGCGCGAGGTTGACGACAAAGACAACCGGGAACTCCAGTCCTTTGGCGGCGTGCACGGTCATCAGGCTCACCGCGTCCGACGCATCGATCGCGGCATTCGCATCGTCGCCGACGGCAAGTCGATCGAGGTGAGAGGCAATGCGATCGAGGGTGACGTAGCCACGGTTCTGGATGCGGCGGATGATTGCGCGAATCTTCTTCAGGTTCTCGCGCGCCTGCAGGAATCGTGCGCCGCGAATCTCGACGAGATAGGCCGACTCCTCGAGCACGCAGTCGAGCAGTTCGGCGGGCGGCATTCGATCGACGAGTGCCCGCCATCGCCGCGATGAAGCCCGCGCCGCCGTCAGTGCGTCGGCATCGTCAGTATCAAGTTGTGCGACGGCGGCCGGAGGCTCTTCTGAGCTGAGCGCATCGGCTAAAGCCGGAGCAAGTCGGCGGAGTCCTTCATCAGAAATGCCGACGAAGCGAGAACGCAGCCATGCAGCGGCCCGCAGATTTGAGAGCGGATCGGCGAGATACCAGAGCAGCGTCAGGACATCCTTGATCTCGTCGGCATCGAAGAACCCGAGACCCTTGTAGACATACGACGGCAGACCGTAGCGCTCGAGCGCCTCTTCGAACTCACGATGGCTCTCGCGCGTGCGGAACAGGATCGCGATGTCGCCAGGGCGGATCGGCCGTTGCACCCCGGTGTTGCGATCGCGGATGGGCGTGCCTTCGACAATCAACCGCGAGATCTCGGCGGCCGTCGTCACGGCACAGGCTTCCGGTGTGTCGCCGGTCAGCAGCGCGAGCGGTGTCGTGTCCGGCTTTAGCGGGACCTCCGGTGTAGTGTCCGCCTTCAGGCGGACCTCATCGTGAAGCGGAAATCGATCTTCCTCTTCGTACTGAAACGCGTCGGGCCTGGCCGATGCCTTCTCGATGTCGTGACACAGGTCGTTGACGAACGCGAGGAGCTGCGGCACGGAACGAAAGCTGCGCGAGATCGATCGCTTGACGTCGCCATCGGGACGAAGTCCTTCGAGATGCCGCGCCGCCTCACGCAGCATCGAGACCTCCGCGTCGCGAAATGCGTAGATCGACTGCTTCCGGTCGCCCACGATGAAGACGGTGGGATGGAGCGGCCCGGAGTCGGCCAGACCGGCGCCCTCGCCCCACGACTGCGTCAGCAGCGCGACGAGATCCCATTGCGCGCGGCTGGTGTCCTGGAATTCGTCAACTAGCACGTGGTGGTAACGCGATTCGAGGCGATACCGGCTTTGCGCGAACTCCTCCATCTGACCGAGCAGCTCTCGCGCGTGGAGCAACAGATCAGGAAAGTCGAGCACGGCATGGGCGTCGAGCGTGCGCCGATATTCAGCTTCGGCGACCTTGAACATGCGCCACACGCCACCCGAGACCAGCACGTTGAGATCACGACGATAGGCGGCGTATGCGTCGACGATGCCTGACGCATGGGTGAAGACCAGATCGCGATGCACCTGCCAGTCGGTCGCTGACGCGAAGTCATCGCGGCCATAGAGCAGCCGCGAGGTTCGCGGCTCCCCCTCCTGCGTGAGGAAGTGCTCACGCGCGCGGGCAAACGCGGCATGGACCTGCGCCGAATCCAGCGCGTCCTCGCTCTGAAGTTGCGCGTCCATGGCGCGGAGCAGGCGCCGCAAAATCAGGAATGGCGACTCGAGCGGGCCGGTTTCGAGGAAGCGATCGAGCCCGCCGCGCATTCCGGCAAAGACGGCCATCAACGCCGTGGCGCCGCGGCGCGCGGCCGTGCTCAGCGTCAAATCGCGCGGACCCGCCGAGAGAAACCGCGACAACACGGCGGGCGCAGCAATGCGCCGATCGAGGAGCGCGGCGAGTCCGGCTCGAGCGCGTCGATCGCCGAGCTGCGCGAAGACGAGCGCGACGTTCTCGTCTTCAGTGGCCAGACTGCGGCAGATGCGCAGCGCTCGATCGAGCGATTCGCTGACCAGTCGCGGCACTTCGGTTTCGTCGGCCATCGAGAAGCCGGGATCGAGTCCGGCCTCGAGCGGAAACTCCCGCAACAGCGACAGACAGAACGCATCGATCGTGCTGATCGTCACGTCGGCCGTTCGGTCGCGCAGCTGACGCCAGCGTTCACGCGGGAATTCACCGCGCGCTGCGGCGTCGCGCAAGGTCGCGACGATCCGTTCGCGCATCTCGGCGGCGGCTTTGCGAGTGAACGTCAGGGCGAGAATCTCCCCCGGATCCACGCCGGCCTTCAGCAGGTTGACATAGCGGTTGACCAGGATCCGCGTCTTCCCTGTGCCCGCCGACGCTTCGAGAGCCACGTTGAACCGTGGATCCACGGCGCGTTCGCGTCCCGCACGATCGCGCGCGTCGATTCGCGATTCCACCGTCTCCGGTTCGGGTTCTTGCTCGAAGGGGAGACGGAAATTAGTCATGGTCCACGTAATCTTTGCGGCACACCGCCACGAACGCGCACCAGGTGCAGATGATTGGATCGTGAGGCCTGGCCGGAAACTCGCCTCGCTCGATCCCGTCCACCGCGGCAAAGAGTCGTTCCCGCGCTGCGCTCAGCACCTCGTCACACGCTGTGCCCGCCTGCCCCGCGCCGCGTCGAGGGGGCTTGATCACCGGAACGTACGAGCGCTTGCCGGAGAAAGCGATGTAGGCCGCTTCGTCGATCGCCCATCGATCAGCACCACCCGCCTCACGCTCCTGCGCGCTCAGCGCGTAGATCGGCACCTGCAGCGCGCGTCGCGGATTCGGCGCCGATCCGGTCTTGTAGTCGATGACCCGCAACCGGTTGCCCTCGAGCAGGTCGATGCGATCGGCGACTCCTCTGAGCGCCACGCGTCGCCCATTCGGATCACCCAGGCCGAATTCACCCTCGAGTCGGTGCTCGAGCCGTCTCGAGAAGACCCGGGCATCGCTCGAGACTTCACGCTCGAAGACGACATCGACGCTGCCGATGGAGATCGCGGAACCAAACAGTCGTGTCCGCTCGAGTGCCGCATCGGCGGGCGGCAGTCGCGCGAGCAATGGTTCGGCAATCTCAGCCATCAAGGCGCGGGCGTCATCGAGCGAGTCGGACGTAATCGATCCGCCACCTCGCGCATCCCACGCCTCGAAGAACCGCTGAAAGACTTCGTGAATGAACCGTCCACGCGCCCGAGGCGAGAGCGACGATTCGTCTTCCGGCACCTCCTCGAGTCGAAGCACGTCGGAGGCGAAGAACTTGAACGGACAGTCCTGATACCGTTCGAGCGCACTCAAGGAATACGCAGGCGCACGATGCGCGTCCGTCCAGCCCGGCTCTCTTTCTCTCCGCGCGCGTGAGCGCCGGTCACGACGCTCGGCCCACGCGCGAGCGTCAGGCGTACGAAGCGATGACGTCTCGAGCGGCTCGAAGCACAACGCCTCATATTCGAAGATGCCCACTGGCGATGGCGTCGCGTCCATCGTCTCGAACGTGGCGTGGTCGAGTTCGTCGATCAGCGACGATGGACTGACGAGCGCGTCGCCTTCGAGAGTGAATACCGACACCGAGAGTCGCGATGCTGGCAGCCGCAATAGATCCGCAAACAGCGCACGCTCGCCGGCCAGCCGATCCGACTCTGCCGGCCAGCCGAGCTCACGGAGAATCGACGACGAATAGAAGATGTTGCGGCGAGCGGGCTCGGGCCATTCGCCATCCACGAGGCCGGCCAGATGCGCCTCATCGAAATCGCCAAATCGCGCGCTCCACGCGTCCACGAGATGGACGCCCGAATGTCCGGCCCGAGGCGCGAACGTCTGGACCTCTATCCAGCGGCGGATGAGCGCGGCTACGACGTCGCTGTCGACCGGTGTGTTGTCGAAGCGCGCCCAGCCGTCGCGCAACGTGATCAACGTGCCGAGGATCGCGCCACGCGCCCGGCGTGCGCGCGAATCGCTCTCCTCATGACGCTCGTGCGTCTTGAAAAACGTGAGCAGACACTCGAGATGCTCGGCGACCGACGCACGCGAACGAAGGGGGCTCAACTCCCGCACGATCTCGCGGAGCATGTCACCGGCGCGAAGCGCCCGCTCCATGCGACCGCGAACCGGATCGCCGGATTTCCATGACTCGAGCAACCGATCGAGCGACTCGGCATCGCCAAGGTAGCCGGCCTCGGCGAGGGCGCGATCGAGAGCCGGGACGTCATCAACATGTGTAGTGTCCGGCTTTCCTGGCCCGAGCGTAGTCGAGGGCAGCCGGACGTTGCTGAATTCGAAATGCGGTGATCGCAACAGCGCGATTGCCGGCCCGCGCGCAAAGTTCGCGCTGGCGCACGACAACACCAGATCCAATGCCGCGGCGTACGGCTCCGCCGCCAGCGGGAGCGCGTCAAACGTCTGGCAGGCGATGCCGGCCGAGCGCATCACCTCACGCGCAACATAGACGTAGGGCAACGGACGCCGGACGATGAAGGCTGCGCGGTGAGGCGAGGTCAGCTCACCGCTTCGCGCCGCCGACTTCACGCGACGCGCGAAGCTGGCGACCTCCTCCTCGCGATCCCGAGCACGCTGGATCCGTTCGTCCCCGGATGCGAGCAGCACTGGCGCGCGCGGCGCTGCTGCGGCGTCGAAGGCAACTTCTTCGATGCCGGGCAGCACTTGATGCATGCGCTCGTGGAGTGCGCCGGCGAGCATGGTGTCGGTGACGATCGCGTCCAGCCGTTCGAGATGCGGTACCCGCGTCAGCAAATCCCAATCGGCGGGGAACAGACCATGGGGATCGAATGCGCGGTCGGTGACCGCCAACACGATGTGCCGGTACGGACGCGGCGCCGGCGACGTCGCCAGCCGTGCGCGACGTGCGTGCTCGTCTTCGCCGTGCTCGGCGATGCGTCGCTCAAACTCACGAAACGCCGCCGCGAGAAAACGTGTCTGGCTGACCAGGCGTTCGGCGCCGCGATCGGTGGACGCCCCCGGCTCGAGCAGATACAGCGCGCGGCGTTCGAAGTCGTCCACGCTGTTCCGGCGCATGCGCAGTTCGTCGTAAAAGCGCAGAATCTCCGCGATCAGACCAGGGCGAATCTCAAAGGGAGGGTTATGCCCCGCGTCCCGCATCGCACGACATGCCGAACCCAGCAGCGCTTCGCGCTCGGCGCCAGTCAACATCCGGCGTGGCGTATCGAGACGCTCCGCAAGACGCTCGTCCAACTCGCGCGGCGTGATCAGATCGGGAACGATGACAGCGTGTCCACGCGCGAACACTCGCGCCTCAATCCCATCGAGCAGGTGAGCGGCAGCCGCGCGAGTCGGCACCACGACCAGACGATCGCGCGCGTCGAGCGGCGACCCCTCGCAGGCGAGCGCGATGGCGGCGTCGCGAAACGCGCTGAGGTCGCGGACCCGTATCAGGCGGGTAACGCGCGGAGTGGGTCTCTCAATCAATGCTCAATTGTGCCTTGAGCATTGAGCATTGTGCATTGAGCCTTGTGGGGTGTTATTGGAGCCGTGGCGGCTCGAGAAGCGAGCGGATTTCGGCCTGAGCGCGCCCGAGCATCATCAACGCACCCGCGGCGGCCGAGGAGGCCTCCCACGCGGAGTCCGCGTTGGCCTTTTCGATGGCTTCATACCGTGCACGAGTCGCGTTTTCAGCAAATCGCCACGCCCCGATCAGCAGTTCGTGCGTGGACTGGAGGTAATCGGGCGTGCGCATCCGCTCCAGACGCGCTGCGCCACCGCTCAACTGCTGCCGCAATGCGAGCAGCCGATCCGGGGCCGGACCTTCGAGCGCCCTGATCGCTTCGAGCGCGTTCTGATTCTTCACCAGCAGCAATAGCGACGTCCCGACGGACTTCTGATACTCACGATAGGCCGATTGCCTGAGCAGCCATTGATCGCGCTGCAACCGAAGCCTTCGTGCGGCGAAGAGCTGCGACTGCACGGCCGTATTCATCGCCTGAACCATCTCCGGCCGCTGGCCGCCCAACTTGGCGTCTTCCTTCGGGATTCGACCGATCAGCCGTTCGATTTGTGAGATGCTCGCGCGCCCCGCATAGGTCTTGGCCTGCGACACGACCTTCTGCGAGAGCGACGCGTACTTGCGATCGGTCGCCTGCTCATCGCGGATCTGCGACTCGACTTCGCGGCGAAGCGTAGACGCGTCCGAGATCATCGTTCCGGCTTCCGAAAGCAGCGTCAATCCCGATTGGAGGAGCGCGACACGCTCGGCCCCTTTCGCCTGCTTCGCGACATAGAAGATGTCGTCAAGCTGCTGCCGTGTATTCGGTATCGTCGCCAGCGGCTCGAGCTCGGGGGCATCGGCCATCGCGACGAGCGCCAGTTCGAAACTCGTGGCACCTGCGGCGACGCGCAGACTCGAAATCGCCTGGTCGAGCACCGAGAGGATTTCGCGGACGTCGTTCTGCCGGTAGCCGTAATGCGAACGCGGCCAATCGGCGACGGTCTTCCGAACTTGTTCCGCGAGCGCCAGTGCCTGCTGACGGTTGGAGCTCAACGCGATGTCGTTCAGCGCGACCGCAACTTCGTTGCTGAGGATCCGGAAGTCCTCTTCACCGCGCGCCTCGGCGTAGCGCTGGTAGCGGGCAGAGGCGGAATACTTTTCGGTGCGCTGCCAATCGACGAGCGCGGCTTTGACTTGGGTGACCTGGATACGAGGCTGCTCGGGGTTGCCTCCGATCGGCATCGAGAACACGACGCTATCGTCGACGCGCGCGAACTCGCCGTAACTCGTCAACACCGATCCGTCGAGCATATAGAGACGAAACAGCGTGACATCGGATCCGGCGGAGGCCGACTGGACCATGCCGGCCAGGCACACAACAACGCCGAGAACCCGAAGAAAGCGCCTCATTTCAAGGTCACCGCATTCTACATTCCGGACGCGGATGCGGATCCTATTAACCGCACCGAGCCCAGCTGTGGAAAACCTGTGGATGACCCGTGAATATCTTGTGGGGAAGTTGAGAACGCAGATTTTTCTTTGACGGGATCGCGCGATGATCGAGGCAAACCCGTACTGTGGACGGCCCCTTCGCGCTTCCCTTCGCTTGATCGGCCATGACGACCGCGTAAAATCACCGGCGCTCCTGACTGATTGGTGAGTGTCTGGTCCCAGCCGGACAGTCCCGTAAAATCGGTCGGACCCCCAGACAAATGATCCACCACTTCGAAGAAACGATCGGTGGGCGTGCGTACAAAATCGACGTAACGCCCGTCAGTAACCGGTGGCGTGCCCAGTTGGCGAGGAAACCGGGTATGCCCACAGCGATGATGCCGTTCTACGGCCAGACCCCAGAGGAGGCGGCCCGCCAGCTGGCCGCGTGGCTGTCGCTCGCGCATCGCCGCCAGGCAGCCCAGCCGGTTGCAGCACCTGCCACCTAGGTCTGGCCACGACACTTTGGACCGCACGGCCTGCGTGTCGGTCTTACGGGCTGAAATGTTTAGGTCCAGAGTGGCCGGGGTTGAGGGTCAGGCAGTCAGTCTTCTCATCGCAAGCTCCCGGCTTGCATCGGACGCAGGGTCGTCCACGGTCTGGTCTCGTAGCCACTCAGCCAGCTCGCGCAGACCGTCTTCGAGCCGCACGCGCGGCTCGTAGCCCAGCACCGCTCGCGCACGCGTGATGTCGGCAAAGCAGTGACGGATGTCTCCGGCGCGGTACCTGCCGCAGATGTCGGCAGATCGCTGCACCCCGAGCTGCGTTTGCAATAGTCGCGCGACCTCGCCGATCGTGCAGGCGCGGCCGCTGCCGATGTTGAAAACCTGCCCGGCGGCTTCGGCGACGTCGAACGCGAGACGGCACGCCTGCACCACGTCGGACACGTGCACGAAATCGCGGCGCTGCAGACCGTCTTCGAAAATCAGCGGTGGACGATGATTCAGGAGGCGCGAGGCAAAGATGGCCAGCACGCCGGTATATGGATGTGAGAGCGCCTGGCGCGTGCCGAACACGTTGAAGAAGCGCAGAGCGACGGTGGGAATGTCGTAGGCGCGGCCGAGCATCAGGCACATGCGCTCCTGATCGTACTTCGAGAGCGCGTAGACCGAGGACAGCGACGGGCGCTTCGTCTCCGGCGTCGGCATGGGGACGAGCGGTTCAAAGCGCTCGTCGCGAGGCTCCCATTCACCCGCGGCCAGTTGTTCGACATTGCGCTCGACGCTGTCCACAAGTCGTCCGTCAGCGCGCGCATAGAGCCCTTCACCGTAGATGCTCATGCTCGACGCGACGATCAGCCGCTGCACCGGGCGGCGAATGATCTCCTGCAACAGCACCGCGGTCCCGAGATTGTTGGTGGACGTGAAGTGCTCGATCTCCACCATGCTCCGTCCGACGCCCACGGCGGCGGCGAGGTGATAGACCACATCCACATCGCGGAGCGCGCGACACACGGTCGCCGCGTCGCGCACATCGCCACACATCAACTCGACGTCGGGATGCAGATACGAAGGACGGCGACGGACTTCGCCGTGCACACGCGGACTCAGGACATCCAACACTTTGACGAGGTGACCACAGGCGACGAGATCGTCCGCCAAATGGGAACCGATGAAACCCGCCCCGCCCGTTATCAGAATCCGCATGACCGCGACTCTCCAGACTCGTGCAATCTGCCCGTCGCCACAAATCCCAACCGCTGGGTGCACGTGGCGTCTCGCTTGCTTCAGAGCAACGCGTCGCGTGCGGCGGATGTAATCGCCGTCCTAATTAGCAAACGGTATTCCAGTGAATTTACCGCGTGCTCAGCGAGTCGCCCGCCGGAGCATCTGCGCGTATGCGCACATGGGCATATGAGACGCCTTTCACATGCACACACCGTGCGCGTCGCCGGTCGTGCGCGTGCACTGGCGGACGAGACGCGGGTCCGAATCATCGACGTGCTGTCGCGAGCAGAGCTTCCGGTTGGACGCATTGCCGCCGCGCTCGAACTCGAGCCGTCGATCGTGTCGAAGCATCTGCAGGTGCTGTTTCGTGAGGGACTGGTGATGCGGCGGCGCGTGGCGAGCACGGTGATCTACACGATCGTCGACGTGCATCTGCACGACTGGTGTCGATATCTCGGCGGCGCGCACTTGCGCGCGAAACCACGCTGACATTCGCGTCGCTTCCACTTGCGAGTAGCAGGCGCCACAGATTCGCCCACGAACACCACCCGTGTCGTCAGACGCGATGAGTCAACAACCGGCAGCACTCCGTTCGTAAATTTCTCGCCTGGCATCGATCTCGCTCTTCCTCGCCACTACCGAGGCAATCGGCAGGAAGCGCGCGCGAACACGGCGGGAAAGCCCCCCGGATTCCGTAGACGGTCACGGTATGTCGTGACCTGGGAGAGGTGCGCGCCCGGAGAGCGGTGAGATATGAATCAGAGCAAGACCAGACCATCGACCGTTTCAATCACCAGGACTTTGTCACCCGCGGTCGTTGTCGCCGTGCTCATTCTGTTCTGCGTGTCGCCGTTCCTCTCGGCTCAATTGCGACCACTGGAGCTGGTCTCGACGGCGTGGGCACCGTTCACGAACCCGCCCGGTCAGCCACGGTTCGCGCTCGACGTCGTCGAGGAAGCGTTGCATCGCGTCCACCTCAGTGCGACCACCACTATCGTGAACGCTCCGGACTACACGACCGCGCTGCTCTCAGGAAAGTTCGACGGCAGCGCCGCGGCATGGAAGGACGCGGAACGGGAACGTACGCTGATCTTCTCGCAGCCGTACCTCGAGAACCGTCTCGTGCTGATTGGCCGGCGCGGTGCCGACGTCTCAGCGAAGGCGCTTGGCGATCTCGCGGGCAAGCGGGTGGCAATCGTCGAAGGCTACTCGTACGGAGATGCCGTGCACCTCGCCGGACCGGAGTTCGTCAAGTCGCTCGGCGAAGAAGACAGCCTGACGAAGCTGCTCTCGGGAGACGTCGATTACACGCTGATGGACGATCTGGTCGTCCAGTACATTCTGAGCAACTACCCGAAGGAGTCTGAAGCCAAGCTGCAGATTGGGTCAGTACCTCTCGTCAGACGTGAGCTGCATCTCGCGATACGGCGCACGCGCAGCGACGCCGAGTCGATCATCTCGAGCTTCAATAATCAGCTCCGCGGCATGGTTGCCGACCGTACGTACCATCGCTTGCTGCACGTGGACTGGATACGCGCCGATATCAACGGCGACGGCATCGCTGAAAACGTCCCTTTCAGCGATCGGCCCGGTCCGAAGGAACCGACACGCATCTACGTGCTCTCATCGTCGCCGAACGTGAAGCCGGAGACATCAACAACAAAGCCTGGCTTTTATGTTGGAGGCACCATCTACGAGGACTGGGCCAGGGTGCCGGAGAGCTACAAGGAAGTGAACCCGCAGTATCCGGACCCGCGCCGATCGACCGGCAGCATTTTCAAGTTCGTGTTTTGAGTCGCGTCACCGCGGGCGGAGACTCAATCGGTGATCTCGCGAATGACGCGGCAGGGATTGCCGGCCGCAAACATATTCTCGGGAGCGGCTGCATCCAGACCGTCTCGCCGCCGGTGGCAAAGAGGTCGCGCAGAATGCGTCGGCGCTGGTCTTGTTGTGTTTCAGTCGATGCCGTTCAGGGTCTGGCAGAGGTCGCGTGCTCGCGCACGGGCGGCAACGAGGTCAGGATCGAGCGGGTCGTACAGCTCGCCGTCGAGCATCTTCTGGCGCTCACTGGGCATCGGAGGCTTCTATACCCGATTTTCGTTCAGGCTGTTCGAGTGCTAGGATCAGGTGTTCGAGCACTCCACCAGAGTGGGCCTGTAGCGCAGTTGGGAGCGCGCCTGAATGGCATTCAGGAGGTCACGGGTTCGACTCCCGTCAGGTCCACCAGCCTTCCGCTCATGCGAGCTGACGCCGGAGCGGCGAAGCCGCGAAGGCGGGCACAATCGGCATTCCGGCGGCTACGGATAGTTCGCAGAATCTGCCAGCCTCACCGCATCGTCGCGAAGAATTATTCTGATCCGGCTGTCTCATCGATCGGCATCAGCTTTGTCTTCCGGCTCAGGCATGCCCAGGGACAAGCGTTTCGTCTACGTCTTGAAGAGTACCGCTCACGATTCGCGGTGACCTGT
>JBKPRH010000085.1:0-10969 GCA_046765795.1 Acidobacteriota bacterium | reverse complement strand
GGCCTGGCCCGCTCGGAAGCGTGATTACGTTCCTCCCTGCTGGCCGCCTGTCGTTCTTGATTCCCTTTGTGAAGAGCGTCGTCGCCGAGGACCTGACCCGGCGTGTCGCACGCGCTCAACGAACCGAATCGTGACGAAGATCGCCGCGCACTTCATCAACGTCGATCTGGATCTCAAGTCCAGCGCTCCACTGAGTCCGCTGCTCGAGGCGTGGTCGGACCGCGTGTCGGACATGTATACGCCTGCAAAGGATGGCCGAAACATCGGCTCCGGCTCGCGATTCACTCGCAGCCTTCGGATCCCGAGCGCGGCATTCTCGAATTCTGCCGATTGGTGCGGCGGCTACGTGGTGCGGCACGTACGGTATGGCAGAAGGCCTCATCCAAAGAGTTCGATATCGGCATTCAGGCAGGTATGGAACGTCGCTCGGCCGAGTGGGTGCTCTCACGAAAGGTCATTGACGCGATCCATGGCGTGGGTGGACACATTCGCGTGACGATCTATTCGCCGCTCCATTTGATCGAAGAGGGCCAACGGCGGCGTCGACGAGTGGTTCCGGCGGAGGAAGCCACGAAACGTATCTCGCGCGTGTCCGTGGATTCGAAGCAGGTCCGTGTATATCTGACCGACGGCCCGGTGTTCTACTTGCCGCTCAGCAACTTCTATCGCCTCTCCAAGGCGACGCGTGCCCAGCGCGCGAACTGGCAGTTGATCAGTGGGGGCCGTCGCGTCTACTGGCCCGACATCGACGAAGACATCGCCGTCGATAGTCTCCTCGAGGGAATCCCGTTGCGGTCGAGCGGCTGATTGCTACACTCGGTCGACAGTGGAGTAGATATGCAGGAGTTTCTGATCGCGCCCGCCGCAGGCCGGACGATGTGGCTGCTGTTGCTCGTGCCTGGCCTGGTCGTCTGCCTAGTCGTTGGCCTGCTGGGCTCGGCGATACTCAGCGCGCGCAATGCAAGATTCGAGGTGTCACCGGCGGGGCTCAGGCTGCGCGGCGATGTGTACGGTCGTTTGATACCCATCGAACAGCTGCGCGGGGCATCGGCGACGCGGGTCGATCTGAAGGTGATGCCGGAGCTGCAGCCGACGCGACGAACGTTCGGCACTGGTTTGCCAGGGTATCGCTCCGGCTGGTTCCGACTGCGCAACGGCGAGCGGGCGTTGTTGTATCTGACCGACGAAGCGCGAGCGGTGTATGTCCCGACGACAGCAGGGTACAGCGTTCTCCTCAGCCCCCGCGACCCTGATCAATTCGTGGCGGCGCTGCGCACCGTCAGCGCACAGCCATAGGAACTGCTGAACGGCTCTACTACGGTACAATTTCGCCGCCCTCGACCTTATGAGTGCTGAGTTGACCGGCCGTCGTCTCGGCATCTACCAGCTCCACGAGCGTGTCGGCGCCGGTGGAATGGGCGAGGTCTATCGCGCGCGTGATACGCGGCTGAGGCGTGACGTCGCCGTCAAGATCCTGCCAGAGGCATTCGCGGCCGACGGCGCTCGCCGCGCGCGTTTCGAACGCGAGGCGCTCGTCCTCGCGTCGCTCAATCATCCCAACATCGCCACGATTCACGGCATCGAGGACCAGGACGGCATCCACGCGCTGGTGATGGAACTGGTCGATGGTGAGACGCTCGCCGATCGAATCCTGCGGGGCTCAATTTCCGTATCCGAATCGCTCGCGATTGCCAGGCAGATCGCCGATGCGCTCGACGCGGCGCACGAGCGCGGGATCGTCCATCGCGATCTCAAGCCGGCCAACATCAAGCTGAGCTCATCGGGACTCGTGAAGGTGCTCGACTTCGGACTCGCCAAGGCGGTCGGAGAAGACGACGCCAATCCTGACGTCTCGAATGTCGCTACGGTCACGCTCGGAGCGACGCAGGAAGGGCACGTCGTCGGTACGCCCGCCTACATGAGTCCGGAGCAGATGCGGGGTCAGGCGGTGGACAAGCGCGCCGACATCTGGGCGTTCGGCTGCGTGCTCTACGAAATGATCACCGGCCGCGCGGCGTTCGCGCGGCAGACGATGTCCGATACCGTGGCCGCAGTGCTCGAAGGCGATCTCGACTGGAACTCGGTCCCGCCCACTGCGCCGGCGGCGGTCTGGCAGTTGGTCAAGCATTGCCTCGCCAAGGATCCACGACATCGACTCCGCGACATCGGCGACGCGCGTCTTCGCATCGACGACATCCTGTCGGCGCCTGCCGCAGCGCCGGCTGCACCCGATGTCACACGGGAGCGCGTGTGGATCGGGGCGACCGCGGCGCTTGGTGTGGCGCTCGTGGCGGGTGCTGCGCTGATGTGGTACTTCCGCGCCCCCAGTACGCGGGACCGTGCCCCAGCACAGTTCACGTTGGCGTTCGCCGAAGCGGACCTATCGGTCGCGTCAGTGCCGGCGCCTTCTCCGGACGGACGTCACTTCATCTTTCTCGGGACGGATGGAAAGGGCGTGAGGTCGGTGTGGCATCGCCCGATCGACTCGGCGGAGTCTCGCGCCCTGCCCGGCACCGAAGGCGCACAGACGCCGATCTGGTCGCCCGACGGCCAGTGGGTGGCGTTCTTCGCCGATGGGAAGCTGAAGAAGGTGGCCGTGAACGGCGGTCAGCCCCAGACGATTGCCTCTGTGCCTGGATTTCAGGAGGCCTCGTGGGGTTCGGCGGGCGTGATCATTTTTCGCTCGAGCAATCGTCAGCCGCTCTCCCGTATTTCTGCATCCGGCGGAATGCCGGGCCCGCTCACGCAATTGAACGTCGCGCTCGGTGAAAACTCCCATCGCGGCCCTACGTTCTTGCCCGATGGTCGCCGGTTTCTGTTCACGTCCCGCTGCGCCGATTCGGCGAACAACGCGGTCTATCTCGGGTCACTGGATTCACCAGCGGTTCAACGAGTGATGAATGCGCAGTCGAAGGCACTGTATCTGCCGACAGGTGACGGGCCGGGTGCCTTGGTCTACTACCGCGACGGCGGCCTCGAAGCGAGGACCTTCGACCCCGACCGAAATGTGCTGGGGGATCCGCGAACGGTGACTGCCAGCGTGGACTACAACTCGGCAGGCATCGGCGCGTCGTTTCAGGCTGCGGCCGATGGACGGATGATCATCGTACGGCCTGCAGGAAACAGCGGTATGCAGCTGACGTGGTTCGACAGAAACGGCGAGCAGTCAGGAACGCTAGGCCCGCCGACTATCGACCTGTATCAGCCGCGGCTGTCACCGAAAGGCGACCGAATCGCGTTCACGCGTCCAGATCCGAAGAACGGTAATCGTGATGTGTGGATCATCGAGGTCGACCGTGGCATTGCGGCGCCGCTCACGCGCAATGCAGCCAACGACTGGCACCCAGTATGGTCTTCCGACGGGACGAGGCTGTTGTTCAACTCGGATCGCGAGGGGAAGACCGAGGGTCTGCTCTACGTCTAGAGCGCATCGGATGTGAGCTCGGAGGAGACGCAGTTGCTCGACATGCAGAGCTCACCGACCGACTGGTCGCGGGATGGACGTTGGGCGGCGGTGGGCGGGACGGGGACTGACAAAACGGATCCCGGGAGCAGTGTCGCGCAGATCGTTTCGATAGCGGATCGCTCGATGAAGCGCCTCCTGGCGGCGCCGTCACGCAACGGTGCCGTCCGCTTTTCACCAGATGGCAGGTGGGTGGCGTACACGTCGGACGAGACAGGCCGCTTCGAGGTCTTCGTCCGGCCATTCGCCAACGGCGTGGCGGGCGCACAAAAGATACAGATCTCCGAGTTGGGCGGCGACTTTCCCGTCTGGCGCAATGATGGACAGGAGTTGTACTTCATGTCCGAAGATGGGGCCATTCACGTTGTGGCGACCGGTACGCTTCGCATTGATGGCCCCGTTCCTCGCCCACAGCTCCTTTTCCGCTCATGTCCGGGACGCGCGCCGGAGTCTCCGCCGATGTCGGGGCAGTTCTGGGGAAATCCGTACGACACGCGGGATGGCAAGCGGTTCATTGTCAATTGCAGCCTGCGGCCGTCGCGTGAGTACGTCGTCCTCATGAACTGGCCGCTTGCCCAGAACCGCTAAAAATCTCCACGCCTGAGCTTGCGCTCGTTCGCGCTTCATTCACAATGAGGTTGCCTTCGAGCCCCCACTCACAATCTTTTTCGTACGGAGCGCGCGTGAGCACGAGCATCACGAACTACGACGGCGGGATCACTACGACTCCGCAGCAGCACATTCATCCCAAGACCGTTCAGGAACTGCAGGAGATTCTTCGCGACACTCAGAAATACCCGAGTCCCGTTCGCGCGATGGGCAGCAATCACTCGCTCACGCCGTGCGCCGCCTCCACCGGCACGATCGTCAGCATGGACGCCTTCACCAAGATCGTGAAGATCGACACGGAGAAGAAGACGCTCACCGCGCAGGCCGGCCTGCAACTCGTGGACGCTGCCGCAGCGATCCGCAAGAAGGGCCTGCAGTTCATGTTGAACATCGAGATCGGCAACATCACGCTGGGATCTGCCGCGTGCTGTCAGACCAAGGATGCCCTCGACGGCGTCGAGCTCGGACAGGTCAACTCGTACGTCACCGCGATCAAGTGGGTGAGTCCGTCTGGCGAATTGATGGAGGCGTCTCAGAGCAAGAACCCGGAACTGCTCCCGTACATCCGTGCCAGCTACGGTCTTGCCGGCATCGTCTACGAGGTCACGTTCAAGCTGAAGCCGCTCGAGATCATCAGCTTCGATTACGACGTGCACGACGTCGACGACATCAAGGACTCGACCATCAAGAAGGCGATCGCCGAGAACCAGAGCATCGTGATGTGGACCGTCGGCGACGACATCGTGATTCAGTCGCGCAACAAAGCCAAGAAGCTGAAACATGAGTTCCTGGCTGACGCGCGGGAATTTGGCTGGAACTTTCTTGCGGCTTACACCGGGCGAGGCATCCGCGATCGCTTTGCCGGTACAGGGATCGGCAGGATCAAGGAGACGCTGGGCAGCGGACTCGAGCTGGCCTTCTATCGCTTGCTGAGCGCGAGCGGCGGGTTCACGCTCGAGGCGCCTGACAAGACGATCAACTACGCGAAGACGCCGCAGTCCGCACGGTACGCGTTCACGTTCTGGGCATTCCCGCGCGCGGAGTATGTGAAGAACCTGAAGGACTACGTGAAGTGGGCCGACGCGTACTTCAAACGGACTGGCTTCCGCTGCAACATGCCGCTCGGTTCGTACTTCATCCGCAAGGATCGCAGCTCGCTGCTCTCATACACCTGGGACGGCGACATCATCTCGCTCGATCCGATTCACGCGCCGAGCGACCGCGAACCCGATGCGTGGCCGACGTTCCTGAAGGCCTTCAACGAGTGGGCCCATCAGCGCGGCGGTGTGCCGCTGCTCAATCAGAGTCCCTTCGTGACGAAGCAGCAGGTTGTGGACGCGTACGGCGATCGGTGGAAGAAGCTGGGCGACTGGCTCAGAGTGGTCGATCCCGAGCGCCGCATGGTCAACGAGTTCTTCGCGGAGCTGTTGTAGATGTCGTGTCCGGTTTTTGCCGGACATAGTGTCCGGCTTTTAGCCGGACGTCAGGCGTTGGGCGCACAAGGCTGCGCCCAGCAGTCCCGCGCCTTCGTTGAGGATCACGTGCACCGGAATCTGCGCGACCAGCGCGCTCAGCGGATCTTTCGCGCGGAAGGCATCGATGAAGTGGCCGTTGGTCATCGCCGGCAAAATCTTGCGGGCGATACCGCCACCGATGTACACACCGGCGGTCGCCATCGTTCGCAACGCGAGGTTGCCAGCCTCAGCGCCGTACGCGCTGACGAACATGCGCAGCGCCTCCGCGCAGTGCTGACATCGTCCGCCGAGCGCCGCCTGTGACACGAGAGCGGGCGCATCGGGCGCGTCCAAATCGCTGACGACTGGACATTCCCCACCGCGATGGGTGAAGCGATGCAGGTTGAGCAGTCCCTGGCCGCTGATCACTTGCTCCACCTCGGCGCGTCCGTAGCGCTCGCGCAACATGCGCACGAGTTCGAGTTCGCGATCGGTGCGCGCGGCAAAGTCAGCGTGGCCGGCTTCGGTTGGGATGGCTTGCCAGCCGCCGTCGCCTCGACGGCGACGGATGTAAGCCTGCCCCATCCCAGTACCAGCTGCGATCACGGCTCTGGACCCCGCCATCTGGGGAGCGCCGTCTTGCAGCGATATGAGCTCGTCGGCATTCAGCACTTCAATTGAGCTCGCCATGGCTTCGAGATCGTTGAGCAGGAGCGTTCGACTGGTGCCCAACCGCTCCCCGACGTCTGCCGCGGCGATCTCCAGGCCGACGTTGGTCATCAGCGCGCGCTTCGCGACGACGGGACCGGCGACACCGAGTGCAACCGCCTCGACCGTTACCGGGTCTTTCATGTCGCGCGCGAACGCATCGAGGATGTCGCCGAAACTTGCGAACGACGCGGTCACGTAGCTATGAACTGCTTTCGCGACCGGACGCGGGTCGCCGCGTTCGAAGACGCCGAGCAAAGTTTTTGTGCCGCCGACATCACCAGCTAAGAGCATTGCGGATCTGAGTAGATTATATTGGTGACGCGTGGCTACGCCCGGTACCACCACCGTCTCACGGCGTCAGGTGCTCGAGCGCTGCAAGCACCTACGAGACGATCACCTGCGCTATATGCAGAAGTGGGGTCTGATTCACCCCGCCAGGCGCATACACGGTGAACTGTCCTACGCCTTCGCCGATGTCACGGTGATCCGGCAGGCCGACGCCGATCTCGCGAGCGGCGCCAGCTTCCGCGCGATCATGCGCAGTCTGCTCGCCTCTCGCAGAGGACAGCTGGCGTTTGATTTCCGGCTCGAGGCCGAGCCGGCCAAAGTGCTGCAACTCAAGCGGCCGGACCCCCCGCCCCTGGCCGCACTGATGGACGCGACGCCCATGCGTCCGGCGTCGACCTCCGCGGAGCGTCAATTCGTCGAAGCCTCCTCGCTCGACGATGGTGATCCCGCTCACCAGGACGAGGCGCTCGCGGGATACCGGCGGGCCCTGGAGATCGATCCCGACCTGGTGCCGGCGATCATCAACCTCGCCAACATTCACTATTCACGCAATGAGATTGCCGAGGCCCAGGCGCTCTATGAACGTGCGATCGCGCTCGAACCGGAAGTGTTCGAAGCGCATTTCAACCTGGGAAACATCTTCCATGACCTTGGCCGCTATTCAGACGCGCGCATCTGCTACCGCGACGCGCTGCAGCTGAATCCCACCTACGCAGAGGCGCACTTCTATCTGGCCGTCACGCTCGAGAAGAACGGCCAGTCGCAGGAGGCACGTCTGCACTGGAAGGCGTACCAAGAGCTGGCACCCAACGGGGAATGGGTGCACCTTGCGAAGGAATTCTCTGATTAGTTGGTGGTTGGTGGTTGGTGGTTCGTGGTTCGTGGTTAAAACACTTGCTGGTCGAATCAACATCGTCCACCAACCACGAACCACCAACCACGAACTAGTAGCGGTACTCGTCCGGATTCCGCTTCTTCGGGGCGCGACGAAGCTTGTAGTACTGGCAGTCGATGCACCACGCGTCAGGATCGAACCCGGTCGTGCCGGCGTACGGCTTGACCTCTCGATGCGTGCAGTACGCGGCGGGGACGCCTTCTTCGATCGGCTGCTGCCATCGGCAGGATGTGAAGCGCACGAATCCCGTTGACTGCGGAGCGGCCGGAGTGGTGGCTCCCGCCGCCGTCGTCGCGTCTTCCGCGGGATTGTCGCTGGGTGGGCCCATCGGGCCGTCATTGAAGTTGGACGCCAACGGCTTTCTCCAGCGCGCGAAGCGCGCGAACTTCTTCGGGTGCGACCAGCGTCAACGCATTGCCCGTTGACTCCGCGCGGTCCGTCCGGCCGACCCGATGCACGTAGGCCTCGGGTGTGTCCGGCACTTCATAGTTAACGACGTGGGCGATCCCATCGATATCGAGCCCACGCGCCGCGACATCGGTTGCGACCAGCACGGGGTACGTGCCCGTTCGAAATCCTTCGACCGCCGCCATCCGTTGTTGCTGTGTGCGATCGGCGTGCAGCGACGCCGCACGGATTCCCATTCCGCTCAATCGGCCAGCCAGCTTCTCCGCACCAATCTTGGTCCGGCAGAAGACCAGCACCGGGCCGGTCGCCTCGTCGCGCAGCCAGCGGGCGAGCCACTGCGTTTTCTCGCCGGCGGCAACCGTCTGCACATTGTGCGAGATCGTCTGGGCCGGACCGCCGCGTCGTCCCACCTGCACGTACTTTGGTTCGTGCAGGAACTCCTGCGTCAGCTTCAACACTTCCGCGGGCATCGTCGCCGAGAAGAGCAGTGTCTGACGCTTGGAGGGCAACGCGGCCAAAATACGCTGCACATCGGGCCAGAAGCCCATGTCCAGCATGCGATCCGCTTCGTCGAGGACCAGGATCTCGAGGCCTGAGTAGTCGATCGACTCATGCCGCATGTGGTCCATCAGCCGGCCAGGTGTCGCGACGACGATGTCCACGCCGGCGCGCAACGCAAATTCCTGCGCATCCATCGGCACGCCGCCGAACACGGCTACGCTCGACACGGTCGTGTGATACGTGAGGCCTTGCACCTGATCTTCGATCTGGACGGCAAGCTCGCGTGTCGGCGCCAGCACCAGCGCGCGCGTGCGCGGCGGCTGCGGCGGCGGCTCATTGAGGAAGCGCTGCAGGATCGGAACCAGGAAGGCCGCCGTCTTTCCGGTGCCGGTCTCGGCGCACGCGATCACGTCGCTGTTACCGAGCGCGAGCGGGATCACGCCGCTTTGGACCGGTCGCGTGTCGGCCCAGCCTAGATCGCGAATGCCTGACAGCAGACGCTCGTCGAGCGAGAGCTTGTCGAAGGGAATCGGTGCGGGATCGAATGGCGACGGCTCATAGGCCAGCACCGCCGGTTCTGGCTTGGCGATCGGCTGCGGGTGCGAACGCCGGCGCGGGGGGCCGCGGCGGCTTCGACGTCGTGGTGAAGATGGATTAACAGAACTCAATGTTGACTGGTCTGCTGATTTACCGGGCCCGGAAGGTGATGATGCCGCGGACCGGGTCATAGGGAGACACCCCGACCGTCACGCGATCACCTGGAACAACTTTGATCCGGAAGCGGCGCATTCGGCCGCTCAACTGTGCGAGCACTTCGTGGCCCGCATCGCACTGCACGCGATAGAGGCCGCCGGAGTGAACGGCCACGACAGTGCCTTGCATGTCTATCAGATCGTCTTTACTCAATACTCATCCTATTCGGGCTACGAGAGAGCGCCCGGGCCTAGCAATCAGTGTGCCACAGTGCGAGGGATCAAGCAAATCCATCATTTTCAACAGTTAATCTGAAGGGGATCGGTGCGTTCACAGCGCCCGAACAGCGGCTTCGACTTGCTCCGCGAGCGCGGCGTAATCGTCTCCGCGCAGCCGCAGCGGTGCGCCGAACGTCACCCGGACGCGCCCCGGCTTCACGAAGGTACTGCCCATCGGCATCAACGTATCGACGTCGTCGATCCGGATCGGAACGATGGGGATGTCGAGCCGTGAGCCGATCATGCCGATGCCGCCGCGGAACGGCTTCATCTGACCCGTTGGCGATCGCATGCCCTCGGGAAAGATCAGGACCGACCACCCCATGCCCGTCAGCTCGCCGATGTACTTCAACGTCTGGCGGGCGCCGGCCTCGCGCTGCGGCAGCGGGAAAGCGTTGAAGAAGAATGCCGCCAGGTAGTAGTTCAGCGAGTTCGTGAAGATTTCGCGCCACGTGTGGTCGGCGGGGAAGAAGTGGGCTTTGAAGAACTCCTTCGCCATCGCCGGTGCCACACGTGCACGCCATCGGCCCGGCAACGAAGAGAGGATCACCGGTACGTCCATGTGACTCTGGTGATTCGAGGCGAATATCACCGGACCGTCGATGTGCCGCAGGTGTTCGAGGCCTTCGACTCGCGTGTACGCGAACGCGCGGGTCAGCGGCACGATCCACGTCGCCTGCGACAGGCGGCGCACCAGACGGACCGGCCATGTTCGGTTCCACGACGGAAAGTCGACGGGCTCCTCGACGCCTTCTGCGGTGGCTGGTGCTTCCACGAGCCGCTTCAGATCGGCGACGCTGGCCACTTCCGAGAAGCGTCCCTCATCGAGGCGTGTCTGAAATCGATCTTCGAGCGCCACCATCAGCTCGACGCGTTCGAGCGAGCTCAACCCCAATTCGTCGAGCGTCGTCGTCCCACTCACTGCGCGACCGTGTGCAAATCGAGCGAGCAGTGATTCGAGCGAGTCGCCAGTCGGTGCGGCGACCGGAGAGCCACCTGCTCGCACCCAGTCGCGGATGGCGCTGCGCTTCAGTTTGCGCGTGCCTTCAGTGCGCGGCAGGGTCGTGCCTGGCCAGAGTGACGAGGTGCGGATGCGCTGATGGTCTTGCAGACGCGCGTTGGCCTGACGGATCACAGCATCTACGTCAGTCCCTGGATCGACGATGAGCACGGCATGCACCCGCTCCTGTGCGCCATCAATCGCGCCGACGACGGCCGCCTCGCGTACGCCGGGCTGCTCATCAAGCACGCGCTCGACGTCCTCCGGAAACACGTTGAGGCCGTCGGGCGTGACGATCATTTCCTTCTTGCGACCCTTGATGAACAGTCGCCCTTGTTCATCACGCTCGCCGATGTCACCGGTATGCAGCCACCCCTCGCTGTCGAAAACGCTTTCCGAGTTGGGCGTTGGGAGTTGGGAGTGGTTGGGCGTTGGAAGTTGGGCGTTAGGAGTTGGCTGATAGTAGCCAGACGTCACGTTCTCCCCACGCACAAGGATTTCGCCGTCTTCTGCGATCCGGATCTCGACGCCTGCGATCGCTGTGCCGACCGAGCCTTTGCTCGTCTTGAACGGGTGATTGAGCGTGACGATCGGCGCGGTCTCGGTCAGGCCGTAGCCCTGGATGACGGCGAACCCCATCTCTCCCCAGAACGCTTCGAGGTCGGTGTC
>JBKPRH010000084.1:0-11907 GCA_046765795.1 Acidobacteriota bacterium | reverse complement strand
CGCCTGCCCTGAGCGAGCCAGGCGAGTCGAACGCGCGAGTCGAGGACGATGGCGACTCCACTCGTTCGTCTTATCGGCGGCATACGAATGACTCGCCACTGCGTGCAATTCTGCGATCCGAGGCACAATCGTTCCGATGATTTCTGCCCGGGAAGCTTTGTCCCGCCTCCGAGACGGTAATCGGCGTTTCGTCACCAACGAGTCCACGACATCGCCCCTGCTGACGCCCTCGCAACGTCTGGCATTGACCAATGGTCAGGAGCCGTTTGCCATCGTCCTCGGCTGCTCGGACTCGCGCGTGCCGGCGGAGCTGGTGTTCGATCAGGGATTCGGCGATCTCTTTGTGATTCGCGTCGGCGGGAACATTGTCGCGCCGTCGCAGGTCGGCAGCGTCGAGTTCGCCGCGGCCCGCTTCGGCACGCGGCTCGTCGTCGTGATGGGGCACTCACAATGCGGAGTGGTGACCGCCGCTGTGGAGGAAGCGCTCGGACGTACGTCCAATGAATCGCGCAATCTCCGATCGATCGTCGATCGCGTGCGGCCGTCGGTGGAAGCCGTCGTGTCGGGGCGCCCCGATCGCAACGTGGACGCGTTGGTCAGTGAGGCGGTCCGCGCCAACGTGCGCGCCTCGGTCGATCACCTTCGCCACGGCTCGCAGCTGCTCGAGGCATTGATTCAGCGCGACGGTCTGCGCGTTGTTGGTGCTGAGTACTCGCTCGAATCAGGGGTCGTCACGTTCTTCGATGAGGACTAGACGCAGCTCATCGTTCACGCTTCCAGGTTCTCTCTTCTCCGTTCGTGTTCAAGTTCGGCGGTTCGGTTCGACGTCCGACTTCAGGTTCCGGGTTCGATCGAGCTCCTCCGGTCAGCGGAGGAGAGAGCGTGCGAATGAGCTCGGTCCGAACATTGAACCTGAACACGAACCGAGCACTGAGAACAGAGAAGTGTGAACTAGATCTCTCGAACCCCGTCGCTCCTCGTCAGGAACCACGTCGCCACGAGGCTCAAGAGCACGCCATTGACGATGAGCACGGATGGCGCGCCGGCGAGTGTCGCCATCCATCCGCCGACCAGGCCGCCAAGCGGTGAGCCGCCGCGGAACGCCACCATGTAGATGCTCATCACGCGGCCGCGCATCTCGTTCGGGGCGTTCAGCTGCACGAGCGATGAGAGCATGGCGAACACCATCACCATGCATGACGCGCAGCCGAAGAGCAGGACAGCATTGATCCAGAAGATGCGCGTCACGGCAAAGAGCGCGATGAGGATGCCGAAGACGACCTGCAGGATCAGCAGCGTGCGTCCCATGTGCCGGAACTTGCCAAGCCAGGCGACGACGAGCGCGCCGGTGACGGCACCGGCGCCGGCGAACGACATCAGATGCGTGTACTGCGTCACGCCGCCGCGGAAGACGTCCTGCGCGAAGAGCGGTAAGAACGTGAGTAACGGTCCGCCGAGGAACGTCGCCGAGAAACCGAGCACAGCAAGACTGAGAAGCGCCGGATGTGCGCGCGCGTACTCGAAGCCGCGCTTCAGCTCGTGATGCATGCGCGTCTTCGCGGCCGGCGGCGTATGCCGGACGTGCAGCATGAGAATCGCGACAATCACCGCGAGGAATGACAGGCCGTTGAGACCGAAGCACGCCACCATGCCGAAGGCGGCAAGCGCCGCGCCCGCGAGCAGCGGACCGATCACGCGCGCCAGGTTGAACTGAATCGAGTTGAACGCGATCGCATTCGGCACGTCGTTCTTGCCGACGAGCGACGGCAGCAGCGATTGATAGGCGGGTCCCCCGAAGGCCTGTGCGAGTCCGGTGATCACCGACAGCGTCAGCACGTGCCAGATGCGCACGACGTCCCAGTAGACGAGCGCGGCCAGTGTGAATGCCGCGGTCATCTGAATGTATTGCGAGGAGAGCAGCAGCCGTTTCCGATCGTAGCGATCGGCAACGACCCCGCCGACCAGCGTCAGCAGCAGGATGGGCAGCTCGCCAAGAAAGGAGTCGAGCCCCAGAAAGAACGCCGATGACGATCCGGTGATGGTCAACACCAGCCAGTTCTGCGCGACCTTCTGCATCCAGGTACCGATGGTCGAGGTGAACGCCCCGAACCACAGGACGCGAAAGTCGCGATAGGTCAGCGCGGCGGCAATGCGGCGGAATCCGGTCGGAGGCGGCGGTTCAGGGAGCGAAGCCGGCTCGACGGAAGGGACGGGGACGGGGGTACTCAACAAAAACCTCAATGATTTTACTTTGCTTGATCCGACGCCAGGTTTTCGCTATATATTCGCTTCTCGGAAGGCGAACATATGGCGAATCACGCTTTGGCTGCTGTGGAATCGGCTCTTCGCGACCGCAAACTCGATCGCACGTTGACCACGGCGCTGGCTCCGCTCGAACGGGTGGATCCGTCAGCCCTGGTGCCGATGGATGTCGCGCCGCTCGATGCGTGTTTGCGCGGCGGTCTTCCGCGCGGTCACCTGTCGGAACTGGTCGGCGCGCGCTCGTCGGGACGGATGACGCTGTTGCTGCAGATGATGGCGGCAGCCACATCGCGCGGCGAGATCGTCGCGTTCGTCGATACGCTCGATCGTCTCGATGTGGCATCGGCGGCTGCGGCCGGCGTCGATCTCTCACGGCTGTTGTGGGTACGAGGCCAGGACATCGCAGGGAGGGCCGGGCCGTTTGGACCCGCGGGGCCCACCGACCGCGCGATCGATCACGCGCTCAAAGCCTTGAACCTCGTCCTGCAGGCCGGCGGCTTTGGCGTGGTGGCGATCGATCTCGCCGACGTTCCACCCGTTGCGATCAGACAGATTCCGTTCAACACCTGGATGCGCGTGCAGCGTGTGATCGAGGGCAGCGATACGGCCTGTGTGCTGCTCGCGTCCGAGCCGCTGGCGCGCAGTGCCGGCGGGCTCACGGTCACGCTGGCCGGCCGCGCGACGTGGGTGGGGACATCCGATCGCAGTCGTCGTCTGTCGGGTATCGATGTGCATGCGCGGGTGGTCTCGCCGCGGAAGCGCATCGATGGAGATGCGAAGGTTGGCATCGTCGCCACTGAGGCCACCGATCGCGATCTTCCGATCGCGCGCGCACGGTAGGAGGCGCGTCATGTTCGGTGCGATCTACGCCGCCGAGGGCAGTTCTCCCGAGGTCTTGCTCGCGTCCGCGCTGGAGTTTTCTCCTCGCGTTGACCGCGTCAGCGATCCGCGCGCCTTCGACTCCGCTCAGGCCAGGGAAATCGTCCTCGATCTGAGCGGTCTCACTCGACTGTTCGGTGACGCACGAACGATTGCCGAGGAACTGCGGCGCACGGCCGCCGATCGCGGTGTGCAGATCCGCGTCGCGATCGCTGGCACGCGCACCGCCGCACGTCTGATGGTCCGCCATCGCGCGGGCATCACGATCATCGAGCCTGGTACCGAAGCAGCAGCGCTCGCTCCACTCCCACTCGCGCTGCTTCCCGCTCTTCAAAACGATTCGGCCAGCTCGAACGATACGAACGACTCGAACGATCCGAATGGTTTGCTCACCACATTCCGTCGCTGGGGTTTGCGAACGCTTGGCGAGCTGGCCGCATTGCCCTCAGACGATCTCGCTGCGCGTCTCGGGCAGGACGGCGTGCGATGGCAACGGCTCGCGCGGGGTGAGGATGCGACTCCGCTCGTCCCGTCGGTTCCCGAAGAGCGATTCGAACAGGCGCTCGATCTCGAGTGGCCGATCGAGGAACTCGAGCCGCTGGCGTTCGTGCTCGGCCGTCTCCTTGAACCGCTCGAAGCGCATCTCGAGCGTCGCGGCCGTGGCGCCGCGGTCCTGCACGTGCGGTTGTTCCTGGTCAAATCCGCGGGCGAGACACGCGACGTGCATGAACGTTCGCTGCAGTTGCCGACACCGATCCGCGACGCACGGACGCTGCGCACGCTGGCGCTGCTCGATCTCGAATCGCATCCGCCTACCGGTCCGATCGATCGCGTCGTTGTCGCCGTCGATCCGACGCCGGCGCGCATCGTTCAGTTCTCGCTGATCACGCGGCCGCTGCCGTCGCCGGAGCAGTTGTCTACGCTCATGGCGAGGCTGCAGGCGCTCATGGGCGAGACGCGTTGCGGGTCGCCGGCATTAGTGGATTCGTGGAAGCCGGGCGCGTTCGAGATGACACCGTTCGCGCCTCGCGACGGGAACGTCGCCGCGCCGGTTGCCTCGCCTGTGTCGCTCGCGCTGCGGCGCTTCCGTCGGCCGGTTCCTGCGCGTGTGCGGCTGACCGATGGCAAGCCGTCGCGCGTGACGATCGATCGCCGCGGCATGGATGGCGGGGGAGTCAGGGTCTGTGCCGGCCCCTGGCGCACGTCGGGACAGTGGTGGCGGAAAAGTGAGAGTGACGGTTGGGATCGCGATGAATGGGATGTGACCCTGACCGATGGTGCGACGTATCGGCTGTTCCGCGCGCGCGATACGGAGCAATGGTTTGTCGACGGAGTTCTTGATTGAGATCTGACAACTCCCAATTCCCAACGCCCAACGCCCAACGACTCCCAACTCCCAACTCCCAATTGAACGTTGTTGGGAGTTGGGGATTGGAATTTGGAAGTGGTTGGAAGTTGGAAATTGGGAATTGGGAATTGACAAGCGCCCTGTGTACATCGAACTCCATTCCGCTTCAGCGTTTAGCTTTCTGCAAGGGGCGTCATTGCCTGAAGCGCTCGTCGAGCGCGCGGCGGCGCTCGGCTATCCGGCGATCGCGCTGCTCGACGCCGACGGCGTGTATGGCGCGCCGCGATTTCATAAGGCCGCGACGCAGGCCGGTCTCAAAGCGATCATCGGGGCCGAGCTGACGATTGCAGCCCAAAGCCGATATTGGCGGCTTCCCGTGCTCGTCTCATCCGCCGAGGGCTACCAAAATCTCTGTCGGCTCGTAACGAAGATGAAGATGCGCGCGCCCAAAGGCGAAGGCGCGCTCGCGCTCGACGAGTTCGATGGCTTCACGTCGGGGCTCATCGCGCTCGCTGGCCGTCCACTCCTCGACGCGCGACGTCACGGTGTCGGCGGCATGCTCGATCGAGTGGTCGGTCTTTTCGGTCGCGATCGTGTGTACGTCGAGCTGCAGCGCCATCTGCTTCGTGACGAGGAGTGCGACAACGAAGCGCTGACCGAGCTGGCCCGCGCCTATCGCGTGCCAATCGTCGCCACCAATGGTGTCCGGTTCGCGACCGCGGGGGAGCGTCCGCTTTTCGACGTCCTCAGCTGCATCTATCACCGCACGACACTCGACACCGCTGGACGGCTGTTGGCGCGCAACGCGGAGCGGTATCTCAAATCGCCGGAACTGATGGCCGAACTGTTTGCCGATCGTCCCGATGCGCTCGCCGGCACGATCGCGTTGGCCGAGCGGCTCGAGTACACGATGGCGGATCTCGGGTACAGGTTTCCGTCGTATCCCGTGCCGCAAGGCGAGACCGAGATGTCGTTCCTGCGCCATATCACCGAAGCCGGCGCACGCGACCGCTATCGCCCGTATCACGACAAGGCCCGCGCGCAGATCACGCGCGAGCTCGATCTGATCGAGAAGCTCGATCTCGCCGGCTACTTCCTGATCGTCTGGGACATCGTCAATTACTGCCGCCAGCAGGACATCCTGGTGCAGGGTCGCGGCTCGGCGGCCAACAGCGCCGTCTGCTACAGCCTTGGCATCACGGCCGTCGATCCCATCAAGATGGAGCTGCTGTTCGAGCGCTTCCTCTCCGAAGAACGCGGCGAATGGCCCGACATCGATCTCGATCTGCCCAGCGGCGACCGTCGCGAGCGTGTCATCCAGCACGTCTACGAGAAGTACGGCCGGCTCGGCGCGGCGATGACGGCGAATGTGATCACCTATCGCGGCCGCAGCGCCGCGCGCGAAGTCGGCAAGGCGCTGTCGCTCAACGACGACCAGATCGATCGCCTCGCCAAGGTGATGCACCACTTCGAATTCCGCGACCCCAACGAAACGCTGGCGCGCAACATGGAGATCTCCGGCCTCTCGATGGACACGCCGCGCGTGCAGATGTTCGCCGAGCTGTGGAACGCGATTCAGGATCTGCCGCGTCATCTTGGCCAGCACTCCGGCGGCATGGTCGTCTGTCAGGGGCAACTCGATTCCGTCGTCCCGCTCGAGCCTGCCTCGATGCCCGATCGTGTGGTCATTCAGTGGGACAAGGACGACTGCGCCGACATGGGCATCGTCAAGGTCGATTTGCTGGGACTAGGGATGATGGCGGTACTGCAAGACGCTATCGAGATGGTGAACACGGAAGGAATCAGGGATCGGGAACCAGGAATCAGGGCTGGGCAAGGGTTGAGGGATCAGGGCGCAGACGACAGATTCGATCTTGCTCATTTGCCTCCGGATGATCCGGCCGTTTACGAGTTACTTCAGAAGGCAGACACGATTGGTGTGTTCCAGGTCGAGTCGCGCGCGCAGATGGCGACGCTGCCGCGACTGAAGCCGACGCACTTCTACGACCTCGTCGTCGAAGTGGCGATCATTCGCCCCGGGCCGATCGTCGGCGACATGGTCCATCCGTATCTCAATCGCCGCGCCGGGCGCGAGCCGGTGATTCCGCTGCATTCCTGTCTCGAGCCGGTGTTGGCGCGCACGCTGGGCGTGCCGCTCTTTCAGGAACAGTTGCTGCGGATGGCGATGGTCGCGGCGGGGTTCACCGGCGGACAGGCTGAGGAACTGCGCCGCGCGATGGGCTTCAAGCGCTCGGAGAAGCGCATGAAGCAGATCGGCGTGCAGTTGCGCGAGGGGATGGCGAAGAACGGCATCACCGGTGCGACCGCCGAACGCATCATCAACTCGATCACCTCATTCGCGCTGTATGGGTTTCCAGAGTCGCACGCGGCGAGCTTCGCGCTGCTCGCGTATGCGAGCGCATATCTGAAGGTGCATTACCCTGCGGCGTTCTACACCGCGCTCCTCAACAACCAGCCAATGGGGTTCTACCACCCGGCGACGCTCGTCAAGGACGCGCAACGCCGCGGCGTCCGTTTCCATCCGATCGACGTGCAGCAGTCGGACTGGCTGTGCCGCGTCGAGGACGACGGCGCGATTCGGCTCGGTCTCATGTACGTGAACGGCTTGCGAAAGGACGTGGGTCAGGCCATGGCTGCATTCGATCGCACGAAGATGCTGACGCCACCGTTGCTCTGCACAAAATGCGGGGCCGACGATGAATCGATGATTGAAGTCGTCAAGGACACGCGAGAAGCGCGCACGTATTTCTGCAACATCTGCTCGCACGACTGGACGGTGCAGCTGCGGCCGGCTGGCCGCTTCCGATCGATCGAGGACGTCGTGCAGCGCACCGGTCTTCGTCGCGACGAGCTGACCACGCTCGCCGACATCGGCGCGCTCAACGCGTTCACCAACGAACGCCGCAGCGCGCTGTGGCAGGTCGAGCGTGCGGTGCGCCCCGCTGGCGAGATGTTCGCGGGCGCTGATAACTCCCAACTTCCAACGCCCAACGCCCAACCACTCCCAACTCCCAACTCCCAACCACCAACCACGAACCACGAACCACGAACCAGCTCACCACTGCGAGCCATGGATTCGGGCGAGCGCTTGCAGGCGGATTACGCGGGCATGGGCCTGACCATCGGTCCGCATCCGATGGCGCTGCACCGCGGTGATCTGTCACTGCGCGGCGTGATGCGTGCGTCCGATCTGCCCAACGCGCGCAACGGCCGCCGTGTGCGCGTTGCCGGCATGGTCATCACTCGCCAGCGTCCAGGAACTGCGAAAGGATTCGTGTTCCTCACGCTCGAGGACGAGACCGGCATCTCGAACATCATCATCCGTCCCGATCTCTTCGATCGCGAACGAATGGTCGTCGTCCGCAAGCCGTTCCTCATCGTGGATGGCGTGCTGCAACACCAGGACGGCGTGCTGTCGGTGCGAGCTGAGAAAGTGGAAGGCATCGATGGAGGAGCGTCCATCGATGCCCATGATTTCTACTAGGAATCAGGGATCGGGAATCAGGAATCAGGGATGAGCCAGGAAGAAGGCGTCAGGATTGAGGCCTCAGGAGGGCCTCAACCCAAGCACCGATTGCTCGGACTTTGGGAGCGCCTGCGCCGCTCGATAGCAACGCACCGCGAGGTCCATCGACTTCTGCCAGACGAACAGATCTCGGTACGATTCAATCTCACTCACACGTCGCTGTAGCGCACGATGCGTGCCGGCCGCCATTTCCTAAACAAAGCGACGCTACCGGTCCTGATTCCTGATTCCCGATACCTGATTCCTGCTACAACTCCCCCATGCGAATCGGAATCGATCTGGGTGGAACGAAGATCGAAGGGATCGCGCTGGACGAGAGTCGAGAAGTGGCGCGCAAGCGCGTCGATACGCCGCGTGACGACTATGCGGCAACGATCGACGCAATCGCTTCCGTCATGGCGGACCTTGAGCGCACAGCAGGCAGCCGCGGCACCGTCGGTGTCGGTATTCCCGGCACGCTTGCTCCGGACACTGGTCTCGTCAAGAACGCGAACTCGACGTGGCTGCTCGGCCGGCCGCTCAAAACCGATCTCGAACGCGCGCTGGGCCGCGACGTGCGCATTGCCAATGACGCCAATTGCCTTGCGGTGTCGGAAGCCACCGACGGCGCGGCAGCTGGCGCAGATGTCGTGTTCGGGGTGATCGTCGGCACTGGCACTGGAGCGGGCATCACCGTCGGCGGGCGCGTCCTGACCGGACCGAACGGCATCGCGGGGGAGTGGGGACACAATCCGTTGCCGTGGGCGAGCGGCGACGAGACTCCGGGACCGCCGTGCTATTGCGGCAAGCACGGGTGCATCGAAACCTTTCTCTCCGGACCGGGTCTGACCCGCGATCACGAGCGACGTTCCGGACACCGCGTGCCGGCGATCGAGATCGCCGCGCTGGCCGCATCCGGCGATGCCGCCGCCAACGAGTCAATGGCGTGCTACGAGCACCGCATGGCCAGGGCCCTTGCCGCGATCATCAACATCGTCGACCCCGATGTGATCGTGCTGGGCGGCGGGTTGTCGAACATCGGCCGGCTTTACGCGAACGTCACGCGGCTATGGGGTGAGTTCGTGTTCGCGGCTGGCGTCGCGGATGTACAACCTCGCACGCGTCTGGTCCCTGCCGCACACGGTGATTCGAGCGGTGTCCGCGGCGCGGCCTGGCTGTGGCCCTTTCACAAGAATTAGGGCAGCCGCACGATCGTGATTGATTCCGGCTTCGGCACCCTGTAGAGTTGCGCTCCCAAATGATGTGCTGGAGGGTCGCGTGATTCGCCGCCTGCGTCCAAGTGTCTGTCTCCTGGCTGCCGCTCTGATCGCGATTTCCGGGTGCGGTGACGAGCCGACGACCACGCCAACTCCGACGCCGACGCCGCCTGCGCCGACACCGGCTCCAACCCCGACTCCGGCACCGACGCCTCCGCCGACCCCGGCCGCTCTCGAGTCGATCACCCTCAATCCATCGACGGTGCCGAGTCAGTCTCAGCCGACCGCAACCGTGAAACTGACTGCCGCTGCGCCCACTGGCAATGCGGTCATCACTCTCGAGACCAACAACCCCGACGTTGCCAAAGTCCCGGCGAATGTCTCGATTGCTGCCGGCGCAACGACAGCCACCTTCACCATCGAAACCTCCACAGTCAGGACCCCGACGACGGTCGTGATCGAGGCCAAATATCTGGGCGTCGCTGCGAGGGCCGACCTGGTCGTGACGCCCCCCGGGGTCAGCGCAAGTTTCAGAGTCGTGTCGCCATCTCGCGGCGATGACGTCTGTGTCATTACCGACGCAACCGGAGCGGTTGATTGCGTGTTCGACGCCTCTCGATCGACTGGATTTGTGACCTACCGCTGGACGTTGACGATGGGGAGCAATGAACTAACGATTAATCAGCCCGAAGGGGCGCCCGTATTTACTCCGGCGACCACGTGTAGTTTCCTTGCGGGCGGCTCTCTCTCCTCGGAGGGCACCGTGCCGATGGGGGTCGCGTTGCAAGTGCGGGATCGGCAGGGGAATACCAGCACCACGGGACCGCGAACTATTTCCGTCGTCCCTGGTGGCCTGTGCGGTTACTGAGTCCACGATGACGAAGCGGCTGGTACAATAGGGCGAAACCTGTAGCAGCGCATTGCCCCATACACGCTCCGGCTCGCGCCGGTTTCTTCCCGCGTCGGTCCTCGCGCTTCGTCACTACACGCCACAACTGTTCGTCTCGGATCTGATCGCCGGCGTCACCGTCGGTCTGGTGGCGTTGCCTCTGGCGATGGCATTCGCCATCTCGTCAGGCATGTCGCCGCAGGCGGGCATCTACTGCGCCGTCGTTACCGGATTCATCATCTCCGCGCTCGGTGGCTCGTACGTGCAGATCGGCGGGCCAACCGGTGCGTTCGTCGTCGTGGTGTCGGGGATCATCGCCAAGTACGGTGTCGACGGCCTGTTCATGTGCACGATGATGGCGGGCGTCGTCCTCGTCATCATGGGCGTGACTGGATCGGGCACCGCGGTTCGCTTCATTCCGCGCCCGGTGGTGATTGGTTTCACCAATGGCATTGCGCTCGTCATCGCCAGCACGCAGATCAAGGACTTCTTCGGGATTACGCTGCAGGGCCCCGTGCCCGGGGAGCTGGTCCCGAGGATGGCCGAGCTGACGATGCACGCCGATACCGCGTCGCTGCCGACCACGCTGGTGGCGGCGGGCGTCCTGGCGCTCATCATCGTGTGGAATCGGCTCGTGCCGCGAGTGCCTGGCTACATCGTGGCGCTGGTCTGCGGCACGATCGTCGTCGCGGCGGCGGGTCTGCCGCTCGAAACGATCGGCATCCGCTTCGGCGGCATTCCGGCCGGCCTGCCCCAGATTCACATGCCCAGGTTCCGCGCCGACCTCGTCCTGACGCTGCTCTCACCGACGCTGACGATCGCCATGCTTGGCGCGATTGAGTCGTTGCTGTCGGCTGTGGTCGCGGATCGGATGAGCAAGACGCGTCATAACTCGAACGTCGAGTTGTTCGCGCAAGGTGTGGCTAACATCGTGTCCCCGCTCGTCGGCGGCCTGCCGGCGACCGGCGCGATCGCGCGAACGGCCACCAACGTCCGCTCCGGCGCGAAGACGCCGATTGCGGGGATCATTCACGCGCTCACGCTGCTTATGATCCTGCTGTTTGCCGCGCCGCTTGCCGCATCCGTGCCGATGGCGGTGCTCGCCGCGATTCTGCTGGTCGTTGCCTACAACATGGGCGAGTGGCGGGAGATTCCCGAGCTCTGGAAGCAGGGGTGGACGGATCGGATCGTCTGGGTGTGGACGTTTGCGCTGACGGTGTTCGCGGATCTCACAGTCGCCGTTGAAGCCGGCATGATCATCGCCGCGTTGCTATTCATCCGCCGTGTGTCAGCGACCACCACCGTGTCGCGTGTCACATCGGACTACATTCGCCGTGGCCGCGTGCACGCGCTGCAGGACAGGGACATCCCGGACTACGTCACCATCTTCCGCATTCATGGGCCGTTTCTATTCGGGTCCACGGACAAGCTGGCCGCTGTGGCGCACGCAACCGACATCGCGCCGATCGTCGTCCTGCGTCTCCGGAACATGACGGCGATCGATGCGACGGGCTTACGCGCGATTCAGGATCTGGCCGACTCGCTGCACGCGTCGGGACGCTCGCTGCTGCTGTGTGGAGCACCACCGCAGCCGGCGCAGTTGATGGACGAGGCCGAGTTCCATCGACATGTCGGGGAAGAAAATATCCTCCCGCACGTCGAGGCAGCTCTCAAGCGAGCCGGCGAGATTTGGGCGGCGAGAACTCAGCCACGACAGGAGCCGCCTGCGGCTTGATGATATCGGCCTCGATAAGCTTCTTGTCTTCCTTCTTCTCTTCCTTGCTGG
>JBKPRH010000083.1:0-5366 GCA_046765795.1 Acidobacteriota bacterium | reverse complement strand
CACCGATGACATCGTCCAGGGAGCGCTTGCTGCCCTCGTAAAAGGCATACGGCGTATCGCACCAGCTGCACCGCAGATCGCATGCGGTCAGGCGCACGAACACACACGGCCGTCCGGCGTATGTGGACTCGCCCTGCACCGAATGAAAGATCTCGTTGATCGTCAGCATGGGTCGTGTCCCGCTTTAGCCGGACCTGCCAAATGGTTATTGTACTAACGTGGGCTTGCGCATCGGAACGTCGGGCTGGAACTACCCCACTGGCAAGGGCAAGTGGAACGGCCTCTTCTACCCCGCGACCCGCTCCAAACGCGCCGGGACCGCCGGGTTCGACGAACTGCGCTTCTATGCCGAACACTTCAACACCGTCGAGGTGAACTCCACGTTCTACGGCCAGCCGCGCGCTGACGTCACGCGGGGCTGGGCCGAACGCACGCCGTCAGATTTCGAGTTCTCACTGAAGCTGTATCAGAAGTTCACGCACCCGAAGATGTTTCGTGAGGCGGCACTCAAGCGAGCGCCCGGCTCTGAGGGGGCGTTGCTCGACCTGCTCGCGCAGGTGACGCAGGCGGACATCGACGAGTTCCGGGCCGGCATCGACCCGCTCGCCGAATCAGGCCGCATCGGCGCAGTGCTCGCGCAGTTTCCGCCCAGCTTCAAAGACGCTCCGGAATCGCGCGAGTATCTCGCGCAGCTGCTGCATGTCTTCGACGACTATCCGATGGCCGTCGAGCTTCGCCACAAGAGCTGGAGCGATGCGGTCGGTGACACGCTCGCGATGTTGAATGCGTTCGGCGCGGCATGGGTGCAGATCGATGAGCCGAAGTTTCAGTTCTCAATTCGGCAGAACTATCTGCCCAACGTGAAGACCTTCTATTACATGCGTCTGCACGGGCGGAATGCCAAGCAGTGGTGGCGTCATGACGCCAGCGAAGACCGCTACAACTATCTCTACTCAGGCAAAGAGCTGCAGGAGTTTGCCGACATCGCCGGGGCCGCGAAGGCGCTGGTGCGGAAGTCGTATCTCTATACGAACAATCACTTCGCGGCGAAGTCGGTCGTAAACGCCGTGATGTTGAAGGCGCAGCTCGGCGAACCGATTGAAGGCGAATACCCGCCGGAACTGATCGAGCGTTATCCCGATATCGAGGACCTGGTGACGAAAGGCCACCTGAAGGTCGCCGCTACTTCGTCGCGCTCTGCTTCACGGTTGCCCGTTTGATCACGTCGGTGACGCGCAGCTTCTCGACGACATCCATCCCCGATATCACCTGACCCCACACGGTGTAGCGCGAATTCAATTGCGGCTGCGCGGATGTGACGACATAGATCTGGCCGTCGAACGACCGCGGGTCACCTGCCCACGCCGCGCCAACGGCGCCGATGCGGTGTGGCCGCTTCGGACTCACTTCAGACACGCCAACCGGCTTTCCGCTGCCTCGCGTTCCCCAGTCGGCTTTCTTCGTCATGTCGCGCGTCTGAGGATCTCCCCACTGCACGAGCATGCCTGGTTCGTGGCGATGCACTCGCAGACCGTTGTAGTAGTTGCGCTTCACGAGGTCGAGCACGAGCGCGACGGTCTTGGGGGCTTCGTTCGGAAACGTCTCGACCTCGAAGGTGCCTTTGGAGGTGTCGAACACCACTACCGGTCCGCCACCGGGGGACCGCGTGGGAGCGGCGGCTGGCGCCGCGGGCTTCGCGCCTGACTGAGCGGGCTTGCTGGTACCCGTTTGAGCTGCTGCTCCGAACTGGGCTGCCACCGCCATCGTCATCACCAACGCACACGTTACGGCTCTCATCGCGACCTCCTCGGCACGCCAATTTTTCGACAATCAGGTGCGATGGCGCAATCCCCGCACCGTGGATAGACCGGCCGGCAGACGTTCTGTCCCCACGTGACGAGATACAGATTGAGCAATGGCCACCACCGCGACTCCGTCGATCGATACAGCGCCTGCTCGGTCTCTTCCGGCTCTCGTGTCTTCACCCAGCCGAGACGATTCGAGATGCGATGCACGTGTGTGTCCACGCAGATGTTCTGGCCGCTCTTGAACCCGAGAATCAGCACCAGGTTCGCCGTCTTGCGACCGACGCCCGGCAGCGTCACGAGGTCGTCCATCGTTGATGGAACGCGGCCACGGTAGCGCTCGACGAGCATCTCGCAACAGGCTTTCACGTGCCGCGCCTTGTTGCGATAGAAGCTGACCGGGTAGATCAGCGTCTCGATCTCTTTCACATCGAGGCGCGCCATCGTGCGCGGCGTGCGCGCACGTTTGAACAGCCTCGTCGACGCGGCGTGCGTCGTCGCATCCTGGGTTCGCGCAGACAGCAGCGTGGCAATCAGGATCTGGAACGGATCCTCGGCCTGCGACTCGGAAATCTTCTCGACCGCCGGCAGGTCCATCCCGGTAATCGCGCGACCAAGCGTGCGCATCACGCGCTCGACGTGCTGGGTATCCCGCATGTGTAATGTCCGCCTTTCCTGGGCACCGAAGCGCGCCAGTGCGTAGGTGGCAGGCGGACGCCTTCAGTGATGCTAGCATTCAGCAAAAGATGCATAGGCTCCCGACGGTGATGCTCGTCGCACTGCTCGCGCACCCTGGCGTGTCGATCGCCCAGGAGATCACGCCGCCGCAGGCGGATCCGCGCATCCAGAAGCTCGTGGCCAGCATTTCGGAAGAGCGACTTTCCGCGATGGTGCAGAAGCTGGCCGGCTTCGGGACTCGCCACACACTCTCGGATACCGATTCGCCGACTCGCGGTATCGGCGCGGCTCGCCAGTGGATCTTTGACGAGCTGACGAAATCGAGCCCGCGGCTGCAGGTCACTTTCGACACGCATAAACTTGCCCGGCAGGGCCGCATTACTCGGAACGTCGATATCCGGAACGTCGTGGCATTGCTGCCCGGCAAAAGCCTCCGACGCATCTACGTCACCGCGCACTACGACTCAGTCAATATCGGCGAAGAAGGCCAGATCAGCGCCAACACACGAGCCCCATCGAACACTCCGCGACCGGATCCGCAACTGCGCCGCGACCAGGACTACAACGCGGATGCTCCGGGCGCCAACGACAACGGCAGCGGCACAGCCCTGACGATGGAGCTGGCGCGCGTATTCGCGGAGAGCGGTATCGAATTCGATGCCACGCTGGCCTTCGTCTTGTGGGCCGGCGAGGAGCAAGGCCTCATCGGCGCACGGGCCCATGCGATGGAGCTGTTCAAGGACAAGGTGCCGGTCGAGGCCAACTTCAACAGCGATATCGTGGGCAATACACGCGGCGGCGACGGCACGACCGATACCGAATCCGTCCGCGTGTATTCGGAAGGCCCGGAGGATTCGATGTCGCGTTCACTCGCGCGCTACATCGCGCGAGCAGCCGCCGTGTATGTGCCGTCGCACAAAGTGCGCCTGATGGCGAGACAGGACCGATTCGCCCGCGGCAGCGACCATACGGCGTTCACGCAGTACGGCTTTCCGGCCGTGGCGTTTCGGGAATCAAAAGAGGACTTCTCCAGACAGCACGCCGCCAAGGACACGGTTGACGGCGTCGATGTCCGGTATCTCGCACAAAACGCGCGCGTGAACGCAGCAGCCGTCGCGACGCTGGCGCTGGCACCTCCCACTCCTGTGGTGACCAAGAAGCGTGGCCAGATGATGATCGGCAGGCAGCCCTCGGGCTACGACGCGAATCTGCGATGGAACATATCGCCGGGCGCGGCAGCGTACCGCATCTACTGGCGGGAGGCCTGGGCCGCTGACTGGCAGCTGACGAAGGTCGTGGACACAGATGCGAAGGTCGTGGACAACGTGACCGAGTTCGTGCTGCCGAAACTCTCGATCGATAACTACGTGTTCGGCGTCGCCGCCGTCGGCCCGGGCGGGCATGAGAGCCTCATCACCGCGTACGTGCCGCCACCACGACGCGATCCTGTCGTCAAGATTCGATAACTGACATGCCCCGACTCATTGAAAGCCCAACGATTGTTCAAGCTGCTGGCACGCCCCCGAAACGGATCGAGGAGTACACCGGCCGCGTCAACTCCGGACATTCCGCTGTCAGCGTCGCTCGGATGGTCTCGCCGCCCGGATGGAAGGAACCCGGACAGCGGCCGCAATTCGAGGAGATCACGGTTGTGCTGAAGGGCACGGTGCGCGTCGAGCACCAGAACGGCGTGATCGACGTCAGCGCTGGGCAGGCCATCGTCACATCGCCAGGGGAGTGGGTTCGCTACAGCACGCCAGAGGGAGGCGCCGAATACATCGCCGTGTGCCTGCCGGCGTTCTCCATGGACACCGTTCACCGGGATCCCGAGTGAACGAAGGTCAAAGGGCAAAAGGCAAAGGTCAAAGGCTACGCGATTGGCGTGAGTGGTGGCTGGCCCGACAGGACTGCGATGATGTTCTGCGCGGCGAGCTGAATCATCGTCGTGCGCGTTTCGATCGCCGAGCTTCCAAGGTGCGGCGACAGCACGACGTTCTCGAAGCCGAGCAGCCCTTTGTGAATCTCGGGCTCCTTCTCGTAGACATCGAGCGCCGCTCCCGCAATCAGTCGATTCTCGAGCGCCCACACTAACGCGGCTTCGTCGACTACCGGCCCGCGCGCAGCGCTGATCAGATACGCGCTTCGCTTCATCCGCGCCAGCGTCGTCTGGTTGATGAGATGCTTCGTGTCCGGCGTGAGCGGACAGTGTAAAGACACGACATCCGACGTGGACAGCAGACGATCGAGCGGCATGAACTCGCCGCTCGCGCCGGACTTTGGTTCTCGTCCGGAGTAGGCGACGCGCATGCCGAATGCCGGCGCACGCGCCGCGACTGCCTGACCGATGCGGCCGAATCCGATGATGCCAAGCTGCTTGCCGCGCAGATCCGAGCCGAGCATGAAGTCGAGCGCGAATCCCTTCCACTGCCCGCGGCGCACGAGACGATCGCCTTCGACGATGCGGCGCATGATGCCGAGGATGAGTGACCAGGTGAGATCGGCAGTCGATTCGGTGAGGACGTCCGGCGTATTGGTGACGATGACGTCGCGTTCACGTGCGGCAGCGATGTCGATGTTGTTGTAGCCGACGGCAATCGTGGACACGATTTTCAGATCGCGCCCCGCCTCGAGCACCGCGCGATCGATCGAATCGGTCACCACCGAGAGCAGTGCCTGCTTGCCGGGAATGCGGGCGATCAGCTCTTCATGCGGCAGATCGCCGCGGCTGTAAAGCTCGATGTCGGCGGCTTCTTCGAGTCGGGTGAGCACGGACGAGGGAATTCGTCGCGTGACGAGGACGCTTGGTTTCGACACCCTAATGGCCGACTGATTTGCAGTAGCCGCAGTGGTTGCAGGTCACGGCGGGTTCGATGATGCAGAGAC
>JBKPRH010000082.1:0-9629 GCA_046765795.1 Acidobacteriota bacterium | reverse complement strand
AGTCTAAAGACCCGCCTCTACTTGGCCGCTGGGGGCGGCGCGATCGTGATGACGAGCCCTGAGACGTTCTCCCCGCCAACCGGAACGCCTCGCGACACATCCTCGTTGCCCAGACGCGCGGAGGCCAGCGTATAGCCGGGCGGTAAGCCACCCAGTTCAATCCGGTGCCGTGCGGGCTGCACTTGTGCGGTGAACGAGCCATCTGCGTTGGATGTCGCGGTCACATAGCTTCGGTCGGTTGAAAAGCCGATCAGCACACGATGCAGCACACCAGGTGGCCCAGCGAGGCGACCCGATACGGTCCGCAATGTCGGCCGCACGAGATCGATGCGCGCGCCGGTCTCATCAACCTGAAATGGATGCGATGGCATACCCGGCGGTGTCGGGAAGAGGCTCAAGAGATATGAGCCTTTCGGAAGATGGCCGAATGTGAACGAGCCGTCTTGTGCGACCGGAGTCTCGAGCAACTCACCGAGCGCGATACCCGAAAGGATCGCTTTTTCCTGTGAGTTGGCCGCAGGCGGTGTGCTGACGCGGCCGCTGACATTTCCCCCCGGCGGCAGCAGCACAGTGAAGTTAATCCCGTCTACCGGCGCAGCGGCGCCAACGGTGACGACGGTTGCGCCATCAGCGTTCGTCGTCGCCGGATAAAACGTCGGGTATCCGAACATGCTCGCGACGATGAAGTAACGGCCGGGCGCGAGATTCGCGAGCCGATACCGTCCCTGCGCGTCGGTTAACGCCGTACTTGCCGGCAGGTTGAAGTCGGTCGCGTAATAGTTCTGGCCGTCAGACGGCCGTATGTTGGGCGCCGGGGCCGGCACTGCACTGATGCGAATCGCGGCGGCCGGCTTGCCGTCCTTGGTCTGCAGTTGCCCGGTGACGACGCCCGGACGTGCTGCTGTTGCCTGGAGCAACAGCAGCAACGCCAGGATTGCGTTCAACATTTAGTTGGCCAGAGGATCGGGTCGGAGCTGGAACTTCACGACCTTCCCTCTCGTTCCTTTGCCGCCTTCGATATGCCACACGAAGTGCGTGCCGTAGTTGGCATACAGCGCGCGACCCTTCCAGCCGCCGTTCGGATTGTCGATGCGACCGTCGAGACCTCGCGAGTAGAAGCCAAGCGGATACGGCACACGCAGCGTGGTCCACTGCCGTGTCTGCGGATCGAGCACCAGTAATGAGTCGGAGTTCGATCCGTTGGCTATAGGTTTGTTCGCGCCGAGTCCTAAGACGTTGAATTGATCCACCCAGTTGTAATAGTGGAAGTCGGCCGGAATGTTCGTGCCTTTCAGCTTCGGTCCGGTCGTCTGATACAGCGTCCACCCTTCGGTGCACTCGCTGCCGTCAACCTTGCGCGGGCCGGTGATCGCCTTGCACTTGCGGCGATCGAAGCTGGCGAGGTGGCTGCTTGCGGCAAGCGCGGTCCAGACGACGCCGTTGGTGTCGATGTCCACGCCGCGCGGATCGAAGCCCGGCTCGGGCACCTTGTAGATCTCGGTCACGCACGACTGTGGCGGATTCTTGCCGCGATCCATTCGAACGAGATAGCCAGGATAGCGCTCGGAGACGCCCCAGACTGAGTCGTCCACCGGGCTGGGGATCACGCCATACAGGCTGAAGCTCACGAGTGTATCGAGCTTGGGATCAGGTCCGCCGGCCTGCGCGCGTCCGCCTCCACCCGCCGCTCGTCCACCGGCCGTGCCACCGCCCCCCTGCGTATCGCCGGCATAGAGCAGCGAGTCACCGCGGCCCGTGATCTGATTCCATGGTGGAGCCGTGATCTTGCCGTCGCCGTTGGTATCGACAACCTGTCCGCACCAGCCGACCGCTTTCTGCTCGTCCTTGGTCTCGTCGTAGACCTTCGTATCGATCCAGCCAACGATGGGTCCGCTCAGCTCGTTGAAGTAGACGGTCTCGTTCGCGTCGTTATCGAACTGCAAGTGATGCGTCGAGTAGCACGTGTCGATGAGCACGAACTGCTTCGTCTTCGGATCGAAGAACGATGCCTGACGACCGCTGTTGCGCAGCGGGAACCACGCCGCGTACTTGTTCGAGGGATCGTTGCACCAGCTCGGATCGGCGTTGGGTCGAATCTTCGACGTCATCCACACACGGCCTTTGCTATCGAGCATCGGGTTGTGCGGATCGGCCGGGTTGTATGGTGGGTTCGCCCAGAGATGCGTGTCGCCCCACCACAGTGACGGACGATTCGGCTTCGGGAAGCGCGACGGCACGTCGGCCCGCGCTGCGCGCGTCGGGATTTCAAGTTCGTCGGCGGAGTTCGTCTTTGGATCAAGAACGACGAGCGATCCGTGTCCGGCGGAGACGGCGTAGATCGGGCCGTTCGGGTTGACCGTCGGCCGGTTCTTATCGGTGGACACGAGGTCGTGCATGAACGAGTGGTCGTCGCCGACGTCCCACAGCGTGAGCACGAGATTCCGTTCGATGCCCGTCGGCCGTGACGGTGCGGGTGGTACTTCACCCTTGGCGATGCGCTCGGTCCAATCGGCGTACACCTTCAGCGACCGCGTCTGACCCTGGCTGCCAAGCACGCCGTACATCGACGTGCCGCGAACGCCCGTGCCGAGTCTCCACTCCCACGCCTCTGCATGCGTCTTCAGTTCGGGCTTTGCCTTCAGCACGTGATCCACGCTGCGCGTCAGCTTGTTGCCCAACTGGTGACAGAAGTTGCAGTCCGACTTGAGTGAATTGATCCAGTGGTTCTGCGTCAGCATGCCGGTGCCGAGGCCGTTGCCCTGCGGACCGGTGCCGGGGAACTCTGAAGCCGCCGGTGGTTCCAGCATCGAGAGCCAGTAGTTGCCCGGATACACCTGCGCCGCTTCCTGCGGTGTCTTCGCAGGGGTCACACGCAGTGTGACCTGCGTCGGGCCCGGCTTGAGGACCTGCGGCTTCGAATCGACAAGACCATAGCCGCGCACCCAGACGCTGTAGCTCGCGCTCGGCAGCTCGGGAAGGAGGAAGCGGCCCTGATCGTTGGTGACAACAATCTTGATGAAGTTCGTCGGGAGGTCCTTGGTCTCGGCGATGACCCACACGCCGGCCTCTGGCCCTGACGCTCCCTGGACGACGCCGGTGATGATGCCGGTCGGTGTCTGCGCTTGTCCGTGCACGCCAACCGAGATCACGGCCGCGGCGAACGCTGCGAGCGCGATCCCCATGAGACTTCGTCGTGTATTCATGACCCGCGATCGTAGGCGAAACATTTGAGCCAAGTCCAGCCGATTGACGGCAATTTGATCCGGAGATCACAGGGATTTTCAGAGACGTTTGAGTTAATGAACGTGCCATCCTTGATTCGTGAGCGATGAGAAGCTCGACGCGCTTGCCCATCGGCTGTCGCGCGCGGCACGCGTGACGATCCTCACCGGCGCCGGGGTGTCCGCGGCGAGCGGGGTGCCCACGTTCCGCGGCAACGGTGGACTCTGGCGGCAGTTCCGGGCCGAGGACCTTGCGACACCCGGTGCCTTCAGCCGGGATCCCAGCCTCGTCTGGGAGTGGTACGCGTGGCGGCGGGAACTCATCGCGGCGTGCCGGCCCAATCCCGCGCACGAGGTCATCGCACGCTGGTCGAGGGCGTTCGAGCGCTGCACGGTCATCACGCAAAACGTGGATGACCTGCATGTGCAGGCTGGCACCGAGAACCTGCTTCGCGTCCATGGGTCGCTATGGGAGCTTTCATGTTGGCAGGCATGCGGCGCGTCGACATGGCGTGACGAATCGGTTCCCCTGCAAACGCTGCCGCCCTCATGTCCGGCCTGCGGCGGGCTGGCGCGCCCCGGCGTTGTCTGGTTCGGCGAATCGCTGCCGACCCGAGAGCTCGAGGCCGCGGCGACGGCGTGTGATTGCGATGTATTCCTGACGGTGGGCACATCGGCCCTCGTCTATCCGGCGGCAGGACTTGTCCACGAGGCGAAGCGTCGCGGTGCATTCACGGCCGAGCTCAACCTCGAAATCACACCGGCGTCCATCGAAGTCGATCTGGCCATTCACGGCCCCGCCGACCAATTACTCGCGAATATCGCCCGACGCCTTACGCCATAGACCCCTCTTGTGACAAGTATCTTGATATTTGAGATACTTGCAGTTTGAGAATTCTATGGCCAAATCCCCACCCGCCCGCGACGAGTTATTGAAGGCGCTGGACGAGACCCTCAGGAAGGTCAGCGCGCAATCGGTGCTGCTGAACGACACCGTGGCAAAGCTGGTCGGCGCGAACGGCACCGACCTCGAGTGTCTCGACCTGCTCGGCCTGGGTGGCCCGACGACGGCAGGGAAGCTGGCGGCACATACCGGTCTGACGACCGGGGCGACCACCGCCGTCATCGACAGGCTTGAACGGGCAGGCTTCGCCCGACGTCTCCGAAATACGGAGGATCGTCGCAGCGTCCTGGTCGAAGCACTGCCCGAACGGCTCCGTCAGATCGAGGCCCTGTATCAGCCTCTGGCGGCCGCCGTTGCCCGATTGAATGAGGAATACGGCGATCGTCAGTTGGCGGTGATCGTCGATTACCTCTCGCGCGCTGTCACATTAGCGGCCGAGCACGTCGTCTGGTTACAGACGCAGCCACCGCTGGAGTCGGCGGCGCCGGTTCGCCGGCCGCGGCGGCGGCGCGGAGCTGCCGCACGCCCGGCCGCGCGGGAATCTCAGGATTTGCGGGAATGAACCGCTTCAGCGCCGGGGCCTTTGTGCGGGCCACGGCGTCTCAACAGTCTGCACACGAGAGTTCACAGAGGACTGAACCAGCAATGCCGAATAGACGAGGGATGTTTCTGCGGGCCGGGGGACTGGTGTGTCTGCTCGCCATCACGAGCGTGGCGGCCTACGCGCAGACGCCGGCTGTGCCCCCCGGACCATTGACGCTCGAACAGGTGCTGGCGCTTGCCGAGCCCAAAAGCGAAACGGTCGCGATCGCACAGGCCGGGATCAGGCGCGCCGAAGGTGAGCAGATTCGCGCCCGTAGCAGTGACTTGCCACAGCTCTCTCTGTCGGCCAGCTACGACCGCGCGCTCGCATCCGAGTTCGAGGGCGTGTTCGACTTCGGCCCAGGGGCGAATTGCCCGCCGTTCACGCTGAACCCGGCGGCCACGATCGATGCCCGTGTCGCCGAGATCGAACGGGCTATCGATTGCGGTGCCGTCGGCAGCGGATTCTTCGGCGAGGGATCGAACAACAACGACGGCGGGGCCAACGATCTGCCGTTTGGCCGTAAGAACACGTTCCGCGTTGGCCTGACGTTCTCGCAAAACCTGTATTCAGGTGGCCGCAATGGGGCGCAGAAAGAGGTGGCTGCGCTCGGCCACGAGTCGGCGGGTCATGCGCTGACGACGGCCCGTGGCCAGCTGTTGTTCGAAGTCGCGCAGGCGTACTACGACGCGGTGCTCAGCGATCGACTGGTCACCATTGCCGCGGCCACGCTCGAACAAGCCGGTGCGACCCTCAAGCAGACGCAGGCCGGGTTCGATGCGGGCACGCAGCCCGAGTTCGAGGTGCTGCGCGCGCGAGTCTCGCGCGACAACCAATCGCCAGTGCTTATCCGTCAACGCGCGAATCGTGCGGTCGCGTTCCTCCGTCTGAAACAGCTCCTCGAACTGCCGGCCGATTACGCGTTGGAGTTGGCAGACGGACTCGCAGACGAGGCGCTGCCGCCACCGCCGGCATTCGCGGAACGCGTCGTGACCGTTGAGAAGACTCTCCGCGATGCGGAGGCGGCGAATGCGGTCCTCGAGGCCAACGTGTCGTTACCTGAACGAACCGCCGTCGACGAAGCGGCGACGACGGTCCGTCTGCGCGAAGCGTCATTGAAGCTTGTCGAGGCGCAGAAGAAGCCGAGCGCCTCGTTGAATTCGAGCTACGGCCGCATTGCGTATCCCGACAACCTGCTGCCGACGTTCAACCGAGCGAATTGGACCATCGGCGCGAGCATGACCCTGCCGATTCTGACCGGAGGCCGTCAGCGCGGTGACGAAGCGGTGGCGCTCGCGGAGTTGGCGCAGGCCAAATCGCAACAGAAGCAAGTTCAGGAACTGGCAGCGCTCGATACCCGCTCCGCGTGGGCCGAACTCATCGCCTCTCGCGTCGCGTGGGAAGCCACCGCCGGCACCGTCCAACAGGCGCAGCGCGCGTATCAGATTGCCAACGTGCGCTTCACCAACGGTGTGTCGACACAGCTTGAACTCTCGGATGCGCGGTTGTCGCTCCAGCAGGCAGAAGCGAATCGGACGGTGGCCGCGCGCGATCTGCAAGTCGCGCGTGCCCGTGTGGCGCTGCTGCCGAATCTTCCGGTGTCGACGCCGGCTGGATTCAATGCTGCGCCGCCGCCTGTGACGCAGCCGCAGTCTCCATCGGTGCCCGCATCACCACAACCGCAAAACGGCGGTCAGATTCGAAACGCGTCCGCGCAGGGAGCGCAGCCACAGGTAGGGTTGCAATGACATTCGTTCGTGACTCACAGATCAACACTCCACACTCGAGAACTGCGGCGCTCGTCTTCGCCGTTTCGCTACCGGTGCTGTCCCTGATCACGACCGGCTGCAAAGCGGAAGCGGAGAAGAGCGCCGCGCCAGCTCCGGAAGTCGTGCAAGTCGGATCCGAGAACGTCGTGCCCGCGACGAAGGGCACCGTTGTCGTGGGACCGATCATTTCGGGCGAGCTGAAAGCGGAAAAGGAAGCGACCATTCGCGCGGAAGTTGGCGGCTCAATGGTGGAAGTCGCCGTGCTCGCCGCGCAGCCGGTTCAGAAAGGCGCGGTCCTCGGACGCATCGAGACGCGCACGCTCGAAGATGCCAAGCAGTCGGCGAGTTCTGCGGTGCGCTCGGCGGAGAACCAATTGAATGTGGCGCGGCGTGAAGCCGAGCGAACCGAGAAGCTGGTAAGCGCCGGCGCACTCGCGGCCCGCGACCTCGACGTCGTGAACAATACCGTGACGAGCGCAGAAGCGCAGGTCGCGGATGCGAAGGCCAAGCTCGCCAGCGCCGATCGTGCGCTAGGCGACACGGTCATCCGCTCGCCTTTCCAGGGCATTGTGTCGAAGCGCAGCGTGAACGTCGGCGACGTCGTCAGCAACGGCACTGAGCTCTTCACCATCATCGATCCCTCGTCCATGAAGCTCGAGGCGTCGGTGCCGTCCGATGATTTGAGCGCGCTGCGCGCCGGTGCGATCGTCGAATTCACCGTGCGCGGATACGACACGAAGTTTCAGGGCCGCATCGAGCGCATCGCGCCGCAGGCGGATGCGGCGACACGGCAGGTCCCGATTTACGTGGCGATCCCCAACGTCGGCGGCAAGCTCGTGGCTGGGCTCTTCGCCGAGGGGCGTGTTGTGAGTCAGTCAGCCAGCGGGATTGTGGTGCCCAGCAATGCGGTCAACACCGCTGATCCCGCGAAGCCGTGGGTGCTTCGGGTCAACAACGGAAAGACCGAGCGCGTCGACGTGACGCTCGGCTTGCGCGATCCGCGTTCCGAGGTCGTGAATGTTGCGTCTGGGTTGAACGAAGGCGATGTGCTGCTGCGCGGCGCGTCACAGGGTATTACGCCGGGTACACCCGTGAAGGTGAGTACGACGAAGTAGGCGACCCATGTTTATTTCCGATACAGCCATCAAACGCCCCGTCCTGACCATCGTCGCGATGATGATGCTCGTGGTGTTCGGCATCGTCGCGATGATGATGCTCGACACCGACGAGTATCCCGAGATCGACGCGCCGGTCGTTGTCGTCGCGATTCCGTATCCGGGCGCATCGCCCGACGTCGTCGAGCGAGAAGTGATCGATCCGGTCGAGGAGGCCATCTCCGGGATCAGCGGGATCGATCGCATGCGCTCGAACTCGCTCGACAGCTTCGCCAACATCATCGTCGAGTTCGATTTCTCCAAAGACCCACGGCTGGCCACGCAGGAGATTCGCGACAAAATCTCGGAGATCCGCAACGACCTGCCGACTGAGATGGAGGAACCGATCCTCACGCAGTTCGATCCCGCGGATCGGCCGATCCTTTCGCTCGCGTTGACGTCGCCGGGATTGTCCGGTGCCGAGTTGACGCGAATCGTGGATCCGGGTATCACACGCAAGCTTCGCGGCCTCGCCGGAGTGGCATCGGTGAATCTGTCCGGTGCCATCGAACGTGAGCTGGTCGTCGAGATTCGTCCGCGTGATCTCCAGGCGGCGGGCGTGAGCGTGGGTCAGCTGGTGGTGGCGTTGCAATCGCAGAACCTGGCCTCGCCAGTCGGGCGGCTCGAAGGGCAAGTCGAGGAGCGGACCATTCGGCTGAAAGGGCGGCTCGAGTCGCCCGCCGAGTTCAAGCAACTCGTTGTCACGCAGTCTCAGGGCCGCGTGGTGCGACTTGGCGATCTTGCCGATGTGCGCGACGCCACCGAGGAGGCGCGATCGGCGGCCAGCTTCAACGACCAGGAAGCGGTCGGCATCAACATACTGAAATCCACCGGCTTCAGTACGACGGCGGTGGCCGATGAGGTCCGGCGCCAGATCGTCGAGATCCAACGCACGCTGCCGGCGGGAGTCACGCTGCGCATTGTGCAGGACTCCGGTGTTCGCGTTGAGAACTCGGTGCTTGGTGTCGAGGAAGCGCTCATTGAGGGCGCGGCACTGACGGTTGCCGTCGTATTCCTGTTCCTCAACTCATGGCGCTCGACGGTCATCACTGGACTTGCGCTGCCCGTCTCCGTCCTCGCCTCGTTCGTCGCGGTCTGGGCGTTCGGCTTCACGCTGAACACGATGTCGCTCCTCGGCCTGTCGCTGGCCATCGGCATCCTCATCGACGATGCGATTGTGGTGCGCGAGAACATCGTGCGGCACGTCGAGATGGGGAAGGGCCATTTACGTGCGTCGTTTGAAGGCACCGACGAAATCGGGCTGGCTGTCACCGCGACCACGCTGTCGATCGTGGTGGTATTTGTGCCCATCGCGTTCCTCGGTGGTCTTGCCGGCCAGTGGTTCAAGCCGTTCGGGCTGACCATCGTGTCGTCGGTGCTCGTCTCGTTGTTCGTCTCGTTCTCGCTCGACCCGATGCTCTCGGCGTATTGGCCGGATCCACACAAGCGGCTGGAAGAGCGTCCGTTCTTCTCGCGGCTGCTGGGGCGTTTCAACCTCTGGTTCGATCGCCGTGCCGAAGGGTACAAGCGCGTGATCGCCTGGGCGCTCGATCACCGGGTGTCGATGGTGGGTCTGGCGATGCTGACGTTCGTTGCGGCCTTGGCGCTGCCGGCGATGGGCATCATAGGCGCGGGGTTGGTGCCTGACATGGACAACTCCGAGTTCCAGATCGATCTCGAGACTCCCGCCGGTTCGAACCTCGCCTACACGCGTGTCAAGGCTCAGGAGGTTGCGCGCATCGTGCGCCAACGTCCTGAAGTCGCCTATACCTACGCGACCGTCGGCGGCCAGGGCGATGCCGTGGACGAGGGCATCGTGTTTGTGAAGCTGCTCCCCAAGAACGAACGGGTGCGCAATCAGCAGCTCGTCACCGCCGATCTCCGAGCGGCGTTGACCAAATTGAGCGGCGTGAGCGTGTCGTTGAGCGTCGGCTGGAATCCCGGTGAAAAGCAAATCCAGCTGCAGGTCTATGGCACCGACGCGAAGGAGCTGACGCG
>JBKPRH010000081.1:0-8654 GCA_046765795.1 Acidobacteriota bacterium | reverse complement strand
CTTTGGCATCGCCTCGTCCACGGTCCTCAGACGCCGAACGGAGATCGGCATACGCGTGGCGCTCGGGGCACAGCGCCGCGACGTCGTGAGGCTCGCGCTTCGCCAGACGATTCTCGCGACGTCGGCCGGACTCGCCATCGGGCTCGCAGCTGCGGCGATGCTGACCCGCTATCTCGAAGCAATGCTCTTTGGCATCACACCGCTGGACCCAGTCACGTTCGTCGCCGCACCTGCTGTGCTGGGGGTGGTGGCTCTCGTCGCCTGCTTCCTGCCTGCACGAAGGGCGACATCAATCGACCCGATGATCGCGCTTCGCTGCGAATAGAACCTGTTGCGAGTCGTTCACCCTTCTGTGTTATCGGTGCTTGGTTCGTGTTCACGTTCCGGTTCGCGCGCGGCGGAGCATTGACGCGCGAACCGGGAACCTCGAACGCGAACGTGAACACGAACTCAGAACAGAGAACCGGGAAGCGTGAACCACTGCTATACTGCCCTCACCCTTAATGTTCTTACGCGGTCAGGTCATCGGTAAGTACCGCATTCTGTCTTCCCTAGGCAGCGGTGGCTTCGGCACGGTCTACCTCGCTGAAGACACCTGGATCGACAAGAAAGTCGCCCTCAAAGTTCCACACAAGCAGAACCTCGATTTCAACGAGATGATCAAGGAGCCGCGGCTCCTCGCCTCGATGAGCCACCCCAACATCGTCACGGTGCTCACCGCGGAGAAAGAGGATGGCGTCTTCTTCATCGTGATGGAGTACGTGCAGGGCGAGACGCTCGAGCACATCATCATGCGCGACGGCGCGCTCGAATTGACGCGCGCGCTCGATTTCAGCTGTCAGATCCTGAACGCGGTCGATCATGCGCACCGCGCCAGCATCCTGCACCGCGACCTGCGGCCGGGCAACATGCTGGTGTCAGAGTCCGGCATCCTGAAGGTCACCGACTTCGGCACGTCACGGATCCTGGAGATCGCTGCACACGGAACGACCGTCATCGGCAGCCCGCCGTACATGGCGCCGGAACAGTTTCACGGCAAGGCTGTCTTCGCCAGCGACGTCTACTCCATCGGCGTCACGATGTATCAGATGCTGACCGGGTCGCTGCCGTACGATACGCCTGCCCCAGCCGACCTGGCACGACTCGCCCGTGGCGAGCTCTTGTCAGCGCCGCGCGTAAAGAATCCGAAGATCCCAAAGGCGATCAACGACATCGTCCTCAAGGCGCTGGCTCCCGATCCGACCGCGCGCTATCAGAAGGCCGCGGACGTGCTCAACGACATCCTCGCGTTTCGCGATACGCCGGTTCGTCCGGTGCGGCGGAGCCGCGCTGCCAGCGTCGCGACGGCGGAAGACCGCGTGTCGGAGATCCAATCTCGTCTGAAGGCGCGTGAAACGCCGCAAGCCAGCTTCTGCTGGCACTGCCGCAAGCCGCTTCAAGCCAGAACGGCGAAGTGCCCGTTCTGCGGCGAGACGCAGTAAACGCACACCTCAGCAGCAGAAAAAGTCATCGTGCCCTGCGCCGTGCCCTGGGCGATGCCCTGCGCCGTGCCCTGGGCGATGCCCTCGGCCGTACGCTGGGCGGTGCGCTGGGCGCATAATCGCTCGGTGCAGATTCTGTTGCTCTCGATGCCGGATTCCTTCGAGCACACGCCGACGCTTGCCGTGCGCATGCCGAACGGTGCGTTGGCATCGTTGGCCGGCAACGTCGATCCACATCACCACGTCGCGATCGCCGATCTGATCCTGGCGCAGTCGTCGGTGCAGCCGACGGTGACACGCTTGATGCGCGAGCTGAACCCCGAGCTCGTTGGCCTGTCAGTGATGACCTTCCAGCGCGGCACCGCGCGTCGGATCATCTCGCTGGTCAAATCGATCAACCCCGACGCGAAGGTCGTCGTCGGTGGCTACGATCCGTCGCTCGCACCTGAAGCGTGGACGCATCCTGCACTCGGCGTGGACTTCATCGTCCGCGGCGAGGGCGACCTCACGTTCCGCGAATTGGTACGGGCACTCGACGACAAGCGGCCCCTGTCCACCGTGGACGGACTGTGGTTCCGCACCGCTGACGGCATCCAACGCAATCTGCCGCGGTCGGTCACGACACTCGAACGCGGCGAGATCAAGCCGCCGCGCCGCGACGGACGAGTGCTGTCCGGCTACACCTACATGGGCCGGCCCATCGACGTCATCGAGACCTCGCGCGGCTGCACCTTCGACTGCAGCTTCTGCTCGATCATCGAGATGCGCGGTCGCAACTTCCATCGGTTGCCCATCGAGCGCGTGATCGACGACATCCGCGATGCGCGCAATCGCGGCGCCCGCGCGATCTTCATCGTGGACGACAACATCACGATCGACGTCCCGCGCTTCGAGGCACTCTGCCGCGCGATCGTGGACGCGCGTCTCGACGACATCCACTACCTCGTGCAGGCCATGACGGCCTCGATCGCACAGCATGGTGAGACGCTCGCACCGCTGATGCGCCGCGCCGGCTTCCGCTATGTCTTCCTCGGTATCGAAAACATCCTCGAGGACGATCTCGCGTTTCTCAAAGCGGCAGCGAAGAACACGCGACGCGGAAATGACGCCGGACGTCAAAACACGACGATGGCGGCGATCGATGTGCTGCATCGTCACGGCATGTTCGTCGTGGGCGGTTTGATCGTCGGCAACCCGGACGATACGCGTGCGGCCATCGACGCGAACCTGACGTTTGCGAAGAAGTATGTGGACTGGCCCTACATCCAACACCCGACGCCGTATCCGGGCACGCCGATGACGAAGGATTTCCGCGACCGCAACCTGATCGTCAACTCGCGCGTGGACGAGTACGACGGCACGTCGGCGGTGACGCGCAGCGCGCACCTCGACGCGGAGGAGATCGAGTATCTGCGGTGGCGTGCGGATCGATGGATGAAGGTTCGACACATACCGCAGGCGATGCGGCTGTACCCGCGATTCATCATCAAACACGCGCGCCAGATGATGGCGCACACGTTCCGCGGAACGACCTGGCGATCACTCTTCGGCCTCGAGAGCTCGCGCGACGCGTTTCGACGTTTCAAGCAAATCCGTGCACGCGAGCGCACCTATCTGGAGTGGCCCGACCCTGCTCCATCCGACCCCGATGTCCGCCTGACATTGGGCATTTCGCAAAAACCCGTGTACGATCTGAAGGAAGTCACTTCCGGCACGCCGATCGACGTTCTGCGATAACCCCCGCATTGGGAGTTGGGCGTTGGAAGTTGGGAGTTTGACGGCGAAGGAGTACATATGTCTTTCCCGGGGACCGGCAAGATCTGGATGAACGGCACGCTTGTGGACTGGGCTGACGCCAAGATCCATGTTGCGTCTCATGTGGTCCATTACGGGAGCGCGGTCTTCGAAGGCGCGCGCTGCTACGACACCAAACAGGGTCCGGCGTGCTTCCGCCTGGATGCCCACATGCGCCGGCTGCTCGATTCGGCTCGCATCTACCGCATGGAGTCGCCGTACGATCAGCAGACACTTACCGACGCCGTCCTCGACCTAATCCGCGTCAACAAGTTCCAGGCCTGCTATATCCGGCCGATCGTCTATCGCGGCTACGACTCTCTGGGCGTCAATCCATACCCGTGCCCGGTTGACGTGGCGATCATGCTGTGGGAATGGGGTGCGTACTTCACGAAGGAAGCCATCGAAGAAGGCCTCGACGTGAAGATCTCGACCTGGGCCAGAAATGCACCGAACACCACGCCCGCGATGGCCAAGAGCGTGGCGAACTACGCCAACGCGCAGCTGATCAAGATGGAAGCGATCGCCGACGGCTACGCCGAAGGAATCGCGCTCGACACGCAGGGCAATTTGAGCGAGGGCAGCGGCCAGAACATCTTCATCGTCCGCGAGAACGTGATCCACACGCCGCCGATCGGGAATTCAGTGCTCTCGGGCGTCACCCGGGATTCGGTCGTGACGATCGCCAAGGAGATGGGGTTCGAGGTCCGCGAGCAGACGCTACCGCGTGAAATGCTGTATATCGCCGACGAGGTGTTCTTCGTCGGGACTGCGGTCGAGGTCACCCCCATCCGGTCTATCGACCGAATCAAGGTGGGCCGAGGCCGGCGTGGCCCCATCACCGAGGCGATTCAGCAGAAATTCTTCCAGATCGTGAAGGGTGAGACCCCCGACACGCACGGCTGGCTCCAGCCGGTCTACAAGCCGGAGACGGCTACAAGCCGAGCCTAGAACTGCCGATATTCAGGAGGCCATGCACGTCAATGACCTCCTGAAAACGGCCGTCGAAAACGGCGCCTCCGACCTCCATATCAAGGTCGGCACCTATCCCATGATGCGGGTCCGCGGGACCCTCATCCCAGCAACCGAAGAAAAGCGCCTCGACGCGGAGGATCTGGTCGCGATGGCGGCCACGGTCCTTCCGGCCGGCCATCGGGAAAAGTTCAAGGACAACCACGAAGTGGACCTGGCCTATAGCGTGGCGGGTCTGGGCCGCTTCCGCTGCAACTGCTTCCAGCAGCGCAACACCATCGGCATGATCTTCCGCGTCATCCCGATGCGCATCTCGTCGATCGACGACCTGATGCTGCCGAAGGTGCTCAAGAAGATCGCCGCCGAAGAGCGCGGCCTCGTCGTCGTGACCGGGACCACGGGGTCCGGCAAGAGCACGACGCTCGCGGCGATGGTCGACGAGATCAACTCGACCCGCACGTCGCACATCATGACGATCGAGGACCCGATCGAATACCTGCATCGGGATAACCGGTCGATCATCAATCAGCGTGAAATCGGGGTGGATACGAACTCGTTCGCCCAAGCACTCCGCAGCGCGCTCCGTCAGGATCCGGACGTCATCCTCGTCGGCGAAATGCGCGACCACGAAACGATTCAGACGGCGCTGACCGCTGCCGAAACCGGTCACCTCGTGTTCTCGACGCTGCACACGCTGGACGCGACGGAGACCATCAACCGCATCATCGCGGTGTTCCCACCGCACCAGCAGAAACAGATCCGCATCCAGCTCGCGAGCGTATTGAAGTCAGTCGTCTCGCAGCGCCTGATCCCGCGCGCGGATGGCAAGGGCCGCGTGCCCGCCGTCGAGGTCCTCATCAGCACCGCCTATATCCGCGACGCGATCCTCGACAAGGAGAAGTCGCACTTGATCCACGGCGCGATCGCGCAGGGCACATCGCAGTACGGGATGCAGACCTTCGATCAGTCTGTGTTCAGCCTCTATGAGACGGGTCTCGTTTCGTACGAAGAGGCGCTGCGCTGGTGCTCGAACGTCGACGAGTTCAAGCTCAAGGTCCAGGGCATCCACACCACCGCCGACATGGCTCGCGAGCAGATGGCCAAGGTCGGGCAAGCGAGTGGTGGCAAAGCTCCCGAAATCACCCGCTTTGGTGGATAGGCGTCGTGCAAAATGCAAGATGCAAAATGCAAAATGCAACCGGCATCTGCATTCTTTGCATTTTGAATTTTGCATTTTGAATTACATAGACTGGATACGTGTCTCACGACACGTATCTGATCGCCCTCAGGATGCTCGCGCGGCGCGAGCTGTCTGAAGCGCAGATCCGTCAGCGCCTGGCCAAACGCGGCGAGAGCCGTGAATCCATCGACGAGGCCGTGGACCGGCTCAAAGCTGAGCGCAGCATCGACGACGAACGCGTCGCCGGTGCGATTGCGCGGACTCACGCCACTGGTCGTAATCGAGGACGCCGACGCGTGTTGCAGCAGATCGAGGCGGCGGGCATCGATAAGTCGATCGCGTCGAGAGCCGTTGACCAGGTGTTCGAGGACCTCGATCCCGATGCGCTGCTCTCGGCGTCCCTCCAGAAGCGGATGCGCGGCCGTGACCGTATCGCCGACGACCGCGAGTTCCAGCGTCTCTTCCGCTACCTGAGCGCCCAGGGTTTCGACAGCGACCGCATCCTGTCTCACCTTCGAAAGTTACAATAGAGGGAATGACCTCTAAGGAGATTCGCGCTTCTTTTCTCAAATACTTCGAGCGGAACGGCCACCGCATCGTGGCCAGTTCTCCGCTCGTGCCCCACGACGACCCGACGCTGCTCTTCACCAACGCCGGGATGAACCAGTTCAAGGACGTGTTCCTGGGGAAAGAGAAGCGCGATTACAAGCGGGCGACGACCGTGCAGAAGTGCATGCGCGTCAGCGGCAAGCACAACGATCTCGATAATGTCGGGCCGTCGTTCAGGCATCAGACATTCTTCGAGATGCTGGGCAACTTCTCGTTCGGTGACTACTTCAAGCAGGACGCGATTCCGTTCGCGTGGATCCTCCTCACCGAGGAGTGGAAGTTGCCGAAGGATCGGCTGTTCGCCACGATTTTCAAGGGCGAGGCCGGCATCCCCCGCGACTCCGAAGCCTACGACCTCTGGCGGAAATATCTTCCCGCCGATCACATCGGCGAGCTCGGGTCCGACGACAACTTCTGGCAGCCGGGCGACACCGGTCCGTGCGGGCGGTCTTCCGAGATCTATTACTACCGTGGCTCGGCAATTCCCTGCCTCGAGGAAGCCGGCGGTCGAACCTGTCGCGGGATGGAGTGCAGCTGCGACCGCTACGTCGAGATCTGGAACAACGTGTTCATGGAGTTCGACCGCCAGCAGGACGGCACGCTGAACCCGCTGCCTGCTCCGTCGGTCGACACGGGAATGGGACTCGAACGCGTTACCGCGGTCCTGCAGGGAAAGCTGTCGAACTACGACACCGATGCCTTCACTCCCCTGCTCGCCGCAATCGGCGAACGCGCCGGGACGACACACCACGGAACGATGTCGGAAACCGACGTGTCAATGCGAGTGGTCGCGGATCACATGCGGGCGATGACATTTCTCATCGCTGACGGCGTGGTGCCGTCCAACGAGCACCGCGGATATGTCTTGCGCAAGATCATGCGACGCGCAATGCGCCACGGAAAGCACCTCGGGATGAAAGAGCCGTTTCTCTACACGCTCGTGGACACGCTTGTTCGCGAGTACGGCGATGCGTATCCCGAGCTACGCTCCGGACGCGAGGCGATCGTTCAAGTCATCCGCAGTGAAGAGGACCGCTTCGACGCGGTGCTGACTGGCGGCCTGCCTCGTCTCGAAGAGGCGCTCGAGCGCGCGGCATCGTCCGGCGGCATCCTCTCGGGCGAGGTCGCCTTCAGGCTCTACGACACACACGGGCTGCCGATCGACTTCATCGAGGACACGGTGCAGGCCCGCGGACTGAAGTTCGACCGAGAGGCCTTCGAGCGCGCGATGGAAGGTCAGCGCGAAAAGGCACGGGCCAAGAGCACGTTCAAGGGCAGCGCCTGGCAGGACACGGCGTGGACCGCGAGCGACGCGCTTCGGCAGGAGCTGGATCGAGTCGGTGAGAACGTCTTCCGCGGCTACGAATCGACAGACGTCAACACGCAGGTGATTGGCGTGTTCGACGCCGGCCGCCAGGAGATCGAGTCCCTGAAGACCGGACAAGAGGGTTTCGTCGCGCTGTCGGCGACGCCGTTTTATCTCGAGGCTGGCGGCCAGGTCTCGGACGAGGGCACGATCACCAGCCCGCAGGGCGAAGCACAGGTGACTGGTGTGCTCCGCGCCGGCGGGTGGCCCCGGTTGCATGCGGTCACTGTGAAGAGCGGCACCATTACCACACGCGATCTCGTGACGGCCTCGGTGACGAGCGCCGTGCGTGACGCGACCCGGCGCAATCACACCGCGACGCACCTGCTGCATGCGGCATTACGCAGCGTGCTTGGCCCGCACGTGAAACAGGCGGGATCGCTCGTTGCGCCAGATCGGCTGCGCTTCGACTTCGTGCATTTCAACGCCGTCACCCGTGAGCAGCAGCTCGAGATCGAGCGCATCGTCAACGAGCAGGTGCTGAAGAACACGCCCGTGCAGACGGACGTGAAGAACACGCAGGAGGCGATCGCTGCCGGCGCGATGGCGCTGTTCGGCGAGAAGTACGGCGACCAGGTGCGCGTCGTGTCGATTCCGGGCTTCAGCCAGGAACTCTGTGGCGGCACCCACGTGCGCGCGACGGGCGACATCGGCCTGTTCGTCATCGTGTCGGAGGGTGGCGTCGCGGCAGGCGTGCGACGTATCGAGGCGATCACCGGTCTCGACTCGCTGAAGGCGTTCCAGCGGGATCGTGACGAACTGTTGCAGTCGGCGGCGGCACTGAACGCCCGTCCGGGCGATCTCGGTGCCCGCATCGAGTCGCTGCAGGAGGAGAACAAGCGACTTGGCCGCGAGCTGCAGCAGGCGAAGATGAAGGCCGCGCTGTCAGGTGGGTCCGGGTCCGGCGGTGGGCAGCCTGAGGTCGTCGATGTGGCGGGCGTCAAGCTTGTCGCTCGCGAGGTATCAGGCCTCGACAAAGACGGATTGCGTGCGCTCGTCGACCAGCACCGCGGTCAGATCAAGAGCGGCGTGGTTGTCCTCGCTTCCCCATCCGACGGCAAGGTCTCTATCGTCGTCGGCGTGACGCCGGATCTCACTAAGAAAGTACCTGCTGGCCAAGTCGTGAAGCAGCTTGCGCCTATCGTCGGTGGTGGCGGCGGCGGCAGGCCCGACTTCGCCGAGGCAGGCGGCAAGGATGCGTCTAAGATCGGCGAGATGCTCGCGGCGAGTCGAGGCGTTATTGAGAAGATGA
>JBKPRH010000080.1:0-2412 GCA_046765795.1 Acidobacteriota bacterium | reverse complement strand
TCTTCGAGTTGCGCCCATAAGAATGCCGCAGTCAGCTCGCCAGGCAGGAACGACGAACCGACGTCCATCCATGTGTACTTGTCCACGCGGCCCTGTGAGAACTGAAACCGGTTCGTGCCCTTCTCCCAGATGATCTCCGCGCGCTCAACGAATCGCGGATCGTTGATGACGAGGGCGCCGCCCTCGCCGGAGATCAGGTTCTTCGTCTCGTGAAAACTGAATGTCGCCAACTGCCCAAAGCCGCCGAGCGGTTTTCCCTTGTAATGCGACATCAACGCATGTGCCGCGTCCTCGACGACGATCACACCGTGACGACCGGCGATATCCATCACCGCGTCCATGTCGCACGCCACACCGGCGTAGTGGACGACGATGATGGCTTTGGTCCGCGGCGTGATGGCCGATTCGAGCTGCCGCTCGTCGAGGTTCAGGGTGTCAGGCCGGATATCGACGAACACCGGTGTCGCCCCGCGCAGCACGAAGGCGTTGGCCGTCGAGACGAACGTGAACGACGGCATGATGACTTCGTCGCCGGGCTCGAGGTCGAGCAGCAGCGCCGCCATCTCCAGCGCCGCGGTGCACGAGTGCGTCAGCAGCACCCGCTGTGCGCTGACCCGGCGCTCGAGCCATGTCTGGCACTGCTTGGTGAAGCGCCCATTGCCGGCGAGCTGACCAGCGGCAACCGCCTCCTGGATGTGCGTGAACTCGTGGCCGGTGAGATATGGGCGATTGAAGGGAATCACGGCGTCGGTGAAATTGACGATTGACGAAGGACGACTGACGAATTGGATCGCGTTCGCACAACAATCGTCAATAAATGCGTCAATCGTACTTCGTCACTCGTCAATCTCATCGTCTTACAGCCGGTCCACCGACGCAGCCTCTGACCGGTTGAAGTAGACGACGCCGCCGCTGAAGATGGCCAACGTAATCACCACGCCGAACACAACGCTCATCGCTGAGACGTGGCCGATGCCGAGCAGGCCCCACTTGTACATCTCCACCACCGAGCTCATCGGATTCAGGTAGGCGATGAAGCGCAGATTCTCCGGCATCACTTTCAGCAACTCCGACAGCGGAAAGATGACCGGCGTCACGTAGTGCCACAACTGCATGAAGTAGCGGATGGAGTACTGGACGTCTTTGTGGCGGGTTTGCATCACCGTGGTCCACAATCCCACCGAGATGGCGAGAAACGCCGCCATGACGATCGCGAACAGGCCGACCAGCATCTGCGGCCCCAGACGCAGATAGAACACACCGTCTTTCACGAAGTAGTAGATGCAGGTCACAACCAGCAACGTGAACAGGACGCCGAACTCGGTCACCGACGGAGCGACCGCCGAGATCGGCGCAATCAGTCGCGGAAAGTACACCTTCTTGATGAGCCCGCGGTTCTGGTCCAGACTCCGCGTCACGCGCATCACGCCCCGCTCGAAGATGCGCCAGCAGGAATTCCCGGCGAGGAAGAACAGGAAGTACGGCACGCCGTCAGACGGTACCTGCAGCATTTTGCCGAAGATGGCCGTGCTGATCAGGATCGGCGCCAGCGGCTGGGCAAAGAGCCAGAACTTGCCCAGCGTCATGTCCTCGTAGCGTTCTTTAATTCGGCGCGACGCGAAAAACCACAGGATGCGCCGATAGCGCCACAACTCCTCTGCACGCGCGATGAGGCCGACGCGCGCCGGCTCGATCACCCATTTCTGCGGTTTCTGATCGAGCGCGGTCGCCGACTCCGCGACGACCGCCGTGCCCAGTCCCAACCAGCGTCTAAGCGCCAGCAGCATAGGCTTCCTGCCGGACCGTCCACTCGAGACGCGGGGCAATGTATCCGACGCGGTCGAGACGACCCGAGGCGGGCGCGTCCGGCGTCTCAGTGCCATAGACGAGGAACGAGAGCGCGTTGTACATCAGCAGGGGATATTCCTTGGTCTCGTTTTCGCGCTTGAAGATACAGCCAACAGTTGCAACATAGGGGAGTTCGGCCAACAGATCGCGCGGAATCTTGACCAGCACTTCGTAAATGCCCGCCTGCGGCAGCGGCCGCGCCTCCGAGTCCGTCGTCCTGAAAATCAGCGTGCCCTTCGTGCTCAGGTCGAGTGCGCTCTTCACGGTCAGGCCCGGCTTGGTCGTACGAAACCTGGTCTTGATGAAGACGTCTTCCGAGACCGGCGCACCACCGATGTCCTTGCCGGTCGAGGAGACCAGACGCACCGAGAGCACCTCCGCGAAGCGATTGGATCGCCGCCCCCGTTCCGACTGCGCGATATCGGCCTGGCTCCAGATGGCGTTCTGGTATTCGTCGACGACTTCCTCGGGATCACCGAGCTTGCGGATGGCGCCTCGGTGCAGCCACATCACGCGATTGCAGATCCGCATGATCGCGTCCATGTCGTGCGAGACGAAGAGCAC
>JBKPRH010000079.1:0-7048 GCA_046765795.1 Acidobacteriota bacterium | reverse complement strand
GCCCATAACCGAGCGAGGAGTGCGGTCGTCCCGATGGAGAGTGCGAATCCGACGCACACTGCTGCAATCACCAGCGTCGCTTCGGTATCGTTGCCGTCGCGCAGCGTCTGATCCCACTTGTCGAACGCTTCGACGGCCGGCACCAGCACACAGATGGCCACAACCGCTGCGCTCATCAGTCGCCGGAGATTCACAAGGAGAAGTCTAACATCCGACCTAGGGTGAAACGCCGAGCGCGAGGCGTAACGCCGAGGCAAGGCGACCAGGAGCCCGCTCGACGAGCCAGTTCCGCACGCCTTCATCCCAGCTCTGCGAGGATGGATTCACATCCCGCGGCGGCGGCATCTCGACGACGAACAGCGGCCCCCGTTTGTCGATGACGTCGAACGACGTCGAGCCGTCTCGTCCTCGTTCGAAACGTATCGATGCCGTCGCGCTGCCGACGCGTACATGGCGGACGGTGACGGCGGGCAGCCATTCCGGCAGTCGCGGTCGCACGAGTGCGACCACGTGCGCAGGTGCGAACGGATAAATGCCGAGCATCGTCTGGACCAGCTGCACCACCGCGCTTGCGCTCCACGCTTGCGGTGAATTCGATCGCGGATACGCCGTCGGAATCGGCGTCTCTTCCCGTCCATGACCGCCGAGGGCTTCGGGTAAGCGACAGCTCCGGAAGTGCGCGACCGCGTCGAAGATGCCGCTCATGAGCCGGTCAACGTGTTCGTCGAGGCCGTAGCGTTTGAACCCCAGGGCGAAGGTGGCGTTCTCGACTGGCCAGACTGTTCCAAGGTGATAGGCAATCGGGTTATACGACGGGTGATCGCGAGACAGCGTCCGAATGCCCCATCCCGAAAACATGTCGGGCGCCATCAATCGATCGGCACAGGCGCGCGCGTGTGCGATTGGAACCAGGCCGGCGCCGAGTGCGTGTCCTGGGTTCGACGCAATTGAGCCGACCGGTTGCTTGTCTGGGTCGATCGCGATGGCATAGAAGCGTTCGTCCGGCATCCAGAATGTGCCGTGCCAGCGATCGCGCAACTGCTGCGCGCGAGCGGCGAATTCCTCTGCACGCGATTCCTCACCAAGTGCGATCAGGATCTCCGCCATCCGCTGCATCGCGAGCCAATAGAAGGCCTGTTCCTCGATCGTGGCGATGGGGTTCTCGACGAGCCGGCCATCTGGATAGCGGATCGCCTCGTCGGAATCCTTCCAGCCGTGATTCTTCAAGCCCAACGGCGAGCGGCGCTCGTATTCGAGGAACCCGTCACCATCACGATCGCCATAGCGTCGCGCCCAGTCGAGCGCGCGAAGTGCGGCATCACAGTAGTGCTGAAGCGCGTCGGTATCTCCCGTCCAGTGCCAGTACTCGGACAGCGCGACGACGAACATGGCGGAAGTGGTTTGCGTGCCGTAATAGCCGCGTTGAGGAATCAGCTCGAGCTCGGACAGCGGGCCACGCCGTATCTCGTGCACCATCTTGCCGGGCTCGCGGTCGTGCCAGGCCGAATCGTCGCGCGCCTGCGTGCGGGCGATGTGCACCAGCGAGCCGCGAAGCATCTCGGGACCGACGAGCGCCCCTTGCCATGCCGACGTCAGCGCATCGCGACCAAATATTCCGGTGTAGCTCGGCACGCCGGCGTTCGCTATCCACGCGTCTTCGGCGGCGTCCAATTCCCAGGCTCGCAGTGAGAAAAGATCCTCTGCGGCGGTCTCGTACGCGGACGCGAACACGGGATGCGGCGAATCGACTTGTGCTCGCCTTTGCCGCCACTCTGCACGCTGCCGATCCCAGGCACTCGTTGTCGAGACGTCGTCAATCACCGGAGCACGCCAACGATCATCGACCAGCGATTCGTAGGCCATCGTCGCGGTCCACGATGCCCGCGCCGACAATGAGACCGTGAAACCGATCGCATCATCGTCAATCGTTGGTAAAGAGTCAGCGTGCACGAGTCGAATACGGCAGCCGCGGTGTAGCCGCCGGCCATTGGCCTCCGCCTGGTGATCGAAGGTCAACGTGCGCGAGCGTTCATCCCACGTCCGCCTCGTCTTTCGCTCGTACGGCGGGGGGCCGTCGGACGCCATGATGTCAGTGAAATTGGCGTCGAGCTCCAATCGCAGTGTGATTGCCGTGGGCGCCATGCTGAAGTTGCGCACGATCAGCTGCTCGACCATGCCGCGACCGATGCGGCGGCGAACTTCGATGGCGATCGCATCCTGAGGCAGTTTCGGTCCGTGCGCATTCCGACCGGGACGTGCCACGGTCAAGTGCGCGGCCCAGTAATCGCTGGCGATGGCGGCGCTGGTATCACATCGCGGAACCTCGTCATCGACCAGCAAGCGGTATTTGGACAGGATGCGGGTGTCGAAGTCGAACAGCCCTTGCGTGCCGCCTATCGAACCGTCGGCGTCGGTGACGAGCAGGGTATAGCCGTGAAACGTGATCTGCAGGCTGTGATGCGGATCGATGGCCTCGCCACTCCGGCGCATCTCGAGCCACACCGGCGAGGTGTTCAACAACGTGGCTGCGTCGGATCGTTCACTCACGTCTCGGCTCTCAGCAGAAGACCTTGCATCGCACGTACCCATTGCACAGAGGCACCTCGTCGGTGACGACCGGTACGGCGGTTGCTGCGTTGAGACGTGATGGCAGACTGGCGAAATCGAGTGGTCGTGGTGACCGGAGCCTCAGCAGGCGTGGGACGGGCCATCGTGCGGAAGCTCGCGCAGCGCGGCGCGGCGCTGGGCCTGATCGCCCGTGGCGAGGAGGGACTCGATGGCGCTCAGCGTGAGGCGGAAGCGGCGGGAGCGAGGGCGTTGGTGATCGCGGCCGACGTGTCGGACGCGGATGCGGTGGAGACGGCTGCCTGTCGTATCGAACAACACCTCGGTCCAATCGACGTCTGGATCAACAACGCCATGGTGTCGGTCTTCTCGCCGATCATGCAGATGGAACCGGCCGAATTCGAGCGAGTGACGAGGGTGACGTACTTAGGGGCGGTGTTCGGCAGCCTTGCAGCGCTGAAACGAATGGTGCCGCGCAATCACGGCACGATCGTGCAGGTCGGGTCCGCGCTTGCCTATCGAGGGATTCCGTTGCAGTCGGCGTATTGTGCGGCGAAGCACGCGCTGCAGGGCTTCACCGAATCTCTTCGCAGCGAGTTGCTGCACGACGGCAGTCGCGTCCACGTGACGATGGTGCAGTTGCCGGCACTGAACACGCCGCAATTCGACTGGACCAGGACACGGATGCCTCGTCAGCCCCAGCCCGTGCCGCCGATCTATCAGCCCGAAGTCGCGGCGGATGCCATCATCTGGGCTGCCGACCAGCGTCGACGCGAAGTGCTGGTTGGTTGGCCGACAGTGGAGGCCACCATCGGGAACACGCTGGCTCCTGGTTTCGTGGATCGATATCTCGCTCGCGCTGGCTACGACTCGCAGCAGACAGCCGAGCCCGTGCCTCCGAATCGCCCGGACAACTTGTTTGAGTCTGTGCACCGTGATGCCGGCGCTCACGGGCGGTTTGACAGCCGCGCCCGTTCATCGAGCACGTTGCTCTGGGTGCTCATGCATCAACGTGTGCTTGCCGGCGTGGCCGCCGTCGGCGTCATGCTCGCATGGGCGGCCGCCCGCGCGTCGCGACCGTAAGGTTTCCGGGTTCGAGCTGAGCGCGCAACCGCTCACTATTCGAGCCACTCTCGTTGACATTCCGCGACCTTCCCTGTAGCGTCGGTCTACGTTATCGGATTCAGTTATCGAATTTCGATGATAGAGCGAAGCCTGTTCACCGGTCTCATCCGCCTGCACTTGCTGCATCACGCCGCAGAAGGTCCCATCTTCGGTCAGGAGATGATCGACGAGTTGGGTCGGCATGGATATCGGCTTAGTGCCGGCACGCTGTATCCGATTCTTCATGGAATGGAGCACCACGGACTGCTGCAGTCCCGTTCCATTCAGCACAACGGGCGGGTTCGGCGGATGTACCGTGCGACGCGGGCCGGGCGCAAGGCGCTTGTGGTCGCGCGCAAACGCGTGCAGGAGCTGTTCGGCGAAATGTTCGAGCGGAAGTGACCGCTCGTTGAGTCTGCGATGTCTCGAATCGGTCCGAGCGGAATACTCCTTGTCGGTCTCCTGACGTGGTCGCCACGTGTTCACGCGCAGGCGGCGAACTCGCCGCCGCCACCGGAGGTGTTCACGCTTGACGCCGCCCTGCAGTACGCGGTCGATCACTATCCGACCGTGCGCGCGGCGTTGGAACAGGTGAACGTGTCGACGGCCAATGTCCGCATTGCGCAGTCTGCGTATCTGCCGCGGCTCGACGGCGTCTGGCAGACGAATCGAGCGACCGCGAACAACGTCTCCGGTCAGTTGCTGCCGCAATCAGTGCTTCCCAGCCTCTCCGGGCCGGTGCTGCCGTCGGAATCCTCCCACACTGTCTGGGGTAGCGCGGTGGGTGCGCTGTTCGGATGGGAACCAATCGATTTTGGTTTGCGGTCGGCCACCGTTCGTGCGGCAGAGACGGGCGTTCTGCGCGCCCGTGCCGAAGAGGCGACGACGAAACTCGATGTGCAGCAAGCCGTCGGCGATGCATTTCTGGTGGTGGTCGCCGCGCAGCAGGCGGTAGCCGCTGCCGAGGCCGACGTGCAGCGCCGCGACGTGCTTGCGCGCGCGGCGCGCGCGCTGGCCGACAATCAGTTGCGCCCGGGGGCCGACGCCTCCCGCGCCAATGCCGAGCGCGCAGCTGCGGAGACGCGCGCCATTCAGGCGCGCCAGGTGCTCATCATCGCGCAGACTACGCTGAGACGAGTGCTAGGGATCACCTCGGGCCAAACGACCGTCAACGCGGGCCGCTTGATCGATGCCCTCCCGCCACCGAGCGGGGTGACGATTGCTGCCGCGGAACATCCGCTCGCCCAATCGCGCCGCGCCGCCGTGGACGTCGCTCGCGCCGAGGAGGATGTGCTCGCGAAAAGCAATTTGCCGCGACTCTATCTGCAGTCGAGCATCTTCGCGCGGGGAAGCGGCGCTGATTCGAGCGGATCCCTTGATGGCAGCGCCCACGGACTGGGCTTGGATCGCACCAACTGGGCAACCGGCATTCAGGTCGTTTTTCCGAACCTCTTCGATTTCTCCAGCCTGCGGGCGCGCCGAGCGGCATCAGCCTCGTCCACGCGTGCAGAGACCGCGCGCTACGATGAAGCGATCCTGACGGTGACCGGGCGGCAGCAGACCGCAGACGCGCTAGCGCAAGCGGCCCGGGAGATTGCCATGAACACGCCCGTGCAGCTGGTTGCGGCGCGCGAGAGCGAAGCCCAGGCTCGGGCTCGCTACGATGCCGGTCTTGCCAGCATCGTCGAAGTCGCCGAGGCACAAGCGCTCCTCGCGCAGGCGGAGTATCAGAATGCCGTCGCGCGAGTCGAAGTGTGGCGCGCCCTGTTGGCGCAAGCCGTCGCGCGAGGCAACGTGGGCCCCTTCATCGAGCTCGTACGCGGCTCAGGAGCGCCGTAGACATGTGGTTGATTCGCACTGCGCTGCGCCGCCCGATTACGGTGCTCGTGGCGTGCATTGCCGTCGCGCTGACCGCAGCGTTCGCGATCAGCCGGATGCGCGCCGACATCTTCCCGGATCTCGATCTGCCGGTGATCTACGTCGCGCAGCCATTCGGCGGGATGAGCCCGGCACAGATGGAAGGCTACATCACCTACTACTACGAGTACCACTTCCTCTACATCAACGGCATCGAGAGCGTCGAATCGAAGTCGGTCCAGAACAACGCGCTTCTGAAGCTGACGTTCCACCCCGGCACCGACATGTCGGAAGCGCTGGCGCAGACGATCGGCTACGTGAATCGCGCACGTGCCTTCATGCCGCCCGGAACTGTGGGGCCGTTCATCATGCGATTCGACGCCGGCACGGTGCCGGTCGGATACCTGGTGTTCAAGAGCGAGACGCGCAGCCTGGGCGAGATTCAGGACCTCGCGCTGAATCGTGTGCGTCCGCAGTTTGCCACGTTGCCGGGCCTCACCTCGCCGCCACCGTTCGGCGGCAGCCAGCGCACGATTGTCATTCGCGTCGATCCGGACCGGCTGCGCTCCTACGGGATGGCGCCGGACGAAGTCATCCACGCGGTCACGACCGGCAACATCATCATGCCGTCGGGCAGTGTGAATATCGGCGACGAGACGCGCATCTCGCCGATGAACTCGGTGGTCGAGACGATCAACGATCTGCTCGAGCTGCCCATTCGCACCGGTGCGGGGCCGCCGGTATCGATTCGTGATGTCGGTTCGGTCACCGACAGCACCGACATCCCGACGGCCTACGCATTGGTGAATGGCCGGCGCGCCGTGTACATCCCGGTCACCAAACGTCCAGATGCATCGACGTTGACGGTCGTTCAAGAAGTCAAAGCGAATCTGGGCCGCTTCCAGGCACTGGTGCCTGACGACATCGCGGTGTCGTACGAGCTGGATCAATCCACGCACGTCGCGGCTTCACTGCAGGCAGTGACGCAGGAGGCCATTCTGGGCGCGTTGCTCACCGGTCTTATGGTGCTGGTGTTCCTCGGCGACTGGCGAAGTTCGGCGATCGTCGTCGTGACGATCCCCTTCGCGTTGCTCGCCGCAGTCGTGGCGCTATGGGGGGCCGGCCAGACGATCAACATCATGACGCTCGGCGGGCTGGCGCTGGCAGTCGGCATTCTCGTCGACGAAGCGACGGTCGCCATCGAGAACATTCATTCCCACCTCGCACGCGGCACGCCGCTGGCCCGTGCGGTGCTGGATGCCAGCGGGGAAGTTGTGGTGCCACGCCTGCTGGCCATGCTGGCGGTGGTGGCCGTATTCGTGCCGTCGTTCTTCATGACCGGTGTGTCGCGATCGCTCTTTGTGCCGCTCTCGCTCGCGGTGGCCTTCGCGATGATCGCATCGTTCCTGCTATCGAGCTCGCTTGTGCCGGTGCTGTCGGTCTGGTGGCTCCGCGCGCACGGGCCGTCGCACCGATCGGAACCGCATCGCGACTGGGTCGAGCGTCTGCGCGATCGACTCGC
>JBKPRH010000078.1:0-11846 GCA_046765795.1 Acidobacteriota bacterium | reverse complement strand
CGATGATCCGTTTAGAGAGGGTGGCAATTTCTGATCGATTCTGCTGGTTCCATGGGTTCCGAAAGTTCAATAGGTTCCCTAGGTTTGAGTTCAGCGGGCTCCGAGGCTAAGGTTCATCGGTTCTCTGACAACAGCCGCCGACGAACATCCAATCCGAGTGGACATCGCAGCCGTAGAGAACCCCCAGAACCCAAAAGAACCAAGGAACCTGAGAGAACCTCCTGAACAGAAACCCTCGGAACCTTCGGAACCCCCTGAACCTATGGAACCGATGGATTGAGTAGGTACAATCCGCCCGATGGTCTCCAGATGCTTCCGTGCTGCGCTCTTTGCCTTCGCTCTCCTCTGCGCTAGCCATGCAGCGGCCCATCCCGCGCCGTTCAGTTATCTCGACATCGCCTTCCGCGGCGGCAATATAGAAGGCTCTCTGACCGTTCACGTCATCGACATTGCGCATGAGCTGAACGTCACCCCACCGGAGTCTGTGCTCGATCAGGAGTTCCTGACGCGGAATCGCCAGCGGATCCTCGATCTGCTCACGCCACGCATCTCGCTCAGCACGGATCGTCCACTCAAGATCGAGTGGGGAGCGATCCTGCCGATGAAGGAGGAGTTCGCACTGCGGCTGATCTACCGCATTCCCAACGAGCATCCCGGTTCGTTGGCCATCGACACGAACCTCTTTCCGTACGATCCGATCCATCAGACATTCATCAACATTTACGAGAACACCGATCCCTCGCCGCGTCAGCAGGTGATCTTCAACGCCACCACCGAACCGCACACCTACTACCTGGGAACGACGCAAGGCGCGATTGCGGTGATGAAGACGTTCATCCCCTCAGGAACGCATCACATCCTGATCGGGCCGGATCACATCCTCTTTCTGATCGGCCTGCTGCTGCTCGGCGGCAGCTGGATGGCGCTGGTTCGCATCGTGACGGCGTTCACGATCGGGCACAGCATCACGCTGTCGCTGGCCGCGCTGAACATTTTCTCGCCGCCGGCGAGCATCATCGAGCCGGCCATCGCGTTGAGCATTGTGTTCGTGGGAGCCGACAACCTGGTGCGCGGCGACGGCCGTGATCTGCGCGCGTGGGTCGCGTTGACGTTCGGCCTCGTGCACGGCTTTGGCTTCGCGAACGTGTTGCGAGAGTTCGGGCTGCCGCGTGAGGCACTGGGCTGGTCTCTGTTCTCGTTCAATCTCGGCGTCGAGATTGGTCAGCTCGCCGTGGTGTTGGCAGTCGCCACTGTGCTGACTGCGATCAGGAGACGCAGCGAGTTGCTGGGTGCCCGTGTCGCGATTGCCGGATCAGTCGTGGTGATCGCTGCCGGCACGTATTGGTTCGTGCAGAGAGTGTTCTTTCCGACCGGTGCCTAGATCAACTCCCGTAGTTGAGCGTTGGGAGTTGGGAATTCGCTGGCTATAGCCAGCGCTTCCACCAGACTGCTGACAACGCGACCTGATGATCGAAGCCTGGCCGTCCAAAGCCCTGGCGAGCGCGGTGGTCGGCTCTGAGCATCAGTTCCGGGGTGAGCCGGAACCCAACCGTCTCCTCGACGCCACTGAGATGCTGTTCGTTGAGTGTGAGTAATACCGGTGTCAGCGCCGGCGCCGAGATTCGCTCGACGCGTCCGGCGACGAACCAGCGGGGCGTCAACGTCTGCTGGCCTTGCACGTACCAACCGTTGGCCACGGTGTCTTCGGCCGACGTTTCCATCGTATCCCGTACGAATTCCGCAAGCAGCTTGGTGTAGCGGAACGAGAACTCGGTCTCAATCGTGACGATCGTGGCGTTGCGGTCCTCAGTGACAGCCGGCGTTTCGTTGGCGCGCTGCCATCCACCATGCGTCACCGATGCGCCGACTCGCAGGCCAACGAACGGCGTCACGCCGCCACCGATCACGACGTTGTCGAAGCGCGGCGGATTCGTGCTGGCGAAAATGCGCCGGGTGCGCAACGGCGACGTATCAATGACCGCCGCACGCGCATCCCAGTGCTCGCCCGAGACGGTGGCGCTTGTGCCGAATGCGTAGACCGCTCCGAGCAACGTGGCGCGCGGCGCGCCCACTTCCGTTGCTGGCAGCGGCGTAAAGAGTGAAGCGGGCAGTGACACAGTTGGATTGAGCTGCGGGCGGAGCATCAGATTCGACAGGCCAACCGGAGACGGAATCAGTCCAGCGTCCACGCGCAGCCCGATCGGTCCAGGCCGTTGATATCTGACAGCCGCGATCCAGACTTGCTTGTTCCACTCGCCCGACGCCTGGCGCATCGCCCATGGACGGAGCATGCCCTCGAATCCTGCGCCGATGCCGACGCTCAATTCCGAATCAACGATCACGCCCGTGGAGTTGGCGCCGTCGAATGTGCGTGTCTGATCGAAGGATGCGGCAGTATCAACCGCGACGGGCGAGGGCCGAGCCAACTGGGCAGCGGCTTCGCCGCTGGCCAGAAGTAGAAAAGTGGAAAAGTGGAAGAAGCAAAAAATTAAGTACGAAGTACGCCGTCTCGACTTACGACTTACTTGTTCCACTTTTCACTTTCCACTTTGCACTTTATGCCGACGCCTCCCGGCCAAGCAATGCCTGCAGTTGACGCTCCGGTGCCGAGGTGGACTGCGCCAGCGCGTCGCGCAATGCGTCAACCGAGGCCGAATCGAACTGTGTGCCCGAGTAGCGCTGCAACTCGACCAGCGCGACTGACGCCGCGCGCGCCGGACGATACGCGCGAGCGCTGGTCATCGCGTCGAACGCATCGGCGACGTGCACGATGCGAGCATCGAGCGGAATGTTATCGCCGAGCAGTCCGAACGGATACCCCTTGCCGTCCGGTCGCTCGTGATGCAACTCGACGATCGCGAGGTGTGGCTCGAGGAATGGAACCTTGCGCAAGATGCGCGCGCCGAGACCGGGATGGCGCCGGATCTGCTCGAATTCATCCGCCGACAGCGGTCCCGGCTTTCGCAGGATGTGATCGGCGACACCGATCTTGCCGATGTCGTGCAGCAGGGCGCCGAGCCGGATGATGTCCACTTCCGCTTCACTGAGTTGCAGTTGTCGCGCGATCAGCACCGACAGCGCGCTGACACGCTCCGAGTGACCGGCCGTGTACGGGTCTCGCGCATCGAGTGCGGCGGCCAGTGCGCGAATGGCGCCGAGATACGCGGACTGCGTTTCGGCTTCGGCAGTTGTCAATCCGCCCATCAGCTCATTGAACGCCGTGGCAAGCGCATCGAGCTCGCGGCTCGTGCCGGCAACCTCGAGTGTCCGTCCGAAGTCCCGCGCCGCGGTCATCGTCGCAATGTCACCGGCGACTCGCTTGATCGGATCCGTCAACGTTCGCGCGAGCCATAAGCTGCCGAATGCGGCAAGGACGAATCCACCGAGCGCCACCGTGCCAAGCGCCCACATGGCTTTGCTCGTTGCCTCGCGCGCGGCGGCGTCTATCGAGGTCAGCGAATAGATCCGCACAGGGCCCGAGTTGAGCAGTGTCCGGATCGCGTACTGTTCGCCATTGAGTTGCGCGGTGACAGTCGCCGCAGCTTCGCCGGCGACGAGATCGCGCGTCACGGCCTCGGGTACCGTGCTCGCAACGACCTGATGATTCACCGTGATGACGACCCCCGCGTCAGACAGGTCGGCGAGCACGTCGGCATACGCGTTGTCGAGACTGGTGCCGAGTACGAGCGTGCCGACTTCGCGCTGATCGAGCCGGAGCGGAACACCGGAGACGCGGAACGCGCCATCGGCGATGACGGCCACTGTTTGAAAAGTGCCCGAGGGACGATTCGAGAGTTTCACGCGCTCGTTCGCGGGCCAGCGCTGCCGCGATGCGCCCGCGCTGGCAAACACGCGACTCTCGGCATCGAGAATGGCGAGCACGCTTGCCGATGTCACCGCCGCCAGCTTCTCGAGCTCGCGCGTGACCGTCTGCTGCGCCTCGAGGCGCTGCTCGTGGTTGGACGCGAGTCGCGCTTCCGTCGTGTATGTATCGAACGCCGCTTTGAGCGTCGGGTTCTCCGCCAGCGTCGCCGTGGTTGCGAGTTGATCGCGATCACGACGCGCGTCGAATGCCGTGAAGATGCGTGCGCTCGCGGCGAGCTTCGCCGTCTCCGCTTCGCGTACGCGATCCCGCGCGTCGACGACGAGGACAATGAAGACGATGGAGAGGATGATGGCGACCGTGATGAAGGTCACCGCGACGGTCTTGGCTGCGAGCCCGGGTGCTCGCTTCACTGCGCCGGCACCGGAAGCACGAAGTCCGCCTCTGTTGTACGTCCGGAGTCGACGCGTAGCGGCACAGTCGTGTCGCCGAGACGTTCATGCCACGCGGTGATCTCTCGTTGTCCCGGCGGGACGTTCGGCAGCTCGAAGCGGCCGTCTTCGCCGACCATCGTGAACCATGGATGGTTGAACACCATGATGGTCGCGGTCATGTGCGAGTGAATCTCGCAGAACACCTTGACGACGCCAGGCTTCGTGACGCGCACCGATTTCGATTCGCCACGCGGGAACCGTCCCAGGTTGAACGTCTTCACGCGTGAGAGCGAGAAGACGTTGTGGTAAATCGGGTCGTCGTTCGGAAACTGCACTTCAGATCCCACGGGGACGGCCACCACGCGGGGGATGAAGTTCTCGTCGCGCTGTCGGATCTCCACGACCATTGGCTCGGTCGTCAGCGCTGGGGCGTTCTTCAGGAACACGACCACGTGTCGCAGTTCGGAGACGGGTGCGAGGACCGGTTGCCCGACGGCGCGTGTGGCATAGGCCGCCGCGGGACGGCGGGCGGTGACAGGAATGCCAATCTCCACACGTCCGCGTACAGAGGCTCCCTGCTGTGCGGTCGAACCCGTTCCGCCGCTTCCAGCGAGCCCGGTCAGGCACACCGCCACGAACAGCGTGCGCACCCCGCGGACGTTCATCGTGTGCATTCTACAGAAGGTTGCCTCCCGCTGGTTGTCCCCCTCTCCTGATATCGTTCGGTTCATGTTGGGCTTTATGGTTGCACTGACGTTACTCGGCTCGGCCGATACACAGCCCCCGGCGGCCCCCGGCCCAGGCGTTTCCGAGACGCTCGCCCGGGAGCGCACGGCCGCGATTCGGGACCTGAAGTACGAGCTGTCATTCACCATTCCGGCAGACCGGCAGGCTGCGGTCCGCGGACGATCGATCGCGCGGTTTTCACTCGACAAGCCCCAGCCCGTGGTCTTCGACTTCGCGCAGCCGGCCGAACGGCTGACGCAGGTTCGCGCCTCCGGTCGTGTCGTCGCTGTCACCGTTCGCGACGGCCATATCGTCATCCCGGTCGAGATGACGAAGACCGGTGCCAATGAGATCGAATTCGAGTTCCTCGCTGGCGACGATGCCCTCAATCGGAACGATGAGTTTCTCTACACGCTGTTCGTGCCGGCGCGAGCGCGTCTGACGTTCCCGTGTTTTGACCAGCCTGATCTCAAGGCGCGATATCGCCTGACGCTCATCACCCCTGACGGTTGGCAGGCGGTGGCGAACGGTGCCGAGACCGCCCGAAAGACGTCGGCGGGCACCGTCGAGACGACGTTTCAGGAGACGGCGCCGCTGCCGACGTATCTCTTCGCGTTCGTCGCTGGCAAGTTCTCCGTCGAGACCGCGCAGCGCAACGGACGCACGCTGCGGTTCTTTCATCGCGAGACGGATGCGGCAAAGGTCGCGCGCAATCGCGAGGCGCTCTTCGATCTGCATGCGAAGGCGCTCGAGTGGCTGGAGGATTACACCGACATCAAATATCCGTGGGGCAAGTTCGACGTCGTGTTGATCCCATCGTTTCAGTTCGGCGGCATGGAGCACGCCGGCGCGATCCTCTACAACGCGGCGAGCCTGATGCTCGACGAATCGGCGACACAGAATCAGTTGCTCGAGCGGGCGAGCGTCATCGCGCACGAGACGGCGCATATGTGGTTCGGCGATCTCGTCACGATGCGCTGGTTCAACGATGTCTGGATGAAGGAAGTCTTCGCGAACTTCATGGCCGCGAAGATCGTGAACCCGTCGTTTCCCGACGTGAACCACGAGCTGCGGTTTCTCCTTGCGCACTATCCGGCTGCATATCAGGTGGATCGCACGGCGGGGACGAACGCGATCCGTCAGGAGCTGGGCAACCTCGACGAAGCCGGCCAGATGTACGGGCCGATCATTTATCAGAAGGCGCCCATCGTCATGCGACAGCTCGAGCTGATCGTCGGCGAGCGGCGTTTCCGCAACGGGCTACGTGAGTATCTGAAGCGGTATGCCTACGGGAATGCGACGTGGCTCGATCTCGTACGCATCATCGACGATCGCACGCGCGAGGACATCGCCGTGTGGAGCCGCGCGTGGGTCGAAGATCGCGGCCGGCCCGAATTCACAGCGTCAGTGCGGATGGGCGAGAAGGGTCGTCTCGAATCAATCGCGATCACCCAGCACGATCCGATGAAGCGCGGGCTGGTCTGGCCGCAGCGGCTGCGCGTAACCCTCGGTTACGACGGATCGTTGAAAGACCTTCCGGTCTACGTGACGGGGACTGAAGCCGTCGTCAAGGATGCGAAAGGACTGCCGGCGCCGCGGTTCGTTCTGTTGGCGGGTGGCGGATTGGGCTACGGGCTGTTCGTGCTCGATGAGGGTAGTCGAGACTATCTGCTGCAGCACATCGCAGACGTTCCCGACGCGTTGACTCGCGGTGCGGCCTGGGTGACGTTGTGGGACAACCTGCAAGCATCGCGCGTTGGCGCGTCGGCGCTGCTCGAGGCGGCGCTCCGCGCGTTACCGCGCGAAGACGATGAGCAGAACGCGCAGCAGGTGCTGGCGTATGTCACGCGTGTGTTCTGGCGCTTCCTGCCGCCGGACGAGCGCGGCGCTCGTGCGCCTGCACTCGAAGCCGCGCTCAGATCTGGGTTGGAGCGGGGCCGCACGCAGAGCGAGAAGGCGGCCTGGTTTAATGCCTATCGCGATGTGGTGCTGACCCGGGACGGCGTCGCCTGGCTGACGCGGGTGTGGAAGAGAGAGCAGACAGTCCCCGGCTTGCGACTCGCCGAGCCCGACGAGATTGCGATGGCGATGGAACTCGCCGTGCGCGAGGCGCCGGGATCGGACGAGATCCTCAGGACGCAGATCGAGCGCACGCAGAATCCGGATCGCAAGGCGCGGCTGGCGTTCGTGGCCCCGGCGCTCTCCGCCGATCCAGCGGTGCGCGAACGTGCGTTCGCGCGTTTCCAGTTTGTCGAGAATCGGCGACGCGAGCCATGGGTGCTCGATTCGCTGCAGTATCTGAATCACCCGCTGCGCGAGGAGCACGCGCAGCGATTCATCAAGCCCGCGCTCGATCTGCTTCGTGAGGTCCAGCAGACCGGCGACATCTTCTTCCCGACACGGTGGATGAATTCGACGCTGTCAGGACATCGATCGCCGGAGGCGGCGAAAACGGTGCGCGAGTTCCTGGCGAGCAATCCTCAGTTTCCGCAACGACTGACGTGGACGATCCTTACGTCGGCGGATGAATTGTTTCGTATTGCAGAGCGGTGACGTTCGTAGGGGCGACGCATGCGTCGCCCTTTACTGGTCCGGCTAAAGCCGGACACTACGACTGAACCCAGAGCTTCGGCTTGCCAGTTCCGTCGTCAGTGCCCTTGATGTACCAGTTCTTCCCCTGCGGGTCGTGGTCCATCGTCGTCATGAAGTCGAAGGGCGCCTGGAATTCGATGTAGTCGAAGCCCGTCTCGGAGGCGAGCAGTTGATGCCATTCGCCGGCGGGTATCAGCACCAGGCTCCCGGGACCGACGGGCAGGCTTCCCGTGTCGTGCTTCACCTCGCCGGTGCCCTTCTCGATGAAGTAGAAATGTTCGGGGATCACCGGGCTCGTTTTTGACGCCTGATGCACGTGACGTGGTGAATACGCGCTCGGTGCGTACTGCATCCGTCCGATCTGCAGGTCCCACGCGCCAGAGAGTCCGGTTTCCTTGTTGACCCAGAAGGTCCGCTCACGGATCTGCCGCTCGTCCACAAGCGATCGCAGGCGCGCTTCCTCGAAGAAATAGCCAACCGGTGATGGATCAGCCCCCGCCCGGCCCGTGTGCTTCGGAACCGTGACGACGAACAGCTTCAGTGGCGTCGCAGACGCAGTGACGGTGGCTTCCTCACCAGGCTCCAGGTACACGCCGACGCGGCGCTGCGTCTTGTGTTCGGCAGTCTTGCCGGCACTCGTGTGTGTCAGCGTTGCGTCCTTGCCTTCGAGGACATACACCACTTGCGTTCGATCGCTGCTCGCGACGCGAAACGTTTTGCCGGGTTCCACCTCTCTCACGGCGACGGTCACGCGTGTCCCGGTCTCTGCCTGGCCGAGCACGCTTCGCACGTGTCCGTCCGTCGTGGGAGCCTGTGCCCGGCTCCCGACGTCGATCACTTTGATCATGGGTTCTCCCTCAGGCCAGCGCTTTGGGCCGATACGCCTCGCGCGCAACCGCGGAGATCGGCACGGGCGCGACCGTGGCTCTGATTTCCACCTGTGCGTGGCGTTCGACGGTTGGCTTTGTCGTGCCGCCGCCTTCCTCGCCCCATACCAGGGTGACCTGCGTGCCTGGCTCGCTGAACTCGTTGTTGACGATTGCCAGCGACAGCATCGCGCGTTCGTTGAAGTTGTAACCCGTGTAGGTGGAGAGGCCGATCGTCTTGCCGCCGCTCACGACTTTGTCGTAGGGGAGCGTGGAGTAGTTGGCGAGCGGCAAATCGATGTATTTCGTGACGCCGCCGCGATCGTGGAACAGCGATCCCATCGCTCGCTCGACATCGTCGCCGTTCCAAAGGAGCGTGACCTTCTTGCGCGGCGGGTTTGCCGCCATCTTCTCGAGTGCGGCACGGCCGATGAAGTCGTGGTCGAACTTCACGAACGGACCGTAGCCAAGGTCGTACGGCGTGAGGTAGTAGTCGGCGATGTTTTTCGACACGAAGCTGCCGCCGAGCGAGGCCATCGCCTCGTAGCTCGTGCCCTTCAGCCACTCTCGATACCCCTTCATCGCATCGCTCGTGTAGATGGCGGGAAGCGGAGAGGGGATCCATCCCGACTCGAGACAGCTCGTTGGATACGTGCGGGCGCCGACCTGTCGAAGTCCGAACTCCTTGCCTGCTTCGACGATCGCGTTCTTGACGTCTTCGCCCTGCTCCCATGGCCCGAAGATCTCCCAGCCGGGCTGACCGACCATGCCGTGGCGAAGTGCGCGCACGTCGTGGTTGGCGATCTTGAAAAGCCCCATATTGAAGAACCGAATGTCAGGGACAGGCTGACGCGTGAGCTTCTCGACCAGCTTCCCTGCGTTCGGCCCCTGAATTTGATAGCGGTAGAACCTCCGGCGGCCCTGATTGACCGCGGATCGTTCGTCGCGCTCGACCTTCACGTTGTATTTGCCGGTCTCGACGTTGTAGTGCACCCAGTTGCCGGCGGGCGGACGTCCGACCAGGCTCAACTTGTTCTCGTCGAGATAAAACAGGATCGCGTCGCCGATGACGTATCCGTCCGGCGTGCAGGCCACGAACTGTTTTCCCTGATTGACCTTGAAATTCTTGAAGCTGTTCACACCGAGATCGGACAGCAGCTTCACCGCGTCAGGCCCTTCGATATACAGGTCCGACATGTGATGCGACTGGTCGAACAAGGCGCAGGTTTCGCGCCACGACCGCTGTTCGTCCCGCCAGTTAGTGAACTCGTGACGCACGACCGGAAAGGCGTAGGGTCCGATCTGTGAATTGCGCAACAACTCAACCGGGTTTCCGGCGGCCTGCAGTGCCGCTTCGAGGGTCTGATATGTCATAGAAGAGACGAATTATAGCGCGCTCGCGCGGCGACGGAGGGCTCTGAAGATCACCAGGTGCCCGGCCAGCGCGGCGAGCACCATGACCGCGGGCAGCCACACGAACGGCGGATAGGTGACAAACGTTACCACGTGGTCGTCGCCGAAGAGTCGGAGCAACGGCATCGACGCAATCGCGACAGAGACGACGTTCACCAGCAAGGCGAGCCCCAGCACATTCCACCCAGTCACGAGACGACGCCCGCCGATTCCCATCCTCACGAGAATGGCGACGACGATCGCGGTCGCGCCGGTGACGATGTCGAAGTTGCGGCCGGAGTAGCTCATTTGAACCGGCATGATGCCTTGTGCGACGAGTGCATGCATCGCGAGCTCCAGCGGGAGCCGGAAACCTTGGATAGCGACGAGGGCCCAGAGCGGGATGTGCTCCGCGATCCGGGTGCCGACGCGGCCAAACGCCAGAATCAGCGAGATGGCCACCATGCCGAGAATCACGAAGAGGAACGGTGGCGGCCTGCGGTCCCATTGCTGCAGGATCCCGCTCATCGCCGCCGCCCACGTCAGCGTCATCCACGCGGCGGAATCGATCGCGACAATGACGGCGGCGCGGCGCGCCGCGGATTCAGGGGCGCCGGATCGGCGCCATGCGACGAGCGTTGCCCACACCAGGGTTGCGGCGAGCGCGATCGGGATCAAAACGAATGCCGCAATCACCGGATCACTGAGCTGATAGGCGGGCATAAGGATCTCGCTCTGTCGGCGTCCTCTTCACGCTGTTGTATTCTTGAATTCAAAGCCCTTGAGTTCGAGACCGCTTCCCCCATCCATCCTGGTGATGGATCACGCGCGCAGCCTCCATCCGGCGATTCAGGCGCTTGCGGTGCACGGCCGCGTGATTGTCAGCGACGAACGTTACGACGTCCGCGCAGAGGCGATCTCGAATTCGCCGGACATCATCATCGTCGATGCGCTGGCCAAAGGCACGCCCGTCGAGCAGCGCGTCGCGGCACTCCGCCGCAATCCGGCACTGGCGCTGGTTCCGATTGTCGTCACCGGCGTGTCGGTTGCGGAGCCGGCGATGATCGTGCGTTTGTTCGAGGCCGGTGCCGACGATTGCGTGGCGGATCCGCTGGCTCCCGAACTTCTCAGCGCACGCGTGCGTCGGCTGTTGGCGCGACGACAGATGCCGCCGTCGGAGGCGATCGGCCGTCTTGCGGGAGGCGTCGCCCACAATTTCAACAATCTCCTGACCGTCATTCTGATGTCGTCGGAGATGTTGCTCGCGGAGCTTCCCGAAGGCACGCGTGAATGGGGTCGCGCGCGTCAGACACACGACGCAGCCCTGCGCGCCGCGGAGCTCACCGGACAGCTGCTTGCGTACTCCGGACGGCAGATGCTGCGTCCGGTCAACGTGGATCTCAATGCCACGATCCGCGAGATGACCCCCGTGGTGCAGGGCGTTGTCGGCGACCGAGTCAGGCTCGATGTCTCACCGGAAGACGGACTGCCGCCGGTCCGCGTTGACCATGGGCAAATCCAGCGCGTGATTGTCGACCTGGCGACGCACGCTCGTGATGCGATGCCCGATGGTGGAACGCTGACCATCGAGACGAGACGTATCGTCCTGACTGAAGCCTTCGTCGCGCAGCACATCACGGTGCAGCCTGGTGTCTATGTCGTGCTCGCGTTCAGCGACACCGGTTCCGGGATCGATGCCGAGATGCAGCTGCACCTCTTCGAGCCGTTCTACTCGAAGAACAAAGATGTGGCCGGCGGCCTGGGCTTGTCTGCGGTTCACGGCATCGTGCGGCAGAGCGGTGGTCATATCTGGGTGTACAGCGAGCCTGGCTACGGCACGACGTTCAAGATCTATCTTCCGGAAGCCGCGACTCGTGACCGTGCGCTGGCACTACCGCCGCGGGTACAGTCACTCCCCCGTGGTCGAGCGTCGGTGTTGCTCGTCGAAGACGAGCCGGGGTTGCGCGATGTGGCGCGTCAGGTCCTCGTGAAGTGCGGCTACACGGTGGTAAC
>JBKPRH010000077.1:0-13571 GCA_046765795.1 Acidobacteriota bacterium | reverse complement strand
TGCTAGAAAGAGCGGCTCCTGCCGGCGCTGCTCCGCGGTCCCGAGGTGAGCGAGCAGTTCCTCGTACAACAGATGGTCGGCCGGCGACTCGAACGCGTATCGCGGAGCGCCGTGATAGCGGGCGATTTCGTTTTGTCCGCCAGCGTAACGGAATCCGACGGCCGGACTCTTCGTGTAACGGTCCATCGAGACGAACCGCAGTGGCACGCTCGTGAGGAACTCACTGCGGTATCCGTCGCGCGCGAGTTCGGCGGTGATCGATCGCTGAAGGGCGTACTCGCCGAACGTGTCGGTCGAGGCCGTGGGAAAATGCAGCGGTGGAACGCCGCTGAGGAGCGACACGATGCCGCCCTCGGACGCCTCGTAGTTCGCAAAGAAATTCCTGAACAGCATGCCTTTGCGACTCAGCTCGTCGAATCGTTCGAGGCGATTCCCAAGCCCGGAGGTCCGATCGGAATCCGCTGCTGACAGCGACTCTACGATGATGAGAACGATACTCTTGCGTGACGCGGCGACTGGTGCCTTGAGCAGGCCTTCGTAGCTCTGTCGATACGCCTCATAGTCACCGACGGTGTACCGCGGCATCGGCTGACTGCTGAACCCCAAGAGACCACGACCAAGACCAAGCACGGATCCTGTGTACTTATGGAGGTGTGGCGAAATCGCTCCTTGCTGCACAGCCAGTGGCGCGATCCACAGACAGATTGCCGCGGCGATCACGATGCGTGCCCACGCGACGGAGACGGGCACCCGGATGAAAAATGCCGCGATCAGCACGGCGACCACAGTCACCGAACGGACGTCCAGAAACGCTGGCAGCAGCCACCACTCAACACCGAATCGACGGATGTCATCGAGCTGCAATCGTGCGTTCAGCGCCATCACCGTCGCGACGTCAGCAACATAGATGACGGTGACGAGAACTGCGAGCACCAGGACGACATATCTCCAGGGCTTGGACAGCGCACCCTCCAACCACAGAAGCGACATCAACACGCCCACCACGGGAATGTCGGCCAGCAGGAGGAAGCCGACTTCGGTTGGATTCAGATTGGAGAGTTGCGCAGAAAGCCAGACGGCCCGAGTGAGACCGAGAATCAGACAGACAAGTGGCGGCCCGATTCGGAGTCTCATTCGTCGATCACTTGTCAGGTGCGTTCGGTTTGGAATCCGAAGAACCGAGTCCGGCGAGATCTCGGCGACCGTACAAAATCAGTCCGACACCAGGTCTCAGGAGATACCGGCCGACTTTGGCGTACCGATCGCCCAGCAGGCTGTCGAGTGCCAGCTGCTGGTCGGCGCCGCCGATCACCAGCGAATCGTTGGTGAGAAGAGGCGTGTTGTAGTACCGGGATCGGTAACTCCTGAGATACCAGGAGAGAGGAAATTGACTTCGTGAAGTGACCGTGATGGTCATGTCTCGATTGTGCTCGCCGAGTCGTTGCACCTCCGTCACTAACGCCAGCACGTCGCGGCTCGTATGCGCATACACGTACGGATTGCTGTTGTCGTCATATCGGACGAAGCTCAGCGCGACAGCCTGGTAGGTCGAAAAGGACAGAACGGCCGTGGCGGCAACGCCCGCCACCACGCCGCGTCGAGTGGCGGCGAGGTGACGCCACACGACATCGGCTGTGTACCCGCCGCAAATCGCCAGCGGCGCAATCATGTTCAGCGTGAGCCAGGGAGTCTTGTAGGGAATCACCGAATATGCGGCCAGGATGCCGATCGACCAGAGCGCAGCAAAGACAGCAAACTGATTGTCGGCCTTCCGGAGAGCCAGCACGGCTCCCGCTGTGCCGAGAACCAACACGGGCATCTCTTGTTGCGTCAGCCAGGCAAGGTAGGTGTACGAGGGGTGGACGTGTTCGCTCGTCCCGGTTCTCGTCCACAGCGAAACCGCTTTGATCGCATCGAGCGCCCCCTCTGGGTGCGTGAAGAATGAGGTGAAGAAGAGGACGTTGACGCCAAGAACAATTCCCGCCGCGATCAGCCAACTCACAAGTTGTCGTCGTCCGCGGTTGTGCGGGTCAAGAACGTCGTGAAGCGCCCGACGCAGGAACACCTGCTTCCACGGCGGGTCGACGGGATGCCCCGCGCGAGCCTGTGATCGAGCCTCCACGAGCCAGGCCGCGCCGAACATCGCGGCCGCGAGCACGAAGACGGAGATGAAGGCGGTCTCTTTGGTCGCAAACATCAATCCGGCTGACAGCGCGGCCAGGTACAAAGACGCCTCGCGCCGGCTGTGACGCCAGTCGACGGCCGCCGTCACGAGGCCAATCGTGAAGCAGACCAGCAGCATCTCGTGAATGAAGTAACGGGAGAAATAGACGGCGCCCGGTGACACCGCGAGCAGCGACGCGGCAGCCAATGTGCCGATCGAACCGATCGATCGTCTGAGCCGCAGAATCAGTCCCATGCTGAGCAGCGCGGCAACGCCAGCAACAGACCGGATGGCGACGGTCGGCGCAGCGAATACGAGCGTGCTGAGCCACGCGGCGTAAAACAGGGTGGGACCGTGGTAGTTCGCGGGGTCGTAGTGGAACTGGTGAGGCGGGACAACCAGACGGGTTAAAAACAGCCCGTTCACTGCTTCATCACTGTGCAGCGGCTTCAAAGGCAGGTTGTAAAACCGCAGGAACAGCGCGACAGCGGCGATGTACATGATGGCCGTCAACCACGTGCGCGACGGCCGAGAAGTCGAATTGGAGCGCGACTCTGGCGATGCCACGCTAGTGCTGAACATGATGACGCTGTTCAGACAGTCGCCGCTAGAGGCAACGTCCGTCAAGCCTGAAACGGGAACCCGGCCGAACATACGCCGGCCGGGCACACGTCGACTAGTCGGTTTCGGTACAGCCGCTGACCGTGTTCAAGGCTGCTGCTGCCGCCTGGCGCCGCGCGCCCGTGCAACCCGTCTGCGGTCCGCCGTTGCAGGTAATCGCTTCCAGCAGTTGGTCGCACGTCGTAAAGGCATCCCCAGGCAGCGCCGCGGCTGCTGAACAGGACGATTGGAAAGCACTCTCGTGGTTCTTCCAGAATCCCGGCGAGCAGGGTGTCCCTTCGGGCGGGGGCGTTGGGGTGGGCGTGGGCGTCGGGTCGGGGGGCACCTCTGTGTTGAACGATCCGCCGCGCACGAGGCTCGGGGCGACCGGGCTTTCTGACTGCTGCGCGCACGACACCACGATGAGTGCCAGAGCCGCCGCAAGCACCGCGGGCGCCGCGAGGTTGAACAACGACGTACTAAATCTGAACTTCTTCATTCGCATCCTCCAGATGGCTGAAAAGCCTCCGGGGCTCGGAGGGGTCGCCGTAAAGCAATCGAACGGCCAGCGCATCTGGAGGCTCGGCATAGGCCCGAGGAGCGACACCTAAACACCTAAGCGTGAGACACTTGACCTTCGATTACGCGGAGACACGAGAGTATCGGGCGCCCGCGAATCGTCCCGCGCGCAGTTGACTAATGTCAGCCGACGATCATGTGAAAGGGACTCGAAACGCTGGCTTAGCGCAAACGGCTTCGACTCGATCGACGCGATCAGCGGCCTATAGGATGCGAACGCGCGGAGAGGACGTTGATACTCTCCTAGGAGCCCAATATGTCGCCGTCCTGACGGACTACCTGCCGGGAACACTCGTCAGGTAAGCCAGTGACCACGATAAATTCTTCAACGGAACGAAGCGCGCACACTCGGATCCTCCACTTCTGCGAGTTCCTAAGAGTGCGTAAGCCTGCCTGATGTAATCTCACGCATGCAGCGACCGGCTGATGCGGCGCGGTTCCTCACCGCTCCCGAGCCGCCCGATCCTCCTCACGCACTCGTGGACTCGCACGTCCACATCTTTCCGCCGCGCGTCTTCGCCGCAGTCTGGCGATGGTTCGAACAACACGCGTGGCCGATTCGGTATCGACTCGAGGCTGAGGCTGTCTGCGCCTTTCTCGAACGCCGCGGTGTCCAGCGATTCTGGGGACTTCACTATTCGCACGTGCCTGAGATGGCTCGCTCGTTGAACGTGTTCGCTGCGGAGTTGGCCGCGAAGTGTCCTGCCCTCGTGCCGTTCGGAACCGTGCTCCCGGGCGAACACGAAGCGGCCGCGATCGTCGCTGAAGCACTCGATGACTTCGATCTCGCAGGTATCAAGATTCACTGCCATGTCCAGCAGTGCGCGCCCGACGATGTCCGGCTGTTTCCAATCTGTGAGGCGTTGATCGAACGCGGTCGCGTGCTGGTCATGCACGCCGGGCGAGAGCCCGCCTTTGAGGAGTACGGCTTTGACTGCCGCACCGCGTGTGGGTTCGAACCAGTGCGGCGGCTCGTGACTCGTTTCCCAGAATTGAAGTTAGTGGTTCCACACCTGGGGCAGGATCAATGGCGCGAGTTCCTCGCCCTGTGTCGCGACGCTCCGAACCTTTACCTCGATACCGCGATGGCCGTCGGCGGGTACCTCACCGAAGACCGGCCCACTCGCGACGACCTCTTGCCGGTCGCGAACCGTGTGATGTTTGGGACCGACTTCCCTAACCTGCCCTATCCATGGGCCATGGAGCGTGACTGGCTGATCGGCCTGGGGTTGCCTGACGCCGCGCTACACGCGATCCTGTCAGGCAACGCCGACCGACTGGTGCGACGACGCTCAGAAGTTGACTCGTAGTTCCAGACTGACCGAACGACGAATCAAGTCGCCGAAGATGTGCTGCTGAATCGTCCGGTTCAACAGATTGTTGACCTTGACGATCGTCGTCAGCCGTTCATTCCGCCACTTGACGCCGGCGCTCCCATCAACAAGCGTGAAACCGTCGGTGAAGCCGTGGTACTCCGGTGTCAGCACGTCACTCCAGAACGCACTGCTGGTGTGATTGACGTTCAACGCTCCGAGATAGCGCCGGCCGTTGAACGTTCCGCCGATGTTGAAACGATGTGTCGGAGGCAGCCCGATTTCGGCGGGAAGAAACGGATCGGACGTGTCAACGATGTCGGGAGCCGCTTGCCATGAGTAATTGCCAAAGATGGAGAGCGGTCGCGAGAGCCGGTGCTCGACTGAGAGTTCAATGCCCTTGTCTCGTGTGCGCCCGAGATTCAGGTACGTGAACGCCGTCCGAGGAAGATACACACCCGCCTGCGCCAGTAGTCCGATCACCGCCGGCGGCAGCGGCCATCCTGGAGGCGGGTTGGCCGTCGTGTAGGGATCGACAGTGGGCGGGAGTGTGACGAACTCGATGCTGTCATCCAGGGTGTTGACGTAGAACGAGACGCCGAGCGTCGTCCGATCGGTGATGCTGCCCGTGTACGACACTTCGTACGCGGTGACGGATTCTTCTTTCAGCTTCTGCTGTGGCATCGATCCGATCGGCAGTTCGCTGCCCACACCCTGGACGACCAGAGGAAACGGGTCCTGCACTCCAAGCGCGCTGAGATCGACCGGCGTCACGATTGCGATATCGAGATAGTTGTTGATCGTCGACGGCGACCTGAACGCTCGATTGAACGACAGGCGCAGCGAGTGCCCGTCAGTCACCTTGAAGATCCCAGCCAGGCGCGGCGAGAACACGGGACCGTCGATGTTGCCGAACTTGTCCACGCGTCCGCCGAGCACGAAACGCCATCGGTTCAGGAAGATCTCATCCTGGACGTACGCACCCAGTTCGTTGCGGTCTTTCGACTCTGGCGCGAGCGTGATGTCGAAGTTGTTGCGGCGATAGTTACCGCCGTAACTCAGAACGTGACGTGAACCGACTGCGGTGGCATGCCTGGCTTCGACGTCATACGTCTGCGTCGTGAAGTCCATACGCAGCGGTCCGCCCGTCCGAGCGTCAGGCACCAGGAGATTCGGCGCGTTCGCATTGAACAGATTGGCGAAGGCGCCAATCTCGAGAGCGCCGCGCTGATAGCGGACGTGACCATAGGACATGGTGGAGCCAGGCTGGATATCGAAGGGCCCGGCACCGGTGTGAACGACGCCTTCGCTGCCCGCAACGCCGCCGGCGTACACGATGCGGCCGTTCTGCAGCTCCTGATCCACCCTCACGTCGAACTTCGGTTGGCTCGTGCCGCTATTCTGGAACGCGACTCCAAACGGTCCAGTCGTGTCGAGCGGATAGAACGCTCCGCCAACGAATTCACCTGGCCGACGAGGATCGGCGACGCGCGGGATTTGGCCGACTGGACGTGGCAGCGGATCGGAGTTGAAGTATCCGGCACTCACGCGGTACGACCACCGATCGTTCGGCGTATGCGACGTGGTGACATTGGCGCCGTACGTCGTCCCATTGCCCCGGCCTGCGGTTGAACCGGCATCGCGGTCGAACCATCCGCCGGTGAACGTCACCGTGGTGCGCGACGGCGTTTCGCGCGGTGACTTCGTAATCACGTTCACGACACCCGTCAGCGCGTTGGCTCCCCACACAGCGGATGCAGGGCCACGAACCACTTCAATGCGATCGATGTCCTGTACATTCGTTGGCACGAAGTCCCAGAAGATCAAACCGAAGAAGTCGAGATAGATCGAACGCCCGTCCAACAATGCCAACTGGGACGTCGCAAGCGTTCGAGTCGCCTGCCGGCTGGTCAGGTTCACGTCTCTCGCCGACAGTTGAACGACGTTGACACCCGGCACCGCCCGCAACAGGTCTCCGATGTTGGCGGCCGGAGCGTCTGGCAGGATCGCCGCTGGCAGCACCGTCATCGTCGCCGGCGCGTCGATGATGTTGGATTCCTTCCGCGACGCGGTCACAACGACGACGTCTTCCAGGCGGGCGATGGCGAGAACGATGTCCGGCGCGACGACCGCACTGGCCTGGTCCACACGAACGGACGAGGGGCGCCCCGACGTAAATCCCGAGAGCTGGACGTGCAGTTCGTACTCGCCGGGCGACAGGCGTTCGAAGCGGTACGAGCCATCGTTCTCGGTGACTTCGAGACGACGAACGTCAGTTCCGGTAAGGACCACTGTTGCGCCTGGCACGCGCCCACCAGACTCATCGACGACAACACCAGCGATGGAACTCGTCTGGGCATGCGCGGACGCGAAGGGGATCCCGATAAGCGCAAGGGCCAAGATCCACACACGAGACATGGCTGTCTCCTTTGTCTGGATCAACGTCGAGGGTCTCGAGACTTAACAGATTGTCAGACTTTCCCAGTCGGCAAATCGCTGCCCGGAATCCGCATGTTGTTGATGAGCGCGACGAAGCGATCGTCGGACCGGACCGCATCCCAGTACGGCAGTTGCAGCGCCATCAACGTCGGGCTTCGTTCATCGAAGGCTTCGTGGAGATGGTCCAGGCTGGCGTCGATCTCACCCACAGCGAACTCGGTCATCGCCAGGGCGTACGGCGAGATGTATTCCTTGGTACTTCTCTCACGAAGGCCATCGAGGATTCGCTGTGCCTCGTCGGTTCGCCCCGCGCCGGCATGGGCTGCCCCCAGCAACGCCAGATAAATCGGCAACGTCGACATGGACGCTGGGACACCGCGAAGCTCGCTCAGCGCGTCGTTCGGCCGCTGCTGTGCCAGGTATCCAAAACCCAGATACCAGCGGGCCAGCCCATTGTCGGGATGAAGTTCGAGTGCACGAGTGAGCTCACTGGCCGACTCGTCGTAGCGGTTGGCCATCAGGTGGGCAATACCTGTGGCGATGCACGCATGCACGGATAAGGGATCAATGTCACGTGCATGCTCGATCTCCTTGAGGGCCGCTTCTGGCTTCCCGATGAACTCGAGGAAGCTCGCGTAGCTGATTCTGACGTCGGCGTTGGCAGGTGCCAACTCGATGGCCTGTTTGTACTCGCGTTCGGCGCTGGGCCACTCCCAATCGAACCAGAACAGGATCCTGGCAAGCGCTTCGTGCGCGTCGGCCAGCGTGCCATCGAGCGTCAACGCTCGATTGACCGCTTGACGAGCTTTGTTGGCCATTTCTCCAGGCTTCTTCAGACCGTAGTAGCCAGCCATCACCGCGGCATCGGCCACACCGGCCCACGCCGCTGCATACGCCGGATCGAGCCGAATCGACTGTTCGTAGCACCCGCTCGCTTCGGCGACGTTGTATCGGCTGTAGCGGAAGTGCCGGCCCCGCAGATACCACGCGTAGGCGTCCATGTTCGTCGTCGGACGCCGTACGAGCGTGCGCGTTGACCCTTCAAGCAGTTCCACCTGCAGACGCTTCACCACCGCTCGTGCGATGTCGTCCTGAACCGCGAAGATGTCGTCCATTTCGCGGTCGTAGCGGTCCGACCACAGGTGATAACCGTCCGCCAAATTCACCAGTTGCGCAGTGACACGGATGCGGTTGCCACTCTTACGAACGCTGCCCATCAGCGCCGCTTCGACGCCGAGTTGTTGGGCAATCTGTTTCAGGTCCTGCGCTCCACCACGGAATTGGAATGCGGACGCGCGGGCCACGACGCGGAGACCTTCGAGCTTGGCCAGACTGGTAATCAGCTCCTCGGCGAGGCCATCGCAGAAGAACTGTTGGTCGGCGTCCGTGCTCATGTTCGTGAACGGCAGCACGGCAATCGACGGGTTCGGCCGGGCGGGCGCGAGCAGCGGCAGCGTAGGCCCAGTTCCGGGCCGGTCGCGGAGTTGCTCGAGATGCATCTGGAGTTCTGCGGCGCCCGCGATCCGCCGCGCACGATCCTTCTCGAGGCAGGCTGCGATCACGGCTGCCACACCAGCCGGAGCATCAGGCCGCACGTCAGTCACCGGACGAGGCTGCATACTGAGAATGGCCGTCGCCGCCGCTTCAATCGACGATGCGGCAAATGGCCGGTGACCAGCGAGCATCTCGTACAGCACAACGCCCAGCGCCCACACGTCGGAGCGCCCATCTCCCCTCTCGCCCCGTAGTTGCTCAGGGGCCATGTAGGCGACCGTTCCCAGAATGAGTCCCGTGCGGGTGATCGTCTCCTCGTCACCGGCAGGCTTCGCGATCCCGAAGTCGAGAATCTTCACCAGGCCACCCGAGGTGAGCATGATGTTTGCCGGCTTGATGTCACCGTGGACGATGCCCGCGGCGTGTGCGTGGCTCAGTCCCTTCGCCACTTGCGCCGCGATGTCGATCGCCTCGCCTACCGACACGACGCCACGGGCCAGCCTCGTTCTGAGCGTCTCGCCGCCGTAGTGCGCCATGACCAGATAGAGCTGTCCATCAGGCGCTTCGTCGATGCGATGAATCGTGCAGATGTTGGGGTGATCGAGCGCAGAGACGGCTCGCGCCTCGCGCATGAACCGGCGGCGCGCTTCGTCATCGGGGGCGAGTTCCGGCGCGAGAAACTTGATGGCCACGCTGCGACCAAGACGCACGTCGCGCGCCTGGTAGACAGAAGCCATGCCTCCCTTGCCAATCAGGCCCAGGATCTCGTAGTCGCCAAGCTTGGTTCCCAGCGGGGGCATCACGATGACTGTACTCGCCCAGTGGCTCCTGGCATCTCGATAGTGGTCGACCCCATCCTCATTTCGTCATCGGTGACGGCACAACCACGTGCAGCCTCGTTGTACCGACAGAGACGCGGTATGGCGAGCGGCCCCAGAGCTCTCCGTCGATGATCATAGGCTGAGGCACTGGAGTGTTGACATGAAGATCGGTTCCGGTCGTGTAACGGACGTGATGCATGCCCACATGCGTGCCACCGCTGAGAATGCCCGAGAGCGTTCGCAGTAAGGTCAGCCGGCCAACCGCGTCAAGCGCACCGATCTCCATTCGTCCATCGTCGAAATTCGCACCTGGAGACAAGTGCATCGTCTTGCCAGCCAACTCGGCGATGTTGGAAACCCAGACCATGTTGAACGCACCCGTCCGTTCAAGTCCCTCGCACGAGATTGCCGCCTCAAAGTCGCGACGCCGAAGGATCGCGACGAGCGATCCGAACGTGTAGCATCGTTTGCTGCCGAGGAGTTTCTTGGTCCAGGGTCCGACGGCTTCGACAACGTCAGCGGGGAAACCAATGCCCACGTAGATCAACGCGTAGCGGCGCGTGGGCGCAGTGCCGCGCTGAGCGAGCTGATCGACACGCAGCACGTCGACACTCCGCACATGGCCATCGGCGATCGCACGAAGCGCCACATCCGGATCGGTGTGGCCCAGTGCTCGCGCGAAATCGTTTCCGGTGCCGAGGGGAACCAACGCGAGCGGGCGCTCGGGGCACGAGCTTTCCAGAACGCCGTTGGCGGCTTCGTTCGCAGTACCGTCTCCGCCGACCACCACGATCCTGTCGGCTCGCGGCGCGTGTTCCCGCGCGAGTTCCTGGGCGTGACCTGGACCCGAGGTCTCGATCACCGTGCCGTCGGTGATTGCCGCGATGCGCCCGGCAATGTCACGGCGCACGTGCGAGGCGTGCAACGCGCCGGCGGCCGGGTTGATGATGACGAGCCCGGCCGGCTTCATTGCCTCAGCTCACTTTCAGCGTGAACTGATGAACGTTGCACTGCCCGCCGCGAAACAGGTCGGCGCAACCGGTGAGGTATTTCATGTACTTCCGGTAGACCTCGTCTCCAGCAAGACGAATGGCCTCGTGTTGGTTCGACTCCAAGTTCGCCGCCCATGCATCGAGCGTTCGCGCGTAGTGTTCACGAAGGCCCTCGACATGGCGCAGTTCGAATCCTGCGCGCCGCGCCGCGTCGACCACTCGTTCAGGCGTCGGGATGTCGCCGCCCGGAAAGATCTCGCGTGAGATAAACGCGATGAACCGCAGGAACTTGAACGACGTGTCGGGCTTGCCGTAGGTGATCGTGTGCAGCATCATGACCCCGTCAGGAGCCAGGAGCGAACGGAACTTCCGGAAGAACGCATCGTACTGCTGGCGGCCGAAGTGCTCGAACGCACCGATCGACACGACGCGATCGACGGGCTCGGAAAAATCCTCCCAATTCTGGCAGCGGAATTCAATGCCGTCGATTCCACGGGCGCGCTCGGTGGCATAGCGCCATTGATTCCTGCTCACGGTCAGGCCGATGACGTTCGCCTTGTAGACGTCCCGCGCGCGCATGGCGACGGCGCCCCATCCGCACCCCACGTCAACCAGTCGCAGTCCCGGCTTCAGATCACATTTCGAGAGGCTCAGGTCGATCTTCGCCTGTTGAGCCTCGGCCAATGTCGATTGCGGCGTATTGAACTTCGCGCACGAGTACGTCATCGACGGATCGAGGAACAACGCAAAGAACTCGTTTCCGAGATCGTAGTGTGCCCGGACCTCTTCCTCGGACAGCATCTGATCGTGAATGGTGGTCATAGGTGCACCAGTGGAGATTCCGACGGAACAACCAGAGCAGCAATGCTTTCCTGATGTTTCCGGCGTGCCCGATTGAGCAGGTTGTTCATCTGGTCGAAGACATCGGCCTGACGGTAGCGCGGTGCGGCCCGCATCAGCGTGACGACCTGGCGGCGATAGTTGTCGAGCGATCGCTGAATCGGCATGTCGAACTTGTCGATGGCGCGGGCGACGCGTTCAGCGAGGAGATCAAGATCCGAGCTGCAGCCGCGGGTGATGAGCTCGAAGAAGAACGTCCGGTGGCGAGCTTCGTCCGACGCCATCTTCTTCAGAATGTTGCGGAGCAGCGGATCCTCCACAGCCGAAGAGAGCGCCTGGTAATACAGCAGCGTGGCGTGCTCCTGCAACGCGAGATAGATGAAGGTGTCGATCGGCTCTGAGTATGGGAAGCGGAAAGCTTTATTGCGCTCTCTCATCAGATCCGCATCGAGCCGTTCGCGCGACATCAGCCCCGTGTTGACCAGGTACATCTCCAGCACGTGGCTGTGCCGATCCTCCTCCGCGGCCCAATTGAATGAGAATCGGAGGATCGTCCGATTGATGAATTGCCGTTCGTCTGGGAGGTTCGTGTCGGTGAAGAGTCGCAAATGCTCCGACAGATAGCCCGGAAGGTGGTCTTCCACGTAAAGCACGGTGCGAACGGCGCTGAGTTGCTCCGGACTGATTCGATCAGGCCGGGCCAGCGCCACGAGCTCGGGCCTGTCAACCAGATCGTATGGACTCCAACCCGAACTCCGGGCTCGTGTGAGGTACTCCTCGAGAACCCTGTCGAGGGCAGCGCGATCCGGCACTAACGTCTCCACAACGACCCTCCTCGATCACGTTGTTGCGTTTACGAGCTCGTCCACTGCCTACGCATTGAACGATCAGCGCCGTCCGTCTGAACACACAACGGCATCCTGGGGTATCCGCAGGGTCTGGCCGGGCGCAGCTCCACGACCACGGCAATGCCATGGCCCGGGTGCGAGCGTCAGGCCGGGATCCGACTAGGGGTTGGGAATGGCGGGGATTCTAGCCGCTATTGGGCTTTCGGCCAAGTCGTTCAGCTCGGTAACTGGAGCCGGCTTGGACCCAGATTACTGACGAGCTGAGAAAAATGGGAGCGAGGCTTCCGACATTCCTTCCGTGCGGGATGGCCTTTCGAAGCTGATCGGCGCGAAACCCTAGGAATTTAGCCTTCTCGCTAGCTCAGCACGGGATTTGCCCATCATCGTCGCGACCCAACCCAAAGCTATTCGCCTCGGAGTTGCTGGAATGAAAAAGGTGCTTCCCGCGTTAGCTGCGGCGCTCGCTGCGACTCTTGTACAAGTCGCGTCATTCGCGCAGGACGTTCCTCAAATTCGATCGCTGAGCACGACGTCAGCGACGGGAGCACCCTCGCTCCGCGACAGCGATCGCACCGTGACCGCATTGGCGAGGTCCGGAGTTTTGGTTCGGCAAGCGGCGTTCGGAGATGTGCTTGCGCCAGGGCGCCACCACGAACGATTTCAGCAGACGGTCAACGGCGTACCAGTGTGGGCCAGCACGTTGACGAGGCAAAGTGACGAATCCGGCGTCGCCATCTCAATTTTTGGCGAGCTCTATGGGGGGCTCGAGAGTGTGCGGACCGAGCCGCAGATTTCAGCGGAAGATGCTCGCCACATTGTCGCAGGTGACGCAGGAATCGACCTGGGCCCCGTGCGTGCTCCCCTGTACGTGCTGGTCACGGAGAAAGGCCCTCGCCTTGTTTACGTCGTGCGGGCGGCTCGACCAGGTTTGAAGTTGTTCCAATACTTCATCGACGCCCTCACTGGCTCTATCGTCGAGAAGCGGGACGATGCGAAACGCCAAAGCGTTGGGACCGGATCTGGCGTGTTCGGTGGCGAAAAAAAGATTAGCACCACGCTGCAGGGTGGCACGTATATCGCGGCTGATGCATTGCGGCCGCCCGTGCTCGACACATTCACCATGCGTGGAAATGTGCTGTCGGCCGATCGTTTCCTGAACGGCCTCCGGCCGCTTGTGCCGTCCGACTACGCCTCCGACAGCGACAATCGGTGGACCGATGGGGCTGTCGTTGACGCTCACGTCCATTCTGGGTGGACATACGACTATTTGTTCAAACGATTCGGCAGACTTGGTCTCGACAATCGCAATCTTCCGATCACCAACATCGAGATCACTACAATCAATTCGTGCGAACGTTGGAGGACAACGGCGGCGTTCACACCAACTCGGGGATCCCGAACCACGCTTTCTACCTCGCGATTGAAGGCGGGCGACACCGCACCTCCGGTCTGAATGTCACGGGAGTGGGGGCAGCCAATCG
>JBKPRH010000076.1:0-5972 GCA_046765795.1 Acidobacteriota bacterium | reverse complement strand
GTGTACGTGGAGATCGATGGTGCCGCCACGGAATCGGTACGGCAGATGTGGCCGCAGTGGGGACAGCAGGTCGAGCTCGTCGTGCTCGAGTCGCCATTTCGCTCGCTGATGGAGCCGCTGCTCGAATACATCGAAGAGGTGCAGCGCAAGAACCCGCACGGCTTCGTCACGGTGATTCTGCCGGAGTTCGTGCCGCATCGGTTGTGGCAGCATCTGCTGCACAACCAGCATGCGCTCCTCATCAAAGGCGCGCTGCTCTTCAAGCGCAACATCGTCGTCACGAGCGTGCCCTATCACCTCGGATGGCAGGCCGAAGCCCTCCAGGCGGCAGCTCCGGTTGTGGTGAAGCGCTCCCGTCCAGTTCTCTAGTCCCGGCGACTGTCGAGCCTTACGGATTCTTTATCGACTCTTGAGCGCTTTATTACGGGCGCCCAGTCGATGATGAGGATCGCAATGGCTGATCTCCTGTTCATCGCGCTCTCGATTCTCTTTTTTGTGCTCAGTGCCGGCTACGTGATGGCCTGCCACCGGCTGATGAAGTGAGGTGAGCCATGGGACTCGACTCCATCGTCGGTCTGGTGGTGAGCGTGGCCACGCTCCTGTATCTGGTCATGGCGATGCTGAAACCGGAGCGGTTCTGACATGACTCTCAACGGCTGGCTCCAGATTCTGTGTTTTCTCGGAGCGCTCTTCGCGGTGACGCCACTGATTGGCGGCTACATGGCGAAGATCTTCAGTCGCCAGCGCACGTGGCTCGATCCGATCATGCGTCCGCTCGAACGGCTCGTCTATCGCGCGACCGGCGTGAACGAGCATCACGAGATGCGCTGGACCGAGTACGCGATGGCGCTGCTCCTCTTCAGCGTTGTCTCGTTGCTCGTGTTGTACCTGATGCAGCGGCTCCAGGGGCTGCTGCCATTCAACCCGCAGGGGTTCGGTGGTGTGGCGCCCGACCTCGCCTTCAACACGGCGGTGTCGTTCACGACCAATACCAACTGGCAGGGATACGCCGGCGAAACCACCATGAGCTATTTCACGCAGATGGCGGGTCTCGCGTACCACAACTTCATCTCTGCCGCAGTCGGCATTGCCGTCGCGATCGCGTTCATTCGCGGCATCGCGCAACAGGAGAAGGAGACCCTCGGGAATTTCTGGGTGGACATGGTCCGCGCCACGTTATGGGTGCTTCTGCCTATTGCGATCGTCGGCGCGCTGTTCCTGGTCTCGCAGGGCGTCGTGCAGAACCTCAAGCCGTATGACACGGTGCAGACGGTCGAGGGCGCGAAGCAGACGATTGCGCAGGGGCCAGTCGCCTCGCAGGAGGTCATCAAGCAGTTCGGGACCAACGGCGGCGGGTTCTTCAACGCGAACAGTTCCCATCCGTACGAAAATCCGACCCCGCTGTCGAACTGGCTGGCGATGTTCGGCATCTTTTTCATCTCATCGGGTCTGACCTACACCCTCGGAACGATGACGAACTCGCGACGGCACGGCTGGGCAGTGTGGCGCGCAATGGCGTTCTTGTTCCTCGTCGGCGTGACAGTCGCGTACTGGGCCGAGGCTCGCGGCAATTCGCTGCTGACCAAGGCTGGTGCCGATCAGATGGTGACCGCCATGTCGCCAGGCGGCAACATGGAAGGCAAGGAAGTCCGCTTCGGCATCGCCAACACCGCACTCTTCGCGACAGCCACCACCGACGCAAGCTGTGGCGCGATCAATGGTTGGCACGACTCCTTTACTCCGCTCGGCGGTCTTGTGCCGCTCGCCAACATGCAACTGAGCGAAGTGGTGTTCGGCGGCGTTGGGGCGGGCATGTACGGCATGCTCGTCTACATCATCCTGTCGGTGTTCATCGCCGGACTCATGGTCGGTCGCACGCCTGAATACTTGGGCAAGAAGATTCAGGCGTTCGAAGTGCAGATGGCGATGCTGACCGTGCTGATCTTCTCGCTGCTGATCCTGACGTTCACTGGCATCTCGTCGGTATCGCCAGGCTTCGGTACGTCGAGCATCTTCAACCCGGGCCCGCACGGCCTATCCGAAGTCTTGTACGCATACTCGTCGGCCGCCGCCAACAACGGCTCCGCCTTTGGCGGTATCAGCGTCAACACCCTCTGGTACAACACCACACTCGGCCTGACGATGCTATTCGGGCGGTTCTTCATGATCATTCCGCCGCTCGCGATTGCCGGAAGTCTGAGCCGCAAGAAGCGCATCCCTGAATCGCTCGGCACCTTCCCCGTCACCACTCCGCTGTTCACCACACTGCTGGTCGGCGTGATCGTGATCGTCGGCGCGCTGACGTTCTTCCCGGCGCTCAGCCTGGGGCCAATCGTTGAGCATTTCCTGATGCAAAACGGGCAGGTCTTCTAATGGCGACTCTGACTACGGCTAAATCGCGGTCCATTTGGGATTCCGCCCTGGTCAAGCGAGCGATCGGCGATTCGTTCCGTAAGCTCCACCCGCGCATCATGGCGCGCAACCCGGTGATGTTCGTGGTGGAGATCGGCAGCGTGCTGACGACCATGCAGCTGATTCAGCACATCGCCACCGGCACCGGCTCGATCGGGTTCGAGCTGCAGATCACGCTGTGGCTGTGGCTGACGGTGCTCTTTGCCAACTTCGCCGAAGCGATGGCGGAAGGCCGTGGCAAGGCACAGGCTGACACGCTGCGCCGTGCCAAGACCGAGACGACGGCCAACCGCGAGCGACAGGACCGCAGCTATGAAACCGTTCCCGCGCCCGCACTCCGCAAGGGCGACATCGTCCGAGTCGAGGCGGGACAGGTGATTCCCGCCGACGGCGAAATCATTGAAGGCGTTGCGACGGTGGACGAGAGCGCCATCACTGGCGAGTCGGCTCCCGTTATTCGCGAATCAGGCGGCGATCGCTCGGCTGTCACCGGAGGAACGAAAGTCCTCTCGGACTGGATTCGCGTGCAGGTCACCGCGAATCCTGGCGAGACGTTTCTCGATCGCATGATCGCGCTCGTCGAAGGTGCCGAGCGTCAGAAGACACCCAACGAGATCGCGCTGAACATTCTGCTGGCTGGTCTGACGATCGTGTTCCTGATCGCCGTCGTGACACTACAGCCGTTCGCGATCTACTCGGGGGCACCGCAGTCGCTGTTTGTATTGATCTCACTGCTGGTCTGCCTGATCCCGACGACGATTGGCGGCCTGCTCTCAGCGATCGGCATTGCGGGCATGGATCGACTGGTGCAGCACAACGTCCTCGCTATGTCGGGGCGTGCGGTCGAAGCCGCTGGTGACGTGCACACACTGTTGCTGGACAAAACGGGAACCATCACGCTCGGCAATCGCCAGGCGACTGAGTTCGTGCCACTGTCAGGTATCAGCGATGCGACGCTCGCCGACGCCGCCCAGTTGGCATCACTACCAGACGAAACGCCCGAAGGGCGATCCATCGTTGTGCTCGCGAAAGGGCGATATGGGCTCCGCGGCCGAGAGCTCTCGCCGCAACACGCGACGTTCGTCCCTTTCACCGCACAGACTCGCATGTCGGGCGTTGACTTGTACGCCACGAGGCGCGTGCTCGTCGCTGCCGGTGGCGGTCTGCCTGAGCGCGATGCTGACGTCCGCGAGATCCGCAAGGGAGCGGCCGACGCCATCCAGCGGTGGGTGACCAGCAAGGGTGGAGCGGTGCCTCCCGAGCTGCAGCAGATCGTCGATCGTATTGCGCGGGCAGGGGGCACGCCACTCGTCGTGGCCGAAGGTGCACGGGCCCTCGGCGTCATTCACCTCAAGGACGTCATCAAAGGTGGGATACGTGAGCGCTTTGCGCATCTTCGCGCGATGGGCATCAAGACGGTGATGATCACCGGCGACAACCCACTCACCGCAGCGGCGATTGCGTCGGAGTCGGGGGTGGACGACTTCCTCGCGCAAGCGACGCCGGAAGACAAGATGGCGCTGATCAAACGCGAGCAAGCCGAAGGCAAGCTCGTCGCGATGACCGGCGATGGCACCAACGACGCGCCGGCGCTGGCCCAGGCTGACGTCGGTGTAGCAATGAACACCGGCACGCAGGCTGCGAAGGAAGCCGGCAACATGGTCGATCTCGATTCGAACCCGACCAAGCTGATCGAGATCGTCGAGATCGGCAAGCAACTGCTGATCACGCGCGGTGCGCTCACCACGTTCTCGATTGCCAACGACGTGGCGAAGTACTTCGCGATCATTCCAGCGATGTTCCTGGCGACGTTCCCGATGCTCGCCGCGCTCAACATCATGGGACTGCGCACCCCGCAGTCGGCGATTCTGTCGGCGGTGATCTTCAATGCGCTGATCATCGTCGCGCTGGTGCCGCTAGCGCTGCGCGGCGCCCGTTACCGGCCGCAGGGGGCCGCGGCGCTGCTGCGGCGGAACCTGCTTATCTACGGCATCGGCGGGATCATCATCCCGTTCATCGGGATCAAGGCGATTGATGTGGTGATCACCGCGCTCGGTCTTGCATAGGGTGAACATCCATGAATGTGACTCGAAACCTCCTTGTCGCCGTGCTCATGACCGTCGTGACGACGGTGCTGCTCGGCGTGATCTATCCGCTGACAATCACCGCCATCGCACAGGTCGTGTTTCCAGACCAGGCTAATGGCCAATTGATTGAGCGGAATGGCGAGACTATCGGCTCGCGCATCATCGGCCAGGGGTTCTCGTCGCCCGGCTATTTCCGCTCGCGCCCGTCCGCGGCTGGCATGGGCTACGACGCGGCGAACTCCGCCGGCAGCCAGCTCGGTCCGACTAACAAGAAGCTGATCGACGCGGTGACGGCCAACGTCGAGGCTGCGCGCAAGGAGAATCCGAACGTGCCCGTACCGATCGATCTGGTGACGACCTCGGCCTCTGGCTTCGATCCGCATCTGTCACCAGCCGCTGCGGACTTTCAGGTGCCACGTATCGCACGCGAGCGTTCGATGGCCGAAGCCGATCTGCGTCGTCTCGTTGAGGCGCATAGCGAAGGACGGCAGCTTGGCTTCCTCGGCGAGTCTCGTGTCAACGTCCTGGAATTGAACCTTGAGCTCGATCGCAAGTATCCCATGTCGCGATGACGAGGTGAGCCATGACCGCGCGGGTGCTGGTGACGTTCACGGTCCTCGTCACGACGGCGTGCAGCGCGCAGGCCGTGCTGACGCAGCAGGTGGAAGCACGCCGGCTCGCCTCGGACCTGCAGGTGCAGTTCTCGAAGACCACTGAGTCGTCGAATCGCGCCGTGATGTCGGACGCCGACGAGGATTCACGGGCGGCCGTTCGCGAGGCCGAGCAGGCGACTCAGGCGGTATTGCACGACGTCGAACAGCTCCGGACCGTCCTGATGTCGATGGGATACTCGGAGGAACTGAAGCTGTTGGACGGGTTCACGAAGCGCTTCGACGTCTATCGCACGCTCGAGGCGGAGATTCTGCCGCTCGCCGTGGAGCACACCAATGAGAAGGCGCAGCGACTCTCGTTCGGGCCTGCTGCGGATGCCGTTAATAAATTCCGCACGGCGCTCGACGCTGCCGTCAAATCGGCACCACCGGACGTGAGGCCGCGACTCGAGCTGCTCGCCGCACGCGCTGCGGAGGCCGTTCTCGACATTCAGGTGCTGTACGCGCCGCACATCGCCGAGGCCGAGGACGAGGCGATGACGCGGATGGAGAAGAGGATGGCGGCGTCGGAAGAGCAGGCGCATGCGGCGCTGACACAGATGCAGGCGCTAGCACCGGCCTCTCGGTCTCAGTTGACGGCCGCCACGATGGCACTGGATACGTTCATGAAGACCCACGCTGAGATCATTACGCTATCTCGCCGCAACAGCGACGTCCGGTCTCTGTCATTGAGCCTGGGCCGGAAGCGGATGATCACCGCGCAGTGCGACGAACAGTTGCACGCCCTCCAGGAGTCGCTGGTGAAGCACTCAATCGGCGCGACCCGGTGACCTACGACAGGTCAGCGAACCGGTAGCCCACC
>JBKPRH010000075.1:0-7199 GCA_046765795.1 Acidobacteriota bacterium | reverse complement strand
AGTCGCTCGACCGTCGTCTGCAACAGGGACCGTCACACCCGCTGCTTGGAACCGCGTCGCTGCACGCGTCACTTGTCGAAGGCGGTCACGAGTTGAGCAGTTATCCGGCGCGAGCCGCGCTTCAGTACGAGCGTCGCACGTTGCCCGGAGAGCCGTCCGACATCGCGCTTGTAGAAGCAAAGGCCATTCTCAGCGAGCTGCAAGGCGAGGATTCCGAATTCGAGGCCGATGCGCGCCAGGTATTCGGACGAGGCGCCTATGAGATCGATGCCGCGAGTCAGTTGCCCACGCTGTTGATGGACGCGGCAAAAGCGGCGGGCTGTGCTGCGACGATCTCCGGCATGACGTTCTGGACGGACGCGGCGATTCTCGCCGAGGCGGGGATTCCCTCAGTGCTCTTCGGTCCCGGCGGCGCGGGTCTCCACAGCATCGAGGAATACGTGATCCTGGAGGACGTGCTCAGGTGCCGCGACGCGCTCGCCAACCTCGCACGCGCGTGGTGTTGACGATTACGCTGACTTCTCACCCATCAACGCCCTCAGCACGAACCCAACATTGGCCGGCCGCTCGCCAAGGCGTCGCATGAAGTACGGGAACCATTCCTTGCCAAAGGGTATGTAGACGCGCATGCGGAAACCGTCGGCGACGAGCGACGACTGCAGGTCGCGACGGATGCCATACAGCATCTGAAACTCGAACTGGTCGGTGCCGATGGCTCGTTCGGCGGCGTAGCTGCGCGTTTCCGCGATGATCTCCTCGTCGTGTGTCGCGATGGCGGGATACACGCCGTGATCCAGCAGCAAGCGCATTTGACGGGTGTAGGCGGCGTCCACGTCGGCTTTCAATTGAAAGGCGACTGACGCCGGTTCCTTGTACGCACCCTTGACCAGACGCACGCGCGCACCGAGCTCGTTCATGCGGCGGATGTCCTGCTCGGTGCGCAGCAACGCCGACTGCAGTGCGATGCCGACGTTGCGGAATTCCAGGGCCCACACCGTCTCGAACACCTCGAGCGTGAGCTGTGTGAACTGCGAGCTCTCCATGTCGATGCGCACGAAGAACTGGTGGCGGGCGGCAGGCTCCAGGATGCGGCGCAGGTTGTCCACGCACGTCGCCTTGTCGATCGTCAGGCCGAGCTGCGTCAGCTTGAGCGAGATGTTGCGCTCGATTCCCGACGCAACGATCGTCTCCATGAGCTGGACGTATTCGCGCGAGGCAGCGGTCGCGGCCTTGATGGTGTTGACGCTTTCGCCGAGGTAGTCGAGCGCGACGTGCATGCCACGCCCCTGTAATGCACGAGCCGCATCAATGGCTTCGTTGATCGTCTCGCCGGCGATGAATCGCCTGGCGAAACCGTTGGGCGTCATTCCGTACTGCGACGCGAGACGCTTGAGTGTCGCACTGCGTGCGAGGAAGGAGAACATTTACCGGCGCGGCCGAGAGTCGAGCAGGTGGTCGATCGATCGCGCGTAGTAGCGCAGCACATTCCGGTTGCGTACCCGCACGCGGCCCCTGTTCACTACCAGAATACCGCGAGAAACCAGCGGCTCGAGCGCCGCGTCCAATGCGTGTGCACCGCTCGTGACGCCGAGGTTGGCGCCCGAGGCGCGCAATGTCTCGATCTGCGCGTCGGCACGCTGCTCCAGCTCGCGACGAGTCGTAGACGGTCGCATGGCCGATGCCACGACCGCCGTCGGCAGCACCTTGTAGGCTCTGCCGATCTCACGCATCACGGTATGACTCAAATCGAGTACCGCGCGACGCGACTCGGGATCGATCCCGGCGAGCGGTATCGGTGCGCCGAAGCTGACGAACGCGCGCGACGTGTATCCGACGGCGTATCGCACCATCTCCGCCACTTCGCGGCTCAACGGTCGCTGCGATCGCTTCACCCGCTGGCGCGCCAGAACGTGATCCTCGAGGACGAGATCGTAGGCCACCGCAGTGGGCACGATGACCACGTGCGGATGCTGCGCGTGTAGCGCGGCGTGGATCAGCCCGGTCTTCGGCGCTTTGATCTCGCCGCTGTAGCTGCGCCCGCCTTCCGGATAGAAGAGTAAATCGCTCGTGCGCAGAAGCTCCGCGACGTATGCCTTGAGCGTGAGCAGGTAGGCCGGATCCTTCGCGTTCCGCCGGATCGGAACCGCGCCCGTCACGTAACGATGAATCAGACCGAGCGGGCCGGCGAAGAGATTGATGCCCGCAGCGATAACCGGCGGCCTGATGCCGTGGTCGTCCAGGACAAGCGGCTCGACAAGATAGTCCGTGTGGCTGCGGTGATTCGACGCGTAGATGACGCGGCCGGCACGCGCCGCGGCTTTCGGGATGTCGGTGTGCTCGCCGATGCGCTCGATCTTGCGGAGGATCGGATAGAGCGGATGTTTCAGCGCGCGATAGATCGAATAGCGCTGCGTGGTCCGCAGCTCGTCGAGATAGCCTTCGATCCGTTCGCGTGCTGCGCGGCCGCTTTCCCCGTGGCTTCCCTTGAGATAGGCGGCAATCTCTTCTCTCGCGAGCACCGCGCGCGTGATCTCATCGGCCATCGTGTCAGAGTCTCTGACAGATTGCGTTCGCGAACTCCGATGTCGTCGCCGTGCCACCAAGATCCCGCGTGCGCACACCATCGCTCAGCGTGGTGACAACGGCCTTCATGATGCGATCGGCCATGGCACCTTCGCCGATGTGACGCAGCATCAGCAGCGCTGAGAAGAGCAGCGCTGTGGGATTGGCAATGCCCTTACCCGCGATGTCAGGCGCGCTTCCGTGCACGGCCTCAAAGACCCCGATCTCTTCGCCCAGATTGGCACCTGGCACGACGCCCAGGCCGCCAACTAAACCGGCGCACAAATCCGAGACGATATCACCGTAGAGATTCGGCAGCAGGAGCATGTCGAACTGCGTCGGGTTGATCACCAGCTGCATGCAGGCGTTGTCCACGATGCGGTCGTCGCAGGTGATATCGGGAAACTGTTCGCCGACCTTACGCACACACGTGAGGAAGAGGCCGTCGCTCATTTTCATGATGTTGGCCTTATGGACGGCAGTGACACGCTTGCGGTTGTGTGCGCGTGCATAGTCGAAGGCAAACCGTGCCACGCGAGTCGACGCCTCCTCGGTGATGATCTTCAGGCTCTCGACGACACCCGGCACGACTTGGTGTTCGAGACCCGCATAGAGGTCCTCGGTATTCTCACGAACGATCACGAGATCGACGCCCGAGTAGCGCGAAGGAACCGACGGGATGCTCCACACCGGCCTGAGGTTGACGAACAGATTCAGCGCCTTGCGCAGGCCAACATTGACGCTCGTGAATCCGCCGCCGACAGGAGTCGTCACCGGACCCTTGAGCGCAACCTTGTTCCGTTCGATGGAGTCGAGCAGTTCCTGAGGGAGAGGCGTGTTGTGCCGCTCGATCGCGTGGACACCAGCGAGTTGCGGCTCCCACTCGGCGTGCAGTCCCGCGGCCTCGAGGATCGTCACGACGGCGCGTGTGACCTCGGGGCCAATGCCGTCGCCTTCGATGAGCGTGATGCGCCTCCTCACGCTCCCGGGTTCTGACGAGCGTGAGGCGCTCACTCTCGCGCTTCCCAGAACAGGAGAGTCAAGGCACCGACAAGATTGACCATCATCAATCGCGTAGAAAGCGTGTGCAGCTCGTCGAAACGCACGCGGCGCGCGTCGCTTTCGGGCAATCGCGACGGTAATCCTCCGACCTCACGGCGAATGCCGTCCGCGTTACGCAGCACAACGGCGCCGGAATACAGCGCGACCGCGAGCATGGCTGTGATCAACCCGAAGCGCACCGCCAGATGCCGTGGCCGCGGGCCGAGCACCGCCATCAGCGCGAGCGTGATCAGCAGCAGCGCGCCGGCGCCGTACGCGACGTAATGAAAGCGTTCGAGAATGGTTGTGAAAACGGCTCCGCCGAGTTCGCGGCCCGTCACCGGCTCACTGGCCTGCAGTACTTGAAATGTCGCGGGCGCAACAACGGCGCCAAGCACGACCATCCCGCCCAGCCAGACGACCAGTGCAAGGATGTACACGTACCGCACCGCACGCATCGGGTCATTATAATGACCACAGCGTTGCGGGGACGTGATTCTGACCCGCACGCTGTGGTCGAAACTGTATCTGCTAGTGACAACTCCCACGCTGCAAGGAATCGTGCAGCACGCAGACGATGTAGCGCGGGAGTGTCGCGGAGGTTGTCGTTCGTGCACGCATCCTCGCGCGTATCCGCGCTGCGCAATATCGCCACTCGCCTGCGTATCGATTCGGTGCGCGCGACCACAGCGGCCGGTAGCGGCCATCCGACGTCGTGCTGCTCCGCTGCTGACGTCGCCGCTGCCATCTTCTTCTCGGAGATGCGCTACGACCCGCGCAGTCCGCAGAATCCCGACAACGATCGCTTCGTGCTGTCCAAAGGGCACGCGGCGCCGTTGCTCTATGCGGCGTGGGCCGAGGCCGGAATCATCAGTCGCGACGACTTGGTGACGCTGCGCCGCTTTGATTCCGATCTCGAGGGACATCCCACACCACGCCTGCCGTGGGTCGATGTCGCCACGGGATCGCTCGGCCAGGGCATCTGCGCCGCCATCGGCATCGCCTTGAACGCTCGGCGCATCAACTCCGATTACCGGACCTATGTGCTTCTTGGCGACGGTGAGATCGCCGAAGGCTCGGTATGGGAAGCCGCGCACGCTGCGGTGCACGAGAGTCTCGATTCACTGTGCGCGATCGTCGATGTCAACGGCCTCGGTCAGAAGGGGCCGTCGCTGTGGAACCACGACATCGATGCCTACGTGACGAGGTGGCAGTCGTTCGGGTGGCACGTCATCGCCATCGACGGCCACGACATGGATGCGATCCTCTCCGCCTTCGACGAAGCACGATCGACAAAATCGAAGCCGACGATGATCATCGCCAGGACGGTCAAAGGCAAAGGCATTTCGTTTGTCGAAGGCAAGAACGGCTGGCACGGCAAGCCGCTCAAGAAAGGCGAAGAAGCCGACGGTGCGATCGCTGAACTGGAGACACAGTTCGTGCCCGAGGAGCTACCGGCCGCGCAGCCACGGCCTCGCTCGATTCCGCGTCCTCCGGCCAAGGCGCCGGCCCCACTCTCGCCGCCGTCGTACTCCCTCGGCGACAAGGTGGCCACGCGCGAAGCCTACGGGTCTGCGATTGCCCGGCTCGGCGCCAACGACGAGCGCGTCGTCGCGCTCGATGCCGACGTGGGGAACTCGACCTTCAGCGAGAAGTTCGAAAAAGAGCATCCGAGGCGTTTCTTCGAAGCCTATATTGCCGAGCAGGTGATGATCGGCGCCGCGATGGGACTGGCTGCGCGCGGGGCGATTCCATTTCCCTCGACCTTCGCCGCATTCCTTTCTCGCGCCAGCGATTTCATTCGCATGGCCGCGATCAGCAACAGCAACATCAAGATGGCCGGCAGTCACGCCGGTGTTTCAATCGGTGAAGACGGGCCGTCACAGATGGCCCTCGAGGATCTCGCGATGATGCGGGCGCAGCCGAACATGACCGTCCTGTATCCGTGCGACGCGGTCAGCACCGATCGGCTGGTCGAGCGGATGGCCTATCACGGCGGACCGGCGTACATGCGGACCTCGCGACCGAAGACACCAGTGATCTACGGGCCAGACGATGACTTTCACGTCGGCGGTCTCAACGTGCTGCGTGAGGCCGGTGGCGACGAGGCGACTGTGATTGCTGCCGGCGTCACGCTGTTCGAGGCGCTCGAAGCCTACGACCTGCTGAGCAAACAGCACATCACCATCCGCGTGATCGATCTCTACAGCGTGCAGCCGATCGACACCGCGACGCTCGTGCGCTGCGCACGCGAAACCAAAGGCCGGTTGATTACCGTCGAGGACCATTACGTCGGAGGCGGCATCGGCGACGCGGTTGCTGCGGCGGTTGCAGGTCACGGCTTTTCCGTCCATCGTCTCGCGGTGCGCGAGATCCCGCGCAGCGGTGCGCCTGAACAGCTCCTTGATTACTACGGCATCTCCGCGCGTCACATCGTCGATGCGGTGACAGAAGGCAGGCGGGTCTGAAGACCGGTCTCCTCAAGGCGGGTCTCAAGACCCGCCTTTACGTCGTCCTCGCACTCGTGGCGATCCTCACGCTCAGTCCACGTGCGCAAACGGGGCCACCCGGTATGCGCGATCCAGCCTGGTCCCCCGACGGCAAACGTCTCGCGCTCGTAGTGATCGATCGCATCTGGACGATGCAGCCGGATGGGCGGGATGGGAGTGAGCTCACCAAGACACCTGGCGTTGAGCGTGAGCCGGCGTGGTCGCCCGATGGCAAACGCATCGCCTTTGCCGCGGATCGTGGCGAGGGCTTCGATCTCTATGTCGTGAACGCACACGGCGGTACGCCGGAACGCGTCGCGGAGCTCGAAGGCGACGAGCGATGGCCGTCGTGGACGCCGGATGGCCGCCTCGTGTTTGCCAATCGTGCGTCGGACACGACGCAGTGGGATCTCTTCGTCATCGATCCGGATGTGGCGATGGACAAGCGGATTCCGCTGCGGCTCACGCAGTCACAGGACGACGAGGTGCAGCCGCGCGTATCGCCTGACGGAAAACGGTTGGCGTTTGCGTCGAATCGCGGCAACGACGAAGGCGACTTCGATATCTGGTTGATGCGGCTGTTCGACAAGAACACGCCGGATGAAACCGGTGGCCGCGGTCCAGCGTTTCGCTTCGCGCGGCTGACCGGATACGAGGGACATCCGGCGTGGTCGCCAGACGGCACGCGGCTCGCCTACTACGCGGTTCGCGACGGGCTGGGATCGACGTGGGTGGCGGGTGTTGTGCCGCTGAACGAGTCGGGTGTCGGAGCGAGCCGGCCGGTGGCACCGCCGGTACTCGCGTCGCGTCATGGCGGAACGATCGCGTGGTCGCCTGACGGGCAGACGCTGGCGATTGGAGAGATTCCGGAACCCGAGCCGTCTTACAACGGCAACCCTGAACGCGATCGATCCGAGCCTCCCGCGCTCTTCAGCCTCGGTCGCGCCTATCAGTTGTGGACGGTGCCTGCGCCACGCACGGTGGACGTAGGCGGACGAACGGTGCTCTCGCCGACGGTCCCATCGCCGGCTGCGCTGACGCGCACGTTCGACAGCGCGTGGAGTACGTTGAAGCGGCTCTACTACGACTCGGGCAGCGCCTCGGCAC
>JBKPRH010000074.1:0-5118 GCA_046765795.1 Acidobacteriota bacterium | reverse complement strand
GATCGGTTACAGCTTTTTGTACAGCTCGAGGAGTCGCGTCCACGCCTTCTCGGCGTCATCCATCTTGTAGACGGTCGAATCCGGCGGGCACCAGCCGTGCATGCCTGAGTAGACTTCGATCTCCGCGGGCTGGCCCGACTTCGCGAACGTGTCCTTGAGGATGTTCTTCTCGTCGGGCGCGCGCATGTCGTCGTTCGATGCGATCGCGATGAGCATCGCTGCCTTGGTCTTCGATGCCTGCAGGTGCGGGCTATCGGGATCCTTGCTCACCAGGCCGCCGCCATGGAACGACGCGACCGCGCCGACGCGATCCGGAACGGCCGCAGCCGTGCGGAACGCCATCGGACCGCCCATGCAGTAGCCTTGCGTGCCGATCTTCTTGTTCTTGGCGACCGACGGCTGCTGGTCGAGCCACGCCACGAAGGCCTTCGCATCGGACAGCTGCGTGGTGGAGTTTTGGATCGGCTTGGCCAGCGGCAACAGTTCGGGAATTGGCGTCGCCGCGCCCTTCGATGCCGTCGGCGCTTTCTGAGCCCGATAGAACGGGTTTATCACGAGCACCGAGTAACCCGACTCGGCGAGCCTCTTGCCCATCTGACGGAACGCGGGGCGCAGTCCGAAGATGTCCGGCCAGATGAGCACGGCAGGCGCGGTCCCACTGGCCACGTGCACGAAGTAGGCGTCGCAGTTGCCGTCGGGTGTCTTGATCGTGACGTCCTGCTCGGTCACTGCTACCGCGTTGACGACCTTGGGCAGCATGCCGATTGCGACGCCCGCACCCACCAAGGCGCCGAACTGCCGCCGGGTCACCAGCCCGCGCTTCTCGTACTCCTGCCGATCTTCCTCAAAATGATCCTGATCGCACATATATGCTCCTCGTCCACAGCACCTATCGTGCGGCTGAGCCGCACCGCTCGCGCGCCAGACACTCTATCTCAGGAGTCCGGGATCAGTGAATGAGGAAACAGATCAGGCCGCGCTGTTGCGAGCGGCACGCAGCTTGGCGAGCGCCCGGGACTCAATCTGCCGCACCCGCTCGCGCGTCACGGAGAGCCGACGGCCAATTTCCTCGAGGGTCAGCTCGCGGTCCAGGCCCAGGCCGTACCGGAGCCGGAGCACTTCGCGCTCGCGCTCGGTCAGCGGCGCCATCGCGCGTTCGACCTCCTCGGCCATCTGGCCCCGGATCGCTTCCTCCTCGGGTGAGAGCGATGCCTGATCGCGGAGCAGCGTACCAAGCGTCGATTCCTCGTCTTCGCCGACGGCGGCATCGAGGGATGCCGGGATCTTGGCGGCATCGAGCAGCAGTTGCAGCTTGCCGAGTGGCATGCCGAGATGAAGCGCCAGCTCTTCTGGCCGAGGATCGCGGCCGAGACGCGTGGCGAGATCGCGGCGTCCGTGCGTCACCTTGTTGAGCGCTTCGATGGTATGCACGGGCAGGCGAATGGTTCGCCCGTAATCAGCGACTGCGCGGCCAACGGCCTGACGAATCCACCAGGTCGCGTACGTCGAGAACTTGAAGCCTCGTCTGAACTGGAAGCGATCAACGGCTTTCATTAGGCCGATGTTGCCCTCCTGGATTAGATCGAGCAGCGTCAGCCCGCGTCCGAGATAGCGCTTCGCGATCGAGACCACAAGACGCAGGTTCGGCTCGATCAGCTGGCGCTTCGCGTCAACGAGGAGTTGCTCTCGGTCCTGCACGATGGCAAAGCGCTGACGGAAGTGCCGACGATCGATGCCGACTTGCGATTCGAGCTCGCGACGTTCGCGCGCCGATTCGCGGCCGAGCCGTTCGTCAGCGAGTCGCTCGAACTTCGTATCGAGCTGTTTGAGCTCATCGAGGATGTTATCGACGACGGACGGACGGATGGGCAGCTCACGGAGTATCGCGCCGATCTGCTCGTAGCCGTCGGCGATCTCGGCGCGCGCGTCGGCTCGTGTCGCCGCCGTTGATCGGTGGTCTTCGATGCGATGTCGCCAGTCGTTGATGCGACGCTGATGCCGGCGGATGCGGCCGAACGCTTTGAGCACGGGCTCGACCTTCTCCGGCTCGAGCTCGCCGCCATCGGGCAGCAGAATCAATTCCGCCGCTGGTGCCGCACCGCGCTTCACCGCTTCCTCGAGTGCGACGAGCGTCTGCAGCGCGCTCGGAATCGTCGCGATCGCGGCGAGGAGCTCGCCGCGCGTAATCTCGATGCGCCGACCGATTTCCTGTTCCTCGCGCGCCGTCAGCAGCTTGCGCTTTGCGATGCTGGTGAGATACGTGCGAACGAGGTCGATCTCGACTTCGGGAACGCCGGCCTGCGGCGCTTCTTCCAGTTCGTCGGAGCTGAGCTCTTCTCGCTCGGCCTCGTCAATGTGCTGATCCTCGAAAGCCTCGGGTTCCTCATCGTGCAGCAGCCGCTCAGGTCCCTCGATCACTCCCGCTGAACGTGGTTCCGCTTCGTCGTTCCATGTATCTACTGGGACGAGTCCAAACTCGTGCGCCCGTTGTCGCCAATCCAACACGTCATTATTCCTGTCTGGGTCCCGCCAATCGATGAGTGAACCTCGTCGTCCACGAGGACGGCCGGCTTTTGCGCGCGGCGGGGCCATCTGGTGCGTGGTTTCCGTCATTTGTTTGGACTCGTCAGCAGTCCCACAGGGTGCAAGTCCGACACCACCCTAAAAGAATCGACGTTGCGGCCGTGCCGGTGGCCTTCAGGTATTTCCGGAGGGCTGGCCCGACCTGGCCGAGGCTGGCCTGGGCCTGACCCGAGCCTGCCCCGGACCTGACCCCAAGCCGCCACAGGCGTATCATCTCGTTCGTGAAACTGGCGCTCTGGACTGGTGTCGCGGCCGCGGTCGCGGTCACAACGGCCGTCCTCGCACAGGGTGGACAGACTGGAGCGCCTGCCGCCCGGAAGACCGTCGATACCTACTGCGTCGGCTGTCACAATTCGAGGGCGAAGGCCGCAGGTCTGGCGCTCGATACGCTCAGCCTCGAGCAGGTACACGAGCACGCCGACGTGTGGGAAAAGGTACTGCGCAAGCTACGCGGTCGGCAAATGCCGCCGCCCGGGAGTCGACAGCCGGATCAGAAAGAGATCGATGCCTTCGTTACGTGGCTGGAAACGGCGCTCGACGCAGACGAGGGAAGCACCGTAGCGGGCCTGCCGCTCCGAAGCCGTCAGGCGAAGGCGGGTCATGTGCCGATTCAGCGGTTGACGCGCACGGAATACGGCGCCGCGGTGAACGACCTGCTTGGCATCGAGCTCGACGCCGAATCGCTCCTGCCCGCCGAGATCGAGGTCCACGGTTTCGACAACATCGCCGCAGCACTGAGCATCTCGCCCGCGTTCCTCGATCAATACGTCGCCGCATCGCGTGTGGCGGCGACGATGGCGGTGGGCGAGGCCAAACCCAAGCTGACGAGCGTGTACTATCCGCAGCCGCTGACCGCCGATCAACCGGGGCACGTCGATGGTCTGCCGCTCGGCACACGCGGCGGAATGAAGTTCCGCCACACGTTTCCCGCCGACGGCGAGTATCGCGTCAGCATCGGTGACCTCGGGATCGATCTCTACACCCGCGCCGTCGAAACCCGTCACACCGTCATCGTCCTTGTCGATGGTCGCGAAGTGTTTCGCGAGTCACTGGGCACACCCGAGGACCTGAAGCTGATCGATCAAGGCGGTGCACCTGCCCGCGCCGCGATCATGAAGCGCTTCACCAACATCCCTGTGCAGGTGAAGGCAGGGACGTACGACGTCGGCGTCACATTTATCGAACGCGCGCGCATCGAGTCGGATGAATTCGTGGGCTTCCTGCCCGGTGACGAGTTCAGCCGCGGCGATCGCGCTCCGCGCGTGATCGCCGGCGTGCGCGTCGAGGGCCCATTCAATTCGCCCGGTGTGTCGGAGACACCGAGCCGTCGCAAGATTTTCGTGTGCCGGACGCAGGACAAGGCATGCGCGCGGCGCATCGCCGAGCATCTCGCACGCGGCGCGTTCAGGCGTCCGGTCACCGCAGCGGACGTCGATTCGCTGATGCCCTATTTCGATAACGGACGTGCGCGGGGGTTTGATTCGGGTGTCGAGCAGATGGTCGCTGCGATCCTGGTCAGTCCGGAGTTCCTCTTCCGCGCGATCAAGATACCCGCGAGCGCGAAAGACGCATTCCCCCTCAGCGATCTGGAACTGGCGTCGCGATTGTCCTTCTTCCTGTGGAGTCAGGGCCCCGACGATCAGTTGCTGAAGATTGCGGCAGCAGGGAAGCTGCATGCGCCCGACGTGCTCCAGGCCGAGGCACTGCGGATGTTGAAGGATCGCCGCGCGTCGAGTCTGGTCCGCAACTTCGCGCTCAAGTGGATGGATCTCGACAACCTTCGCGAAGTCGAGCCGGATCCAAACCTCTTTCCGACCTTCAACGATCAACTGCGCAAGGACCTGGCCACTGAAGTCGAGTCGTTCGTCGGCAGCGTGTTGCTCGACGATCGCAACGTCGGCGATCTGCTCACCGCCGACCACACCTTTCTCAACGAACGGCTGGCGAAGCACTACGGCGTCACCTCGGTGCTCGGTCCCCAGTTCCGCCGCGTGACGTGGGACAACCCCCAACGGTGGGGCTTGCTCGGCAAGGGCGCCGTGCTGCTCAAGACGTCGTACGGCGATCGCACGTCACCGGTGTTGCGCGGCGCGTGGATCCTGGACAAGCTGATGGGCACGCCGCCGACGCCGCCTCCGCCGGATGTCGATACCGACTTGTCGCAGCCCAAAGGTGCGCCGCCCAAGACGCTGCGTGCGCGTCTCGAGAGTCATCGATCGAAGCCAGGTTGTAACCAGTGCCACGGCGTCATCGATCCGATTGGCCTCGCGATGGAGAACTACGACGCGATTGGTCGCTGGCGCGATCGCGACGCCGAAGCCAATGCGCCGATCGACGCAAAAACGGTGCTGCCGAACGGACGTCCAGTCGATGGGCCGACCGAGCTCCGCGAGGCGCTGTTCGGTGGGCGCGATCTGTTCATCCGCGCGTTCACGGAAAAGCTCATGATGTATGCCGTGGGCCGTGAGCTCGAGTACTTCGACATGCCGCAGGTCCGTGCGGTTGTCCGACGTTCCGCGTCCCAGGATTACCGCT
>JBKPRH010000073.1:0-10362 GCA_046765795.1 Acidobacteriota bacterium | reverse complement strand
ACCCGGCTGACATCGAGGTCTACTCGATGGCGCAGCACGGCTGGTGCGTGCCCGACATGCCGGCAGGCGCCACCGGTCCGATCTACAAGAAGGACGATGCCGAGAAGGCGTGGGCGAAGTTGACCGCGCTCTACAAATCAGCGCTGGTGTAGGTGTAGTGTCCGGCTTTAGCCGGACCTGCAGCGTAGGGCCGATTCGAAAGATCGGTCCTACGATGCGGGCGACAGCACCTCGTTCCAGTCGTGCAGGCTGTAACGCCCGACGACGCCGTTCAGAACGAACGGATCGCCTTTGATGAATTCCTCAGCAGCTTCACGCGAGGTGAACACACCGAGCGCGCCGACCGGTGGCACCCCATACGGCCCGGCCATGAGGAGGACACCCCTCGCGTGGAACTCGTCGAGCCGGCTGCGATGGGCCACAAAGTTCTCTTGCGCCTTGCTCAGGCCGTCAGCGGCGACCTCGTAGAACATCAGCACCTTCACGATTCACTCCTCGGCGAATTCGTTCGCTATTCCAACGTGTCTAGCGATTGACCGGCCATTTACACCAGCTGCACCAACGGGCGTCCCGCGTGATCGGATGGGCGCACGCAGGGCATTGGAGGTTCGATGGCTCGGTTCGTGTCGCGCTTGCCCGCCGTCTCGGCGGATCACTCGAAAGACGCCCGGCACGCGAAGCCGGCCGTTTCGGTAGCGGCGGAGCACCCGGCAGTCGTATATGGCAGTGCGGGCAATGGTCGGGACCGGACTCGATCGTCCGCCGGCACAAGGGACACGTGATTTGGGGCACGCCTCAGGGTACCAGCGGTTCACGGCTGAGTGATACGTCGGCGCGGATTAAAATCAGGTCTTATGCCAAAGGTCGTCCTCATATTGGTTGTGATCGCCACTCTGCCGTGGGTCGTCGGATGCTCAGACTCCAGTGCGGAACAGGTTGGCGATACGAAACAGGCGGGCAAGCCGGTCAAGACCGAAGCGGTCCGTCAGGAATCTGTACGACGTAGCCTCGACGTCGTTGGCACGTTGGCCGCCGAAGACCAGGTCACGATCTCGTCTGAGGTTGACGGCGTCGTTCGTCGCATACGGGCCGATCTTGGCGATCGCGTCGTTGCTGGACAGCCACTTGTCGAGCTCGATCGCGAGAAACTGCAATACAACCTCGATCAGCAGCGCGCAGCGCATGCGCGGTCGCTCACCAAGTACGGTGCTGCCGACGCGGGGCACCTGCCACAAATCGAAGACACGCCTGACGTGCGGCGAGCTGCCGCCGAACTGGCCCAGGCCAAACAAGGCTTCGAACGCGCGACCGAGCTGAACAAACGTCAGCTCATCTCGCAGCAGACGCGTGACGACGCGGAGACGACGCTGCGTCTCAAGACGGCCGCGTATGATGCCGCGCTACAGGAGGCGAAGAACCTGCGGGCCGATATCGACGCGTCGGGCGCGGGGATGAAGCTCGCCGAGCGGCAGGTCCAGGACGCGTCAATCCGCGCACCATTCGACGGATATGTCCAGCAGCGAATGGTGTCCGTCGGCGAGCTGGTCAAAGTGCAAATGCCGGTGATGACCGTCGTTCGCGTGAATCCGCTGAAGCTGCTCTCCGAGATTCCCGAGCGCATGGCCCCGTGGGTCAAGGTCGGACAGCCGCTGACGCTGAGCGTCGATGCGTTCCCCGACAAGAAGTTCACGGCGACCGTGTCGCGCATCAGTCCTGCCGTGAACACCCAAACGCGCACGTTCGCCTTTGAAGCGCTGGCGCCGAATGAGGAGGCGTTGCTCAAGCCAGGCACGTTCGCCCGCGTGCGGCTCGAGACGTCACTCGTCGAACAGGTAATGACGATTCCCTATGCCGCAATGCAATACCGCTACGGTGTCTACCGCGCGTTCGCGATCGCGGGCGATAAGTTGACGGCGCGCGAGCTCAAGACAGGAGACCGTGTCGGCGATCGAATGGAGATCCTTGCCGGATTGAACAAGACGGATCGAGTGGCGGTGACAGACGTGGACACGCTCACCGATGGAATGAAGATCGCGGACGAAGGAGAGTAACGATGTTGTCAGAACTCTGCGTCCGCCGGCCGGTGTTCGCGACGATGCTCGTGATGTCGCTCGTCGTGCTCGGTGTGTTCTCGTTCCGCGACCTTGGCGTCGATCTCTTCCCCAAGGCCGATCCGGCCCAGGTGAACGTCTCGCTGCGGCTGCCAGGCGCGTCGCCCGACGAGATGACGTCGGCGGTCATCATGCCGATGGAGAACGCTCTCAGCGGCATCGCCGGCATCGATCAGATGCAGGCGAACGTCAACACCGGCGGCAACGCGAACATCCAAATCCGCTTCGTCCTCGAGGCCAATCTGGAAGACGCGGCCAACGCGGTTCGCGAGAAGGTTGCCGGCGCCATGCGGAACGTGCCGCCCGAGACGCTGCCTCCGGTCGTTCAGAAGCAGGATCCCGACGCCGATCCGATCATGAGCATCATGCTCTCGAGCAAGACCGCGAGCCTGCGCACGCTCACCGAGATCGCTGACAAGCAAGTGAAGCGCGCGCTCGAAGCCGTCAACGGCGTCGGTGCCGTCACGATGAACGGCGATCGCTCGCGTGAAATTCACATCGTGGTCGATGTCGAGAAACTGAACGCGCACGGGCTCTCGATCGACCAGGTGGTGAATGCCATTCGGCAAGAGAACGTCGAGATCCCTGGCGGAACGCTCGAACAAGGCAAGTGGGAAGTCGGCCTGCGCACCCTGGGCCGCATCGAGGCCACCGATCAGTTCAACAACGTCATCGTCGCGACGGTGAACGGCGTCCCGCTTCGCATCTCCGATATCGGCTATGCCGAGGACTCGGTCAAGAAAGTATCGACGTCACTTTACATGGCTGACGGGAGCCCCGGTGTCCAACTCGACATCCGCCGGGCCTCTGGTGAGAACACCATCACCGTCATCGAAGGCGTCAAGGACAAGCTCAAGACCGTTCGTCAGACCCTGCCTCCCGACGTCACACTCACGATCCCCACTGACGACTCGAGATTCATCTACGCGTCCATCGCGTCGCTCGAGGAGCATCTCATCTGGGGCAGCCTGCTCGCGTCGCTGGTCGTGCTCTTCTTCATCAGGAACCTGCGCGCGGTCATCATCGCGTCGGTGGCCATCCCGGCGTCGATCATCGCGACGTTCACGTTGATGCGTGCCATGGACTTCACGCTCAACAACATGACGCTGCTCGCGCTCACGCTCGCCGTCGGCATCGTCATCGACGATGCGATCGTCGTGCTGGAGAACATCTTCCGTTACATCGAGGAGAAGCAACGGTCACCCTTCAGTGCGGCTATCGAGGGCACGCGTGAAGTGGCGCTGCCCGTGATGGCGACGACGCTCTCGCTGATCGTCATCTTCCTGCCGGTCGCCTTCATGACCGGCTACGCGCGGCGCTTCATCTATCCCTTCGGCTGGACGATGGCGTTCGCAATTCTGGTGTCGATGGTCGTCAGCTTTACGCTGACCCCGATGCTCAGCTCGCGCTGGCTGAAAGCGGCCCACCCGGGTACGGACGAAGATACCAAGCACCATCGACTGTTCCGCGCGCTCGATCGCTGGTACAGCGCGTCACTGCGATGGACCCTCGCCCATCCGATGTGGATCATCGGCGTCTCAGCTGCGCTGGTCGCGCTCACCGTGCCGCTGAACTGGATGGTGGGACGTACGTTCGTGCCGGCCGAGGACATGAACGAGTTCACCGTGCATGCCGACACGCCGCAGGGCACGTCGATCGAAGGCACGACCGAGATCGCTCGCAATCTCGTGAACGAGATCGGTGAGCTCGAGGGCGTCTCACAGATCGCCTATATCGCCGGCGCCGATCGATACACGCACTTTCATCTGTTGTTCTATCTCAAGCCCTCGAACGAGCGGAAAGTCACGCAGACGCAGATCATGACGCAGGTTCGCCGCGTGCTGGCGCGTCATCCTGCGTTCGCCGCCAGCATCGTCGGCCGAAATCCACTGGGCGGCGGCGGCAACTTCCAGCTCCAGTCAGCGCTGCTCGGCCCCGATCTCAAGACGCTGTACGAGTACTCGCAGCGCATTGTCGAGAAAGCCAAGACGACCCCGAGCCTCGTTGATGCGAAGTCCGACTACAGCGATGCCAGCCCCGAGGTGCAGGTGGCCGTCGATCGATCGCGCGCTGCCGATCTGGGCGTGCGCATGGCGACGATCGGTAACACGCTCCGCTTGATGGTGGCAGGCGACGACGAGATCACGACGTATCGCGAAGCGGGCGAACAGTACCCAGTGACGATTCGCGTGCTGGAAAGCCAGCGCCGCGACATCGGCATGGTGGGCAAGCTCACCGTCACGTCGACGTCGGGCCAACCCGTCCGCATCGACAACATCGCGCGCCTGGAGCGAGGGTTCGGGCCCACTCGCATCACCCGCTCGAACCGGCAGTACGCGATCAACATGAACGCGGACACCGCCCCCGGCTTCGCTCTCGACCAATCGTCCGGTGATCTTCGTCGCATCATCCAGGAAGCCAAATTGCCGCCGGGCTACAGCTTCCAGATGCGCGGGCAAACGCAGAACCTCGACGAGACCACGGATAACCTGATCCTGGCGATCGCGCTGGCGAGCATCTTCGTGTACATGGTGCTCGCGGCCCAGTTTGAGAGCTTCGTGCAGCCGCTCGTGATCATGACGGTCCTGCCGCTGTCGATCCCGTTCGCGCTGTTCACGATCCTGGCAACGGGCCGTACGTTGAATCTGTGGAGCGCGCTCGGGATCTTGCTCCTGTTCGGCATCGTGAAGAAGAACTCGATTCTGCAGGTGGACTACACGAACGTCCTGCGAGCGCGAGGCGTCCCGCGTGATGAGGCGATCGTGGACGCGTGCCGTACGCGACTCCGTCCGATTCTGATGACCACGCTCGCGATCATCTTCGGGCTGCTTCCTACGGCGCTCGGCGTCGGTATCGGTGGCGCGCAGCGCTCGGCCATCGCCGTCACGATCATCGGCGCGCAGTCGCTCTGTCTGTTCCTGACGCTGCTGCTCGTGCCCGCAGCCTACGTAAAGCTCGATGCTCTGGAGCAGTCGTTGGCCAACCAGCGCCTCAGCGCATGGCTGGCGAAGATACGCGCGCTTGGGTTCGGTCGCCGAACGGGCACCGAGGGAATATCGAATTAGGAACCGAGGCGATCAGTCAGCCCGGTTGTAGCGCCTGCGAGTCCGCGCTACAGTCGGCGGCGTGTTATCGGCTTTCTCGCAGGCGTGGGCCTCCTGGAAAGCGTCGCCTGGCGTCGCACTTCTCGCCGTGGTGGCGTTTGCTGTCGGGATCGGCTCGGCGACCGCGATCTTCACCGTCATTAACGGTGTGCTACTGCGGCCGCTGCCGTACCCGAACGGCGAACGCTTCGTGTCGGTGTACGGGGCGAGGACGACATCGCCAGGCGTGTTTTGGGGAATGTCGGTTCCCGAACTGCACGACTACCAGCAGCAGACCACGAGCTTCGACGCGTTCGGTTGGTTCCGCAGCGGCCGATACCACCTGACGGCACCTGGCGAGCCGCAATTCATCTCCGGCACGGCCGTGACGCCTGCGCTGGCGCGGCAACTCGGTTCCCCACGCCACGGCCAGTGGTTCGCTGACGACAGCAGCGTCGTCATCTCGAACGCACTGTGGCAGCGCCTTGGCGCCAGGAACGACATCATCGGCAGCGCCATCACGCTCGACGAGCGCCGCTATACGGTGAGCGGTGTCATGCCGCCGGCGTTCCGACTGCCGCTCGCCGGCACCACCATGGCCGCGAGCGCCGATGTGTGGATTCCGCTCGGTCCCTCACCGCGCGACGATGATCGAAACTTCGCCCCGTACTTCTCGTACGCGCGACGCAAACCGGGGATCTCACTCGAACAGGCGCAGGCAGACATCAAGCGCGTCGCCGTCACCGTCGCCGCAACGGATCCAAAGCGGTATCAGTTCTACACCGCCGACGCGGCCGATCTGCGCGAACGGACATCTCCTGTTCTCCGCGCCACGCTGTTGATCCTGCTCGGGGGTGCGGGGCTCCTTCTGCTCATCGGCTGCGCCAATGTCGCCACGCTGCTGCTGGCGCGAGCCGTCCTCCGCGCCCGCGAGACGGCGATTCGCGTCGCGCTCGGCGCGTCGCGGCGTCAGCTCGCGTTGCGATACTTCGCGGAAGGCGCGCTGGTGTCGATCGCCGGCGCCGCCGCCGGCGTCGGTTTGAGCGTGATTCTCGTGCGGCGCGTCCTGGGTGTCGCGTCTGCGTACGTCCCTCGTGTCGACGAGATCGGCATCGACTGGAAAGTGCTCGGCTTCTGTGTCGCGATAGCGCTGGCCACCGGCGTACTCGCCGGCCTCGCCCCGCTCTGGCAGGCGATGCACACAGCGCCGAACGCAGTGCTCTCCGAAGGTGTGCGCGCATCAGCCGGCGCGCCTGCCCGACGTCTGTCGAAGGCGCTTGTCGTCGCTGAGATCGCGCTCGCCTTCACCCTGCTGACGACGTCGGCCATTCTCATCGTCCATCTGCGGAACCTGGGCCGGGTGCCCCTCGGCTACGAGCCGGATGGCCTCCTGACGTTCCAGCTCACCCTGCCAAGTCCCGTCACACCACCCAACCTCACACGCGCCGAGCGAGCGCAGTTGGCTGAGGCACGGTTGGCGGCGCGCGCGCAGTTGATGGATACGCTGCGGCAGATGCCCGGCGTGACCGGCGTCACGTACTCGAACCAGCTGCCCGGCCTGTGCATCGGGCAGACGAGCTTCTCGGTGGACGGCCGGCCCGCCGATGCCACCGAGCAGCGGGCATGCCTTATTTCCGCCACACCGGACTTCTTTTCGACGCTGCGAATCCCGCTCCGGGAAGGCCGGCTGCTGACCCAGTCCGACAACCTGCCCACCCAGATCATTCAACGGGATGACCAACCAGATCTTCCGGAGCGAATGGTGATCAACGAGGCCGCGGCGCGTGCGCACTGGGCCGGCCAGAATCCGATCGGCACATTCGCACGCTTTAGCGGACCGAATGGATCCCGTTTCGAGGTTGTCGGTGTCGTCGGCGATATTCGCAACGCCGGTCTGAACCGACCGCCACAGCCCGAGATCTATGTATCGGGGGCGGTCCTGGCGGTGATGAACGTCGTCGTCCGCTCGGACCTGTCGCCGGATCAGGTGATGAACTCCGTCCGCGGTGTTGTCAGAGAGGCCCATCCGACTGCGGCGATCGACGGTGTCCAGACGGTGAACAACATCGTCCGTTCCACGCTTCAGCTCGAACGTCTCAGCTCACTGGTCATGACGTTCTTCGGCTTGGCGGCGCTGATCATGGCGACGCTCGGCATCTACGGCGTGGTGTCGTACTTCGTCCGGCAGCGCACCGTCGAACTGGGGACGCGGATGGCCCTCGGCGCGGTCAACCGCGACCTCGTGGCGCTCGTTCTTGGCGGCGGGCTGAAACTGTCGCTGGCGGGCGTGGCGGTGGGATCGATCGCGCTCGCCGGCGGTGTCTGGCTGCTCGTGCGGTATCTCGAGGTCGCCAACTTCGGATGGCTGCCGTTTGCCGCGTCCACGGCGATTGTCGCACTCGTCGCCGCCGGGGCCGCGTCGGTGCCGGCGTTGCGCACCACGCTCATCTCGCCAATGGCGGCGATGCGCGAACAGCCGCCCTCGGTCTGGCAATGGGCGCGTCAGCGGATGGAGCGTACCGTTCGCGGCGTGCGCGACGCGGTCGTCGGTGACGACAGCGGATCGGACGTCTCAGCGGCAGATGTGTTGACGGCGTTCGTTGACGCCGCCCGCAGCGCCGACTCGTACACCGGCGCCCTGCGTGCGGTGCTCGCCAGCGTGTGCGATCAGCTGAACGTCGACTCGGTCGCACTGCTCGCGCGGCGCGATGGCTCCGATGCCCACTACCGCTGTCTTGTCGCCGCGGGCGCGCTCGAAGCGGCGACGCCGTCGGTGGCGGCCGACGGATTCCTAATCCCCCGGTTGCGCGCCTATCCACGGCCACTGCCGTTTGCGCCAACTGAACTCACCGCCCTGGCTGAATGGGCCGCGGCGCATCGACCCGAACGGCTCGACGAGATTCGCGCGCTCGACGCGGCAGGGGTCCGCCTGGCCGTGCCGCTGCGCACACGCAGCGAGATCCTCGGCGTGCTGCTGCTCGGTAAGAGAGCCAAGAGCGACGGCTTCAGCGCGCACGAGAAACAAGTGCTGCGCGCGTGCGCCGATCAGTTCGCGCTGATGATCGAAAACGCACGTCTAACCGATCGTGTTGTCGAACAGGAAACGCTGCGCCGCGATATCGCGCTGGCATCGGACGTCCAGCGCCGCCTGCTGCCCGATGCCCCACCGCGCGACGAGTGGGCCGATTTTGCCGCGGTCAGCGTTCCCGCCCGGCGCATCGGCGGCGACTACTACGATTTCGTCGAGCTGCGCGACCGGGAGATCGGCATCGCGCTGGCCGATGTGTCGGGCAAAGGCGTTGCTGCCGCGCTGATCATGTCCGTGGTGCAGGCCTCGCTGCGGATCATCGCGTCCGAAGGCAACGTGTCGCCGCCCCGCCTCGTTGCGCGAATGAACCAGTTCGTCCATCGGTCGACGCCGTCGAGCAAGTACGCCACGTTCTTCTATGCGCAGCTCGACCCGCGGCGTCGCCAACTGCGCTACGTCAACGCTGGCCACAACGCGCCGTACCTACTCAGAGCCGCCCGGCAATCGACCGCTGACTCCGCGCCGGCCGAGATCGAGCAACTCTCTGTCGGAGGAACCGTCGTCGGCATGTTTCCGGACATGGACTACCAAGAAGCGACGGTCGAGTTGTGCGCTGGAGACGTCCTTCTTGCCTTCACCGACGGCGTCCCCGAGGCGCACAACCCTGATGATGAAGAGTTCGGCGAGGAGCGCTTGCAGCAGTTGCTCCGCCAGACCGCTCACCTTCCCGCCGACGAGATCAGCGCGCGGATTTCCGCCGAGATGAAAGACTGGATCCGCGATGCGGAGCAGTACGACGATCTCACCTTCATCGTGATGAAGGTGCGCTGAGGTCTCTTGAGCGAACTCGCCGACTACGGCTACGACGCGCCCTATGCGCTCGTGATCTTTGCCGTCATCGGCACGGCCGGCATGATGGGCGCACTCGTCGGGTGGCGCGACGGCGATCGACGCCTCACCGCGATGATGTCGCTCTACGCCGTCTTTTTTCTCGGACAAGCGATCAGCTTCTACTACACCACGCGCCGTGGCAAGTTCGCGGTGTGGAACAGCATCCTCGACGGGCTGCAACTGCGCGGCGACGAGCGCGTGCTCGATATGGGCTGTGGACGTGGCGCGGTACTGATCGCGGTGGCGAAGCGGTTGACGTCAGGCCGCGTGACAGGCATCGATCTCTGGAGCACGCGAGATCAATCTGGCAACGCCAGCGACGTGACGACACGCAACGCCACGATCGAGGGCGTCCTGGAGCGCGTGGCGATCGAAACCGGCGATATGCGTTCGCTCCCGTTCGCCGATGGTTCCTTCGATCTCGTCCTCTCGAGCCTCGCGATCCACAATATTCGTGGGCGGCGCGATCGCGCCAAAGCCGTTGCGGAAGCATGGCGTGTACTCAAACCCGGAGGGCGACTGCTGATCGCCGACATCCGATCTACTGCGCTGTATGCGAAGACGCTCGAGACGCTGGGTGCGGTAACGACGATCCGCCGTCTTGGTTGGCGCTTCTGGTACGGCAATCCCTTCGCAGCAACGAGCCTGGTCACGGCATCGAAGCCGTTGCCACGAGGGTGATCTCGTTCTACTTCTTTTCCTCGGCGCGCGCCGCGGCCAGGATGTTCCGCAGGCCGTAGTTGCCTTCGTGGCACGCGTACTCGAACGGTGGCTGGCCCGCGTCTCTCGTCAGGTTCATCGCGAACGTCCACGGCCGTGCCCAGGTGTGGGAGTCGTCAAAGGTCACCGACCACTCGAGCGTATCCGGACCGAGCGGCGTGAATCGTTCGATCATCTTCAAGTTTTCGCTCGACCCGCGGTATGGCGTCTTGTCGGTGAAGTTCGTCGTCTCGACGACGAGCGTGTTGCCCTCCCAGCGGCCGCGCGCATCTCCCATGTACTGACGAACGCTTGACGCAATGTGCGGGCGACCATCGAGCGGGATCACACGTGTGTCGTGCACCATCTCGTAGGTGATCGTCACCACACCCGGTCCCTGCTGTATCTGGTAGGAGTTTCCGTAGATGGCCGGCATCATCGAGCCGGGAATGCCGCGGGTGATGCAGCGGTCATACAGGCTGAAGTCCTGATGGCTGTTGAATGGACCGCCGCCGAAGCTGCTCCCGCCGCGGGGCGCCGGCCGCTGACG
>JBKPRH010000072.1:0-12545 GCA_046765795.1 Acidobacteriota bacterium | reverse complement strand
TCTACAAGTCGGACATCGCACCGCATCTGACTGCGGGAAAGATGCTGATGTTTGCCCACGGCTTCGCGATTCGCTTCAACTGGATCGTGCCGCCCGGGGACGTTGATGTGACGATGGTCGCGCCGAAGGCGCCTGGGCATCGCGTCCGCGAAGTGTTCAAAGAAGGTGCGGGCACGCCGGGTCTGTTGGCTGTGCAGCAGGATGTCAGCGGCAAGGGAAGGACAACGGCGCTCTCGTACGCGCGCGCGATCGGATGCACACGCGCCGGCGTGATTGAGACGACCTTCGCCGAGGAGACCGAAACCGATCTCTTCGGTGAGCAGGCGGTGCTGTGCGGCGGCACCAGTGCGCTGGTCAAGGCGGGATTCGAGACGCTGATTGAGGCGGGTTACCAGCCCGAGATCGCGTACTTCGAGTGCCTCCACGAACTGAAGCTGATCGTGGACCTGATGTATCGCGGCGGCTTGCAGTACATGCGCTATTCAATCAGCGACACGGCCGAATACGGCGATTACACCGCCGGTCCGAAGATCGTGACCGCTGAAACGAAGAAGGCGATGAAGCAGATCCTGGCAGACATCCAGGCCGGCAGGTTCGCCAAGAACTGGATTGCCGAGGCGGAGAACGGCTATCCGAACTTCAAGCAGATGCGGCAGCAGGACGCGAACCACCCGATCGAGATCGTCGGCGCGAAGCTGCGGGACATGATGCCCTTCTTGGATCCCGTCAAATTGCCTCAACCCGCCACGGTTTGAGGGACAGACGTAGGCCGTGAACAAATACTCCTCTCGCGTAACGCAGCCCCGCAGCCAGGGTGCGTCGCAGGCGATGCTGTACGGCATCGGCCTGACCGACGCCGATTTGCAGAAGGCCCAGGTCGGGATCTGCAGCATGTGGTACGAGGGCAACACCTGCAACATGCACCTCGATCGGCTGGCCGCCAGCGTCAAGGAAGGCGTGCAGGGGGCTGGTCTCGTCGGTCTCCGCTTCAATACCGTCGGTGTCAGCGACGGGCTATCGATGGGCACCGACGGCATGAGCTACTCGCTGCCGTCACGCGACCTGATCGCCGACTCGATCGAGACGGTCATGGGTGCGCAGTGGTATGACGCGCTGATTACCGTGCCGGGCTGCGACAAGAACATGCCGGGCAGTGTGATCGCGATGGCGCGTCTCAACCGGCCGTCGCTGATGGTCTACGGGGGAACGATTCGCGCTGGCTTCGCGCAGGGCAAGCCGCGCGACATCATCTCGGCCTTTCAGTCGTACGGGGAATATCTCGCAGGCACGATCACCGACGAGCAGCGTCTCGATATCGTCCGTCACGCCTGCCCAGGCGCGGGCGCATGTGGCGGGATGTACACGGCCAACACGATGGCGGTTGCGATTGAGGCGCTCGGTCTGTCGCTGCCGTACAGTTCTTCGCTGCCGGCGGAGGACCCAGGCAAGGCTGATGAGTGCCGTCGTGCCGGTATGGCGGTTCGCGCGCTGCTCGAGCGCGATCTCAAGCCGCGGGACATCCTCACGCGCAAGTCCTTCGAGAACGCCATGGTGATGATCATGGCGGTTGGTGGATCGACCAATGCGGTGCTGCATCTCCTCGCCATCGCGAAGGCGGCCCACGTTCCACTGGAGCTCGCCGACTTTCAGCGCGCCAGCGATCGCATGCCGCTGCTGGCGGATCTCAAGCCGAGCGGCACGTACGTGCAGGAAGATCTGCACGCCGTCGGTGGCACACCGGCAGTGATGAAGTACCTGCTCGAGCGCGGATTCCTTCACGGCGAGGCGATGACGGTGACCGGGAAGACGCTGGCCGAGAATCTCGCCGACGCTGCGCCGCTCAAGACCGGGCAACAGATCATCCAGCCGCTCGAGACGCCGGTGAATCCACGTGGCCACATCCGCATCCTGCACGGCAACCTCGCGCCGGACGGTTCAGTCGCCAAGATCACGGGCAAGGAAGGGGAGCGCTTCTCGGGCCCGGCCAGGGTCTTCGATTCGGAAGAAGCGATGCTCGCCGGCCTCGAGAACAAGACGATCTCGAAGGGTGACGTGGTGGTGATTCGCTACGAGGGCCCGAAGGGCGGACCGGGCATGCCGGAGATGCTGACGCCGACGTCGGCGATCATGGGCGCCGGTCTTGGCAAGGATGTCGCGTTGTTGACCGACGGCCGCTTCTCAGGTGGATCGCACGGCTTCATCATCGGCCACATCACCCCTGAGGCGCAGGAAGGTGGACCGATTGGACTGGTGCGCGACGGCGACCTCATTACGATCGACGCGGCGGCCTGCACGCTGAGCGTGGACGTGAGCGAAGCGGAATTGTTGGCGCGGAAGAAGGCATGGAAAGCCCCCGCTCCAAAAGCGTCGAGCGGGGTGCTTGCCAAGTATGTGCGGCTGGTGAAGTCAGCCTCCGAAGGATGCGTGACGGATTAGGACGCGCGGCTCGCTAGGATTCTTTGGGCGCGGCTTTCTTGCGCGTTCGCTTCGGCGGTTTCCCGGGCTCGACCGTTGAAGACCGTTCGAGCTTGACCATCGACGTCGAGAAGCGGCGGATGCCGTGTTCGTCGAAGTCGATCACCGTGTGATATTCGTCCACCAGCCGGATCGTGCCAGTACCGTACTGCGGCTGAGAAACTCGGTCGCCAATCGCGTAACCTCGCACGTTCGACCTCCTTTACTTCAGGTTTAGATGCGCGCCGGTGCTCGACGCGCAAAAAACGTCAACGGGCGCAGCGCGGGGCTGCGCCCTGGCTGACACCGTTACCAGCGCGGTTCGCTGCGACGCGAAGGACCGCGTGAGTTGAAGCCACCGCCGCCACCCCCTGAGCGCGGCACCTGCGGCCTCGCCTCGTTCACGGTCAGCCGTCGTCCACCGAACTGACGATCGTTCAGTTCGGCAATGGCCTTCTGCGCGTCGTCATCGCTGGCCATTTCGACAAAGGCGAACCCGCGCGCACGACCCGTATCGCGGTCGCGCATGACGGTGACCGTTTCGACAGCACCTGCCTGACCAAAGAGCTCCTGCAGATCCTGCTCGTTGGTCTCATAGGGGATATTCCCGACGTATAGCTTGCGACTCATTGCACTGACTCCTGCATCCGATTGCGATGCGGCCCCGCGGAGTGCGGAGCGTGACGAAAACCCAGCCTGAGCGACTGTCGCTCGGCTCAACTGCATGCAGGAAGATCAGAGCGGAACTCGTCGGATCGACACTGACGCGACTAAGCGGTGGGCTAAGCTTCCAGACGTGCGTGAGTATACACGGACAGACATTGACTTGCGCCAACGTTGCCAAAAGTCCTTATTTTTCAGCGATCTAGTGCTGAGGTTGCGGGGAAACCGTGTATCCCCGCCCCCAATTATGACGGCAGCCGAAAACGCCCATCGGGCGTTTGCCTGAGGAAGCCTTCCTGAACGAGCCGGGTCAACAAACGCCCGCACTCATCCGGGTTGATCTGGAACAACCGCGCGGCTTGCTGAACGGTCGGAGAGAATCCACGCATCTCGACGAACTCGCAGCGCACGCGCGCCTCGACGTCACCGTGCACCGAGGAGGTTGAAGCGCGACGGTAGTTGAGCGTGGGAATCGAGAGGGGTCTTGGCGCGATGTTGAGCGGATCGCGCGGCCGCATCGCTTTCGGAGAGTTGGAAGGCATGCTGCTTCCTCCGAGCGTGGCAGAGAGCTTACAAAATCGACGATACGCCTCGACACGTATCGCGTCAAGTCACAGATTGATGTCGATCAATGAATTCCTGGAGGCAGTGGTGTTTTTTCTGCGGACTCAGGTGAATGCGGTGCGGGCTCGTGCACGCCAAGCATCGCGCGCAGCTCATCACCTTCCATTACTTCAATCTCGAGCAGTCGTCTCGTGACGCGTTCGAGGAGATCGCGATTCTCGCCGAGGATGCGCCGCGCCGTGCCGTGTGCGTCGCTCATGATGCGTTTGATCTCAGCGTCGATCAACCGCGCCGTCTCTTCAGCGTAGGCGCCGCGCTCAGGACCGACCGGGATGTCGAGGAAGCGACTGCGCTTGGGATTGTCGTAGTGAATGGCGCCAAGTGTGTCGCTCATGCCCCACTCGGTAACCATCGCGCGCGCAATATCGGTGGCGCGCTGCAGATCGTTCTGCGCACCCGTGGAGATCTCGCCCAGCGCAAGCTCCTCGGCGGTGCGCCCGCCGAGCAGAACGGCGAGTTGCGAGAGGAGTTCGCGTCGCTGCATCAGATAGCGATCCTCGAGCGGCAATTGCATCGTGTAACCCAGCGCGCCAAATCCTCGCTGAACGATGGAGATTTTGTGTACCGGATCCATGCCCGGAATGGAGGTTGCCACGATCGCGTGCCCCGACTCGTGATACGCGACAATCTCGCGCTCACGCTGACTCATCACGCGCTTCTTCTCGAGTCCGGCGATGAGGCGGTCGATCGCTTCGTCGAAGTCCGACATGTCCACCGCGGACTTGTCCTTGCGCGCTGCCAGCAGCGCCGCCTCGTTCACCAGGTTGGCGAGGTCGGCCCCGGCAAAACCGGCCGTACGGGCCGCGACCACGCGCAAATCGACCTGCGGCGACAGCTTCACATTCTTCGTGTGGATCGAGAGGATTTCCTCGCGTCCCTTCACATCGGGCTTGTCGACGAGCACCTGTCGATCGAACCGGCCCGGGCGGAGCAGCGCGGGATCCAGCACCTCGGGGCGATTGGTCGCGCCCATGATGATGATCGCCTTACGTGAGTCGAAGCCGTCCATCTCCGCGAGCAACTGATTGAGCGTCTGCTCGCGTTCTTCGTGCGACCCCATCGGACTCTGGATGCGGGCACGACCGAGCGCATCAAGTTCGTCGATGAAGATGATGCACGGCGCTTTCTGCTCGGCCTGTGAGAACAGGTCGCGCACGCGCGCCGCACCCACGCCGACGAACATCTCGACGAACTCCGATCCGCTGAGACTGAAGAAGGGGACCTTCGCTTCGCCGGCGACGGCACGCGCCAATAACGTCTTGCCTGTTCCGGGCGGGCCGACCAGCAGCACGCCTTTCGGAATGCGACCGCCAAGGACCGTGTACTTTTTCGGGTTCCTCAGGAACTCGACGATCTCCTTGAGCTCCTGTTCAGCCTCGTCCACACCGGCAACGTCGCCGAAGCTGACCTTGACATCGTCCTCGGCGAAGACGCGGTGCTTGCTGCGCGCAAACGACATGACGCCGCCTTCGGCGCCGCTGATGCGTCGCGAGAAGTAACTCCAGATCGCAAAGATGAAGAGCAGCGGCAGAACCCAGCCGAGTACTTCAGGGATCCAGCGGCTGACGAACTCGCCGGTATATTTCACGCCCGCGGCATCGAGCTCCTCCAGCAGCTTGGGATCCTCGATGCGCGTGGCGGTGAAGTTCTTGGAGCCATTGACCTCGGTCTTGTACGTTCCAAGGATCGTCTGCTCGCCGACGGTGACGTCGGCGACACGTCCGGCCCGAATCGCCTGCTTGAAATCGCTGTAGGAGATTTGATGACCACCCGACGAGAGAAACCAGGTCTGCACCAGGGCGAGCAACAGCAACGCGCCGAGCACGTACCAGACCGGTCCGCCTGGACGGCTGGCGGATCCCAGCGTACGCCGATCGCCGGGACGCCGGTCTCGTGGATTCAACCCCTGAGGATTTCGAAGATTAGCCATGTCTACGCGGCCACTGGCGTGGTCTTTTCAAACCTGATTCCATTGTCTCCCACATCGACGAGCACGTGGTCGCCCTCGCCGAAGTCGCCCTGGAGCACACGCAGCGCAAGGGGATCGAGTACCTGCCGCTGAAGCGTGCGTTTGAGCGGCCGCGCACCGTAGCGAAGGTCGTATCCCTCGGCGACGAGGTAGCGTTTCGCGCCCTCTGTGAGCTCGACGTGAATCTTTCGATCCTCAAGCCGCTTGAGCAGCGATCGAATCTGAATGTCGATGATCTTCGTCATGTGCGCGATGTTCAACGAGTGGAAGAAGATCACCTCGTCGATGCGGTTGAGGAACTCCGGCCGGAAGTGCTGCTGCAGCGCGTCCATGACCTTGCGCCGGACGCCTTCCGGCAGTTCTTCCGACGGTGCGGTTCCCACCGAGGCCTCCGCGATGTACTGGCTGCCCAGGTTCGACGTCATGATGATCACCGCGTTCTTGAAATCCACGGTGCGTCCCTTGCCGTCGGTCAGCCGACCGTCGTCGAGCAGTTGCAGCAGCACGTTCAAGACCTCGGGATGCGCTTTCTCGATCTCGTCGAACAGCACCACGGAGTACGGACGACGCCGTACTGCCTCGGTGAGCTGACCGGCTTCCTCGTACCCGACGTATCCGGGCGGTGCACCGATCATGCGAGAGACCGTGTGCTTCTCCTGATACTCGGACATGTCGATGCGTACCATCGCGTGTTCATCGTCGAACAGGAATTCAGCGAGGGCACGCGCCAGCTCGGTCTTGCCGACGCCGGTCGGGCCGAGGAAGATGAAGCTGCCCAACGGCCGATTGGGATCCTGCAGCCCGGCTCGGGCTCGACGGATCGCATTCGCGACGGCGCGGACGGCCTCGTCCTGGCCGACGACACGAGCGTGGAGTCGTTCCTCCATGTGAATGAGTTTCTGGACTTCGCCTTCCATCAACCGGCTCACCGGGATGTTGGTCCACTTGGCGACGACATCGGCGATGTCCTCTTCGTCCACTTCTTCCTTGAGCATTCGGTGCGCCTGCTGAAGTTGCTGCAGCTTCTCCTCCTGCTCGCGGATCTTTCGTTCGATTTCAGGAATCCGTCCGTACTGCAGCTCGGAGGCTTTGGCGAAGTCGCCTGAACGCTCGGCAGCCTGCTTCTGACGGCGCGCCTCTTCGAGTTGCTCTTTCAATTCGCTGCTGACTCGAATGGCATCCTTCTCTTGCTGCCAGTGTGCTTGCAGTCGCGTCTGATCTTCCTTGAGATCGGCCAACTCCTTTTCGAGCTTGGCCAGCCGCTCCATCGACGCCTTGTCGGTCTCTTTGCGCAGCGCTTCGCGTTCGATCTCGAGCTGCATGATGCGGCGCGCGACCTCGTCGAGCTCGACGGGCATCGAGTCGATCTCCATGCGCAGCTTCGACGCAGCCTCGTCCACGAGATCGATGGCCTTGTCCGGCAGGAAACGATCGGTGATGTAGCGCTGCGACAACACCGCCGCTGCGACCAACGCAGAGTCCTTCAAGCGGACCTTGTGATGGATCTCGTACCGTTCGCGCAGGCCGCGCAGAATCGAAATGGTGTCTTCAACCGTCGGCTCACCGACCAGCACTGGCTGGAAGCGGCGCTCGAGCGCGGCATCCTTCTCGATGTACTTGCGGTACTCGTCAAGTGTGGTGGCGCCGATGGTGTGCAGTTCTCCGCGCGCCAGCATCGGCTTCAGCATCTGCGACGCATCCATCGCGCCCTCAGCCGCGCCAGCCCCGACAACCGTATGAAGCTCGTCGATGAAGAGCACGATCTTGCCTTCGGACTCGGCGATTTCCTTGAGGACCGCCTTCAACCGCTCCTCGAACTCGCCGCGATATTTCGCACCGGCCACGAGGGCACCCATATCGAGCGCGAAGATCTTCTTGTCCTTCAACCCCTCAGGGACATCGCCGCGGACGATCCGCTGCGCGAGCCCTTCGACGATGGCGGTCTTGCCGACACCGGGCTCGCCAATGAGGACCGGATTGTTCTTGGTCCGGCGAGAGAGGACCTGAATCACGCGTCGCACTTCTTCGTCGCGACCGATGACCGGATCAAGCTTGCCCTTGCGGGCGAGTTCCGTCAGATCGCGCCCGTAGCGGGCGAGCGCCTCATACGTCGATTCTGGATTCTGTGACGTGACGCGCTGGTTGCCGCGCACTTGGGTGAGCGCCGCGTAGATCGCGTCCTTGGTCGCACCAGTGCGCTGCAACACTTGCGCGGCAGGGGAGCGGCCGACCTCGGTCGCGAGTGCGACCAGCAGATGTTCGGTGCTGACGTAGTCATCCTGCAGACGCTTGGCTTCGGCCTCTGCCGAATCGAAAATCAGCTTCATCCGCGGCGACAGTCGCACGTCGCCGCCGTAGGCCTGCGGCAGATTCTTCAAGAGCGCGCGCGCTTCGGCCTGGACCTTTGCCGGGTCGATGTTCATCTTGCGCAGGATCGACGGAACGATGCCGCCTTCCTGCTCGACGAGGGCGACCAGCAGATGCTCGGGCGTGACCTCCGAGTTGTTCTGCTCGCTCGCGAGGTTCTGCGCCCCGATAATCGCTTCCTGTGCTTTTTCCGTGTACTTGTTGAGATTCATTGCCTTACGCAGCGCTGTTCTTCGTCGCGCCGCCTCCGCTCAATCGCCGAAGCGCTTCGTAGTGTTCTCGTTCTTCAGATGTCAGTTGTGTGGGCAACTGCACGTCAACGCGGGCATACAAGTCGCCCTTCTCGTCGGGTTTGCCCACTGATGGCATTCCGTATCCCTTCAACCGGAACACTTGTCCGTTCTGTGTCCCTGGCGGGATACGAAGCCGCGCCGACTTGCCTGACAACGTCTGCACGTCGGCCTCGCCACCAAGTACCGCTGTGGTCACCGGCACGGGCACGCGCACGTGCAGATCGCGATCCTTCAGCTCGAAGACCGGATGAGGGGTAAGACGCACGCGCAGGTACAAATGTCCCGCTTGACCGCCGCCGATGCCTTGCTCGCCCTCACCGCTGACGCGCACACGTGACCCCGTCACAACACCGGCTGGAAACCGCACGTCTACGGTGCGGCGATGACCGTCCTGCGTCAGCGCCAACCGCTGCGTGGTGCCGTTGTATGCGTCCTCGAGTGACAGCTCGATCTCGTTCTCGATGTCGCGGCCCGGACGCTGACGGACTCCCCCTGGGCGAGCTCCCGCCGTGCCGCCCGCGCCTGTAGCCCCGCCCATGCCGCTGCCGAAGAACGTGGTGAAAAAATCAGAGAAGGGGTTCGAATCGCCGAACAGCTCCTCCATCTCCTCCTGCGTCATCGTGCGGAAGCCGCCGCGCCCGCCAGTACCGCCGGGATTGAAGCCGCCACCGAATGGTCCGCCACCGGGCTGCGCGCCAGCGTGTTCGTACATGCGCCAGTTGGCACCGAGTTCGTCGTACTTCTTCCGCTTCTCGGGATCGCCGAGCACTTCGTACGCTTCGTTGACTTCCTTGAAGCGCGATTCGGCGGTCTTGTCGCCCGGATTGACGTCGGGATGGAGCTTGCGGGCCAGCTTACGGAAGGCTTGCTTGATCTCCTTCTCGGTTGACGTCTTCGCGACGCCGAGCGTCTTGTAGTAGTCCTTGAACTCCATGCCTACAGTCCGATCGCCTCATTGATGCGGCGCATCTCGTTGACGAGCTGCCGGCGCCCGGCGCCAGTCGTCAACGCGTTCTCTTCCATAAGCGGACGAATCCGCTGCATGACTTCGGCCACCTGCAGCAGCCGCTGCACGCCGGCCAGGTTGATCCCCAACTCGTCCACGAGACGCTTGATGAGCCTGAGACGCTCCAGCTCCTCACGGTCGTAGACGCGCATGCTGCCGACGGTGCGCGTCGGCTGGACTAATCCGAGCCGCTCGTACTTGCGTAGAGTCTGAGGATGCATCCCCAGCATCTCCGCCGCCATGCTGATCAAATACAGACGTTGTTCACTTGCCATAGGTGTTCGGGTACCGCTTTCAACTTGATATAAGTCGAGTGTAGGCATTGATACGAATCGTGTCAAGGTTGTCTGACTGCCTGTTCGAGACCGGCCCCGGTTCGGCTAGGATGGATTGAGCCCCTTGGACATCACCGGCCCCGACCTCATAACCATCGGTCTGCTCGTCGCCCTCGAAGGCCTGCTCAGTGCCGACAACGCACTGGTCATGGCCATCATGGTTCTTGGTCTTCCCCGCACCCAACATAAGCAGGCGCTGCGCTATGGACTGTTGGGTGGATTCGCCTTCCGCTTTCTCGCGACCCTGCTGGCCGTCTACCTGATTCAACTCGCCTGGGTGAAGGTGCTCGGCGGGTTGTATCTGCTGTATCTCACGTACTCACACTTCTTCGGGCACGAAGAGGGCGTCGACCGGCGTCAACCGCCGCCCGCGAAAGGCATGCTCGGCCTGTCGCCGTTCTGGGCGACGGTGGTGCGTGTCGAGTTGATCAATCTCGCGTTTTCGATCGACTCGATCCTCGTCGCCGTGGCGATGTCGCCGAAGTTGTGGGTCGTCGTCACGGGCGGCATTCTGGGGATCGTCGCGATGCGGCTGGTGGTGGGGCAGCTCATCGTGCTCGTTCAGCGCTACCCGGCGCTCGTTGACGGCGCGTTCATCATCATTGCGTGGGTCGGCTTCAAGCTCGGCGTGGAATACCTCCACGACGCACACTACACGACGTTCGAGATCCCGCGATGGCTGTCGCTGGGGCTGATCGTCGTGATCTTCGTGATCGCGTTTATCTACGCAAAGAAGCAAGGGCCGGTGGAGGAAGTCGATCCCCTGACGGAAAGTGCGGAGCACATGCTCGAGGGACCAAGCTCCGAGGCCTAAGGACCAAGGACCAGACTTAGCGGCGCGCGCCTGGCGTGAGCGTGGTCTCACGCTTCTCGGAGCCGCGCATGTAGACCACCTTGACCGGCTGATCGATCTTCAACAGTTCGAGGGCGTAGGTATAGTCGTAGATGTTGGCGATCGTCTGACCGGCGATTTCGATGATGACGTCGCCCTTCTGCAGGCCCGCTTTCTCGGCAGGCCCACCACCGACGACACCACCCAGCAGCAGTCCTTTCGCGTTCGAGGTGTAGTCCGGCACGGTGCCGGTGAACACCCGCACGCCCGTTCTGCCCGCAGTCTGCGACGACTGCTCGACCTTCGCAAACTGTGGCGCCTCGTCCATGTCCATCAGCCGCCGGACGACCGTTGACGCGAGCGTGGCGATGCGATCGAGATCGTCATAGTTGATCTTGTCGGCCGTGTCGGAGGGCTTGTGGTAATCCACATGCGCACCGGTCGTGAAATTCAAACTCGGCACGCTGGCCTGATTGAAGGTCGCGACATCGGTTGGCTGATAGGGATCTTCCTGCAGCGTCAGATCGAAGCCCGCCGCCACATTCGCTCGCTCGAGCACGCTCGCCCAGATGGGACTCGTGCCTGTCGCCTGCACCGCGAGCTTGTTGTCGTGCATCCGCCCGACCATGTCGAAGTTGATGTACGCCGCGAGTTGATTCACCGGAACAGGTGGTGCGTTCACGAACGCCGCCGAGCCGACGAGCCCAATCTCCTCAGCAGACCACAGCGCGACGATCAGATTGCGACGACGAACGGGCTGTTTGCTCAGGGCCGCGGCGATGGCCAACACCGCTGCGCTGCCCGATGCGTTGTCGTCCGCTCCGAGATGCGGCTTGCCGGCATCTTCCTTGCCCGCGAGGGAGTTGCCGTTGCGTCCGAGCCCGAGATGATCGTAGTGCGCGCCGATCGCGATCCACGGCTTGACCACGCCGGCCGCTGGACTCGTCGCCGGGAAATACGCCACCACGTTGCGACCCGTCTGCGTCTCGCGGACAAGCGACGTCTTCAGCGAGAGAGAAACCTTGTCGAGTGCGAACCCTGCGGCATGCGGATTACCGCTGTCCAACTCCTGTTGAATGGCCTGGAGCGTCTTGGGTGCGCCGGCGAACAACGCCGCAGCAACGGCGCCGCTCACACTCGCGGCGGGAATGCCGGATCCCGCGAGCGCGGTATCGAACGACATCGGAACGGTCAGTCCTGCGTTCGGCGATCGCGGCCCCGTTATGACAACCAGTGCTTTCGCGCCGTGCTGGCGAGCGGCCATCGCTTTGAAGCGCAGATCGGAATAGCGCGCGAGGATGCCCTTCGTCTGCTGGTCGGCATCCTCGGGGAAGTACCGCAGCACGACCACGATCTTGTCCTTCACGTCGAGCGTGGCGTAGCTGTCGTACCCAAAGTTTTGCGTCTCCGGCACGACGATGCCGTAGCCGGCGAATACGACTGGGGCACTAACCTCGCCATCGTCGGAGAAGGAGAGTGCGATCACGTCCTTGGTCGTGTCGAACTTCGTCTGACCGACGACCGCGCGAGAGCCGCCGTCCTTGCTGCCGGCCGTAAACGTGAACGGAACGAACATATCGCTGCGTCCCGGCAGCGGCGTGGCCCCCAGGCGCGACAGCTGCGTCGCGATGTACTCGGCAGCGAGCCGCTCACCCGGCGAGCCGGCTTCGCGACCGGCAAACTTTTCCGAGGCGAGCGTTTCGACGTAAGGCCGCGTCACCGAGGTCTGTGCGGCGGCTGGGATGACGGCGGCCAGAAGGAGAACCGCCGCGAACAGCCGCGCGTGCGTGCGCGCGAATCGTCTTGCGCTCATTTCGGACCCTTTCGCGGTGGTGCGTTCGTGATCGCCTCGAGCGCCTTCTGATGGTTCCACTGCGCGAGGTAGATCTGACCCTCACGGCCGCCGCCTCGACTCGACGTCCACGCCAACTGCATGCCGTCAGGCGACGGGACGGGCAGTCCGTCAAACCCATCGGAGTAGGTGACGCGAACAGGCTCTTTC
>JBKPRH010000071.1:0-15215 GCA_046765795.1 Acidobacteriota bacterium | reverse complement strand
GAACTGCGTCGTCTCGTCGAGGCCTTCAACAGCATGGCTGCCGATCTGCAGCGTCAGCGCGGCGAACTCGAACGCACACATCGACTCGAGGCGTGGGCCGAGATGGCCCGTCAGGTGGCGCACGAGATCAAAAACCCGCTGACTCCTATTCAGCTCAACGCCGAACATCTTCGTCGCGTCCACGCGGATCGCGGCGAGCCGCTTGGGCCCATGGTGCAGGAGTGCGTCGCCACAATCCTCACGCAGGTCAAGCTGCTGCGGCAGATCTCATCGGAGTTCTCCAGCTTTGCCTCGTCACCGACAGCGAAGCGGTCGGACGTGGATGTGACTGCCCTTCTCCGCGAAGTCCTTGATCCGTACCGGCAGGGGCTCGACGGGCGAATCAATCTCGATGTGCAGTTACCCGACACGCTGCCGCACGTCTCTGTCGATCGCACACTCGTGTCGCGCGCGCTGGTGAACATCGTCGAGAACGCGCTGCACGCGATGCCGGGAGCGGGCGCGCTGACGGTCCGAGCCAATCAGAACGGCCGCGCCGTTCGTATTCGAGTGTCTGATACGGGCGTGGGAATGGATGCCGAAGCGTTGGCGCGAGCGTTCGAACCCTACTTCTCGACGAAAGCAGCGGGCACCGGACTGGGCCTGCCGATCGCGAAGCGGAACGTCGAACTGAGTGGCGGAACGATCTCGATGACCAGCGAACGCGACAAAGGGACGACGGTCGAGGTTACGCTCCCCGTTGTGTAGTGTCCGGTTGCCGCACCTGCTGCTCTCCTTCTTCTCCACCGTGACGACGATGGAATCGCGTCCACGCGTAGCCAATGAAGCCTGACGCCAGGTACGTATAGGCCATAGCGACCAGCAGGTACTGCGGTTCCGCCGCGAGCAGCACCAGACCGACGGCTACGAGAACGAGAACCGCGGAACTTCGCCGCGTCTGCAGGTCGAACGTCTTGAAGCTCCGGAAGCGGATCGTGCTGACCATCGTCAATGCCGGGATGATCACCATGGCCAGCACCGCCAACGCGTGCGTGGTGCTCTGGAATCCCTGCGGGTAGGCGAACACGGTCGCCGCCGGCACACACGCGGCCGCGGGACTGGGCATGCCGACGAAGTAGCGCTTGTCCTGGGATCCGGACTGGATGTTGAAGCGCGCGAGCCTGACAGCGGCCGCGGCGACGAAGAGAAAACCCGCGGCCCATCCGATGCGACCGAGAGGTTGCAGGCCCCACTGGAATGACAGGATTGCCGGCGCAACGCCGAACGACACCACATCGGCGAGTGAGTCGAATTCGAGTCCGAAGGCGCTCGTCGTTCCGGTCATGCGGGCGATGCGGCCGTCCAGCATGTCGAGGACGAATGCAAAGCCAATGAACAGCGCGGCCGTAGACAGTTCCTGCCGCATCGAGTGCACGATGCACGCGTAGCCGCAGAACAGGTTCGCCATCGTGAACATGCTCGGCAGCAGATATACGCCGCGGCGGAACCGGCGCGCGCGCGCGTCGAGCCGCGGACGCAACGGTCTCAGCAGACTCGGCCGACGACGCTCGTGCTCGTGCTGCTCGATCGACATACGCTCTCCTCAGGGACGAGGCGGAAGCGTGGCAATCACCGTGACGCCTCCCACCACCTTAGCACCGACCTGCGTATGGATCGTTGAGCCGGCCGGCAGGAACACGTCCATTCGCGACCCGAACTTCATGACGCCGAACCGGCCTCCCGCCTTCACCCTGTCGCCCTCCTGAGCCCGGCAAACAATGCGCCGGGCGAGGATGCCGACAATCTGGCGGACGATGATCGGTTGCCCATCATGATCTATCGTCACCTCGGTGTATTCGTTGAGGTCTCCCGCGTCGTGCCGGTACGCCGGCAGAAACCGGCCCGGATGATACTTCACTGCGGTTACCCGGCCACTGACCGGTATCCGGTTGACGTGCACGTCCATCGGGGACAGAAAGATGGTGATTTGCCGCCAGTTCCCCGGCGGAGGTGTCCCGGTCGGGTCGCCGGCGACCATCACTCGTCCATCCGCTGGTGAGACGACGGCGGAGTCCGGCGCGTTGTGCTGTCGCTCGGGATCGCGAAAGAAAAACAGGAAGAACAGGGTGAGGACGCCGAAAATCAGCCCGAAGAGCGGCCCACCGGTGAGCCATGACAGAAGGGCAACGGCCACCCCACCAAGGATGAAAGGCCAGCCCGCGGGATCGATGCGCATAAAAAAAGAGACCAGGTTTAATTCTCCGCGACCTCGCGCGAAAACTAAACCCGGCCTCTGGAGCAACCTCAGAGGCCGCGGCCTCTGGGCGCGACGCCGGACGAGCAGCTACGACGCCCGGATGTGCGTCTTGGCGTAGTCGAGCGCCATCCGCTCCATCTGATCCTTCAATGCAAGTTTCTGTTTCTTAAGAGTGACTTCTTCGAGTTGTTCTGTGGTCGAGAGGAAGTGCCGTTCGGTGAGCTGGTGCAGGCGGTCATCTAAGAGATGATGACGCTCTGAAAGCTGGCGGTACTGGTCGTTGCTCTGCATCAGGAGCTGTTTTACCTCCTGTGCTTCCGCTGCGTTCATAGGCCGCACCCTCCTTTCGTGAAGAAGGACGATTGTGACACCAAGGTAACACGGGCCCGCCCAGCGCTCAATCCCCTATTGACTGGAGGTCTAACTCGTGGAGAGCCAGAAGGTTAAGGCTCATCCCTCCACAGGATGAGCGCATCCTCGACGGGGTTCGTGTAGTAGTTCGGACGCGTACCTCTGATGGCAAAACCGAGGCGCTCGTACAGCCGTCTGGCCGACTCATTCGAACGTCGCACCTCGAGCGTCGCACGTCGAGCACCGAGCCGCTTCGCTTCTTCAAACACGCGCTTCATCAGCTGAGTCCCGATGCCCTGGCCGCGAAGCCCCGGCCGCATCGCGACGTTGTTGATGTGGATCTCATCGACAACCAGCCAGAACGCACAGAATCCAGCGACACGCTGTTCGGGAGTGCGCACGACGAAGATGTGGCAGACCGATCGATTCTGCAGCTCCCAGGCATACATTTCTTTCGTCCACGGGTTGGTGAACGTCTCCTCTTCGACGGCCAACACGCCGTCGAGATCCTCCTCGCCCTCGAGGGGATCGATCCTGAAATTCACCGTGCTACCGGAGTGCTCGTGCATCTCGTGCGAGCTCCGCGTCCGTACGTCTGACGTAGAGCGGGCGGATCGCGTGCGGGGCATGCTCACTGCTGATCGACAGTTCGCCCGCGATGATCGCGATGACGCCGGCCAACGGTGGCGCCGTCGGTTCGGCGATCCGCGCCGTCTCGCCTAGCATCTCGCGAATCATGCCGGCGTGTGCGCGTGCGCCATCGCCGATGAACAGTGTCGAGCGGCTCCCCTCCCGATTCGCTTCGCGCAGAGATTCGAGAAGCGTCTGAGGCCGGTTCACCACAGGCGCATCCACTTCGCGTCCATTCTCATATAACGCCGCGAACACTTCCCCACGCCACGCATCGACCCATGTGGCGACTTGTCCCGCCTTCGCCTGCGGGCTCCGGCGCGCCAAGTCGTCCGCGATTCGCAGCAACGCATCGAACCCAGAGACACCGACCAACGGCTTCTCTTCCGCGAACGCGAGTCCCTGCATCGTCGCGATCCCGATGCGAAGACCCGTGAACGAGCCCGGCCCCGTCGCGACGGCAAAGACGTCGATGTCGGCGAGCCTGGTGCTCGCGCGGTCGAGCAGCGACATCAGATCGCCAGGCAGATGTTCTGCATGCGCATTCGGCGCGTCGTTGACCTGCTCGGACACGATGCGCCCATCACGCGCCAGCGCGCAGCTCCCGGTCGAGGTCGTCGTGTCAAGGGCAAGGACGAGCACCACTGGATGATAATCTCTGGCTTTCGGCTTTGGGCTTCCCAAAGCCTAAGGCCCAAAGCCCAAGCCTCATGACCTCCGTTTCCACCCCCACGCCCGCGATGCGCCAGTATCTCGAGGCGAAGCGCCAATACCGGGACGCGATCGTGTTCTTTCGGATGGGCGACTTCTACGAGATGTTCTACGAGGATGCGCTGGTCGCGTCGCGCGCCCTCGAGCTGACGCTGACGTCGCGGTCGAAGGACGCGGGTGGCCAGGGCATTCCGATGTGCGGCGTCCCCTTTCACGCCGCGGACGGCTACATCTCCCGCCTGGTCAAGAAGGGGTTTCGGGTCGCGATCTGTGAGCAGGTTGAGGATCCTCGCAAGGCCAAGGGACTGGTCCGCCGCGAAGTCGTCCGGGTCGTCTCACCGGGCACCCTGACCGAGCCTGGATATCTCGACGCCCGCGAACCGGCGTTCCTTATGGCCATCGCCCCATCGCGGGATGGGGTGGTCGGCGTTGCGCTCATCGACGTGTCCACCGGCGAGTTCTCAACGACCGAGTATCGGGGCACCGAGGGGCTTCAATCACTGATAGACGAGATCGCCGTCCTCCGGCCACGTGAGGTCGTGGTGCCCGGCGAAGAAAATCCTGCCGAGCGATTTCCCGAGCTGGCGCGTCTGCAGCTGCCGGTAACGCACGCCGACGGTTGGACCTTCGATGGTGAAACCGCTCGGCGCGCGCTGCTCGATCAATTGAAAACGCACGGCCTCGAGGGCTTCGGCCTCGAGGGCCGGACCGCAGCCATTCAAGCGGCCGGCGGTCTCGTCGCGTATTTGCGCGACACACAGAAAGCCGACCTCGCGCACGTCCGCGCCATCACCTACCGGACGAGCGCCGATTGCCTGATCATCGACCCAATCACGCTGAAGCATCTCGAGGTCGTCACCGGCAGCGACGGCGGACCGCAAGGCTCGCTGCTCAAAGAAGTGGACCGCACGATCACGGCGATGGGTGGTCGTCTGCTGCGCGCATGGCTGCTGCGTCCACTCTGTGCGTTGGAGCGCATTCGCGATCGGCTGGACGCCGTCGAAGAACTGGCCTTCCGCTCGACGGAGCGCGGAAAGTTCCGCGAGACGATGAAGGCTGTCCACGATCTCGAGCGTCTCGTCGCCCGCGCCGCCCTGGCGACGGCTGGCCCGCGTGAGCTCGTGTCGCTGCGGTTATCGTTAGCCGCGGTCCCCCGCGTGAAGCACATCCTGAGCGAGGTACGGGCGCCTCTGCTGGTGAGCCTGTGCGCCGAACTCGACGAACTCACGGACGTTCGCGATCTCATCGAACGCACACTCATCGACGAGCCGCCGGCGGTTGCACGCGAAGGTGGGTTTACGCGCGACGGCATCGACCCTGAACTCGACGAGCTGCGCACGATCAGTCGCTCCGGCCGTCAGGTCATCGCCGAGATGGAAGAGCGCGAGCGCGAACGGACCGGCATCTCCTCGCTGAAGGTCCGGTTCAATCGGGTGTTCGGTTACTACATCGAGATTTCGAAAGCGAACCTGCACGCCGCACCCGACGACTATCAGCGCAAGCAGACCATCGCCGGTGGCGAGCGGTTCACGACACCAGCACTCAAAGAGTACGAGGCCAAGGTGCTCGGGGCCGACGAGCGGATTCTCGAGCGCGAACTGGAGATCTTTGAAGACCTGCGTCGTCGCGTGGCTGCCGAGGCCCCTCGGATTCAAGACACGGCACGCGCATTGGCGACCCTCGACGTCCTCGGCGCACTCGCCGAGACTGCCGCCATCGCCAACTACACCAAGCCGCACCTGCACGATGGCGACGAGATGGTCGTCGCCGACGGCCGTCACCCGGTCGTCGAGCGATTCACCTCAGACGCGTTCGTGCCGAACGACATCGATCTGAATGGCACGACTCGTCAACTCGTCGTCCTCACCGGCCCGAACATGGGCGGCAAGTCCACGTATTTGCGGCAGACCGCGCTGATTCCGCTGCTCGCCCAGATCGGCTCGTTCGTGCCGGCCAAGGATGCCAAGCTGCCGATCGTGGATCGCATCTTCGCGCGCGTGGGTGCAGCCGACAACATCGCTCGCGGTCAGTCCACATTTATGGTGGAGATGCAGGAGACTGCCAACATTCTGCACGCGGCGACGTCGCGCAGCCTCGTCGTCCTCGACGAGATCGGCCGTGGCACGTCCACGTTCGACGGCTTGAGCATCGCATGGGCCGTGGCTGAATACCTGGCGACCAATTCACGCGCGCGACCGAAGACGCTCTTCGCCACGCACTATCACGAGCTGACTGACCTTGCCGACGCACTGCCGGGCGTCGTGAATTCTCACGTATCCGCCCGCGAGTGGAAGGACGAGATCATCTTCCTGCGCAAGATCGTCAGCGGTCGTTCGGATCGCAGCTACGGGATTCAGGTGGCGCGCCTGGCTGGTTTGCCGGGTTCGGTGATCACGCGCGCGCAGGAGATTCTCGGTGGCCTCGAGCGCGACGAACTGTCGCGCGGCGGACGCCCCACACTCTCCGGGGACGGCGCCGATCCGGGCACGCGGCAGCTTGGTCTATTCGCAGTGCCAGCAGACACCTCGTCTCCGCAGCATCGTGAAATCGCCGATCGGCTCAAGGCCATCGACGTTGACGACACGACGCCGAGACGAGCCCTCGAGCTACTCGCTGAACTGAAGAAGTTGTCGGGCGAATCGTGATGTCGTAATTCAAAATGCACAATTCAAAATGCAAATGGTGAACCGCGCGCGGCAGATTGCCTTTTGCCTTTTGCCTTTTGCATTACTCATTTCGTGCACCTCTTCCGCTCCACCCAATCCCAACGTCATCACGATCTCGGTTCGGTCGGGACCGACGACACTCGATCCACGGCAGGGCGCCGATGAAAGCTCGCAGCGCGTCTCGCAACTGATCTTCAACTCGTTGATGGAATGGGGCGACGACCTTCGCGTGCACCCGGCGCTCGCCGAACGGCTCGAACATCCAGACCCGGTGACCTACGTGGCGCACGTGCGCCGCGGCGTGCACTTTCATGACGGCCACGAACTGACCGCGCGTGACATCGTCTACACGTTCTCGGCGTTTGTCGATCCGTCGTTCGTCTCACCGCTGAAGGGCGCCTACAAGCTGCTGCGCGCCGTCACCGCGGTGGACGACTACACCGTCAGGTTCACGCTCGCCGAACCGTTCGCCGCGTTTCCTGTTCAGTTGGTGCTGCCGCCCATCGTCCCGGACGGTTCTGGCGATCGCATGCGCACTGCACCGATTGGGACCGGCCCGTACCGGTTCGTGCGCTACGACGACGATGACAAGGTCGTGTTGTCGGCATTTGAGAACTTCTGGAAGGGTGCGCCGCTCAACGACGGGGTGATTGTGAAGGTCATTCCAGACGACACGATGCGCGGCCTCGATCTTCGCAAGGGCGCAACCGATCTGGTCATCAACGATCTGCCGCCCGATATCGTGCACCAGCTCACCGAGGACGGCTCGTTCCGCGTCGCGCCATCGCCGGGGCTCGACTTCTCCTACATCGGGTTCAATATGCGGGATCCGATTCTGGCCGACCGCCGTGTCCGCTACGCGATCGGCTACGCCATCGATCGCGACGCCATCATCCGCTACATGCGTCGTGGTCTGGCACGGCCGGCAACCGGGCTCTTACCGGATCAGGCGTGGGCCTTCGAGCCCGCCGTGCATCGCTTTACCTACGATCCGGCGCGGGCGATGCAACTGCTGGACGAGGCGGGCTATCGCGATCCTGATGGCGAGGGACCCGAACCGCGACTGCGACTGTCGCTGAAGATCTCGTCAAACGAGGAGACCCGGCTGCAGTCCACAGTCGTTCAGGAGAACCTGCGACGCGTCGGCATCGAACTCGATCTGCGATCGTACGAGTTCGCCACGTTCTTTGGGGACGTGCTCCAGGGGAACTTCCAGTTGTTCTCGCTCCAGTGGACGGGCGGATCGCTCGTCGATCCCGACATCCTGCGGCGAGTGTTTCACTCGGATCAGATACCGCCGCTCGGGTTCAATCGTGGCTACTATCGCAACGCCGACGTCGATCGGCTACTCGACCTCGCGACACAGTCAACGAATGACGATGAGCGTGAGCACGCATACGGCGAGGCGCAGAAGCGCATCGCTGAGGATGCGCCATATATTCCGCTGTGGAACCGCACGAACGTGATCGTCGCGCAGCGGTCGCTGGATGGCCTGCACCTCAACGCGATCGGAGACTTCCAGGCGTTGAGGGACGTGAAGCGGCGCTGAGTGTCGTGTGCGGCTGAGCCGAACCCCTGTAGTATCCGGCTTTAGCCGAACCAATGTAGTGTCCGGCTTTAGCCGGACCTTACCCCTTCAGATTTTCCAGCTCGGTGCGTGCCTCGCCGAGATACGGCGAGTTCGGATGCTGGTCCACGATCTGCGTGAACGTCTTCTTGGCTTCCTCGGTGTTGCCTTTCTGGACGTAGGCTCGAGCCAACTCGATCAGGATCGCGTCCACAGGCAGATCGCCGTTATTGCCTGCGGACATTTCCTTCCAGGTGGCGATCGCCGCGTCCAGCTGCCCGGCGTGCGCCTGCGTATCAGCTTTGCCGAGACGTGCCATGCGTCCATAGAGGCTCGACGCTCCGCTGCGCTGCTGCACCTCGTCGTACTCTTTGATCGCTTCCGCATGGCGTCCGAGTGTCGCGAGCGCGCCGGCCATGTGATAGCGCGCGGTGATTCCAGACGCGCTGTCTGGATACGCGTCCGCCGCGGCCTTCAGCTTCGGGAGAGCGGCCTTGAGCTTGGCTTCCTCCGTCGAAAAGGTGCCGGTGGCGCCGAGCGTTGCCCCGGCGGGCAGATTCTCTTCGCCGGTGGCGCCTGTGGGAACGACGCGCGCATTCATCGCGACCATCGCCTCCGCGAGCAGCTCGGAACCACGTGACTGCGTCTGGTTGCGATAGACCATGAACCCAATCACGGCCAGGGCGACAACCACGATGCCGACGAGCGCGCCGGCGATCGGCCGCTGACGCGTTTCGAGGAACTCGCGCGCGCTCTCGATGGAGTGGACGAGCTCGTTTTCCTTCAGATGCTGACGTTCTTTTCGCTTCATACGTGCCTGCGGTTTCCCCCGCGTCCCGGCGATTGGCGTCCCCGGTGCGACTTGAACGCACGGCCTTCCGCTTAGGAGGCGGACGCTCTATCCACTGAGCTACGGGGACGTTAACGCACTATTGTACCTGCTCAGTACTGAAGGACCGAGAACACCTTCTCGTCGGCCAGCTTCGACCGGCCGTTCAGGAATTGGAGCTCGATCAAGAACGCCAGCCCCACCAGGTCACCGCCCAGCTTTCGTACCATTTTCGCAGCCGCACCTGCCGTGCCCCCGGTCGCCAGGACGTCGTCGACGATCAGCACTTTGTGGCCGTTCTCGATGGCGTCCTCATGAACCTCCAGCGAGTCCATCCCGTACTCGAGTGAATAGCTTTCCTTCAGCGTCTTGGATGGCAGCTTCCCGGGCTTACGAATCGGAATGAACCCCGCTTTGATACGCTCGGCGACGGCCGCTCCCAGAATGAACCCGCGGCTCTCGATGCCAACGACCACTTCGATGCCCTTACCGACGTAGGGGCTCGAGAGCATGTCGATCGTCATCGCGAAACCCTCTGCGTTCCGGAGCAGCGTCGTGATGTCGTAGAAGAGGATGCCCGCCTTCGGGAAGTCGGGCACGTGCCTGATGTGCTGTTTGAGATCCATCGTCACCCATGTCGTCCGGCTAAAGCCGGACACTACACCGTCACCTATGTCGTCACCGAAAACGTCGTGTATGAGCCGGTCGGATCCTCTTCGTCCACGTACACACGATCGACCCGCGCGCCTCGCGGTCCGGTCCGCAGCGCCCGCTCGACGCGCGTCACGGCCTCGGCCTCGCCCTCGACAAGAGCCTCAACACCGCCGTCCGGCAGATTGCGCACCCAACCGGTGACGCCCTCGCGACGGGCGGTATCTTGCGTGAAGTAGCGGAATCCGACGCCCTGCACGCGCCCGCTGACCACAAACCGACGTGCCACGCGCATGGGGAAGCTAGAATTATATATTTCCCTGATGGATTCCCCCCGGAACCCTCCCCCAGACGGCCCACATGAGGCCGACGTCACCCGAACGGCACCGGTGGCCGCGACCTTTCGGGCCGGAGACCTCCTGTGTGACCGGTTCAGCGTCGTCCGCTTCATCGCGCGAGGCGGCATGGGCGAGTTGTACGAGGCCGAGGACCTGACACTCGGCGAACGAGTTGCGCTCAAGACGATCCGCTCTGAGATTGCGGTGCACCAGAAGGCGAACCAGCGCTTCCTGCGCGAGGTCCAACTCGCCCGCAAGGTGACGCACCCGAACATCTGCCGCATCTTCGATCTGTTCGAGCACCGGCCGCCCGAAGGCACCGCTGGCGCAGTGGCCTTCGTCACGATGGAACTGCTACAGGGAGAAACGCTGTCGCAGTACCTCCGCAGACACGGGCCATTGAGCGTGGAGCACGCTCGTCCGATCGTTCAGCAGATGGCGGCGGCGTTGTCCGCAGCGCATGCGGCGGATGTCATCCATCGCGACTTCAAGTCCAACAACGTGATGCTGCTCGACGCCGGCCCTTCCAGGTCGCCTCGCGTCGTCGTCACTGATTTTGGATTGGCTCATCTCGTTGGCGACGCGAGCGGCATCGCCGAGGGGATCACGGTGACAGGCGACGTGCCTGGCACGCCCGAGTACATGTCGCCGGAACAACTCGAGGGTGGCGTGCTCACCCCCGCAAGTGACATCTACGCGCTGGGAATCGTGATCTACGAGATGGTCACCGGCCAACGTCCGTTCATGGCCGATACCCCGATCGCCTCTGCGCTTCAACGCGTGGCCGGCCACATGCCGAAGTCGCCGCGGGAACTGAAGCCGGATCTTCCTGTCGAATGGGACCGCGCCATCATGCGCTGTCTCGCACGATATCCGGACGGACGATTCAGAGATGCGACCGAGGTCGCGCATGCGCTCGATGGAACGCTTCCGCCCCGCGCACCGCACTCGCGTTTCGTGATCGCGGCGGCAGTCGCACTGCTGTTCGTCGTAGCCGCAGGCGTATTCCTCTGGCGCGGACGAACGCTCTCGCAAGGAGCGTCTCCCTCCGTTGAAATGGCGGCGCCGACTGCCCTGCGCGCCGAGACGGTGCGGCCGGCGGTCGCGGTGCTGGGATTCCGCAATCTCGCGGGCCGCAGCGACGCGCAGTGGTTATCGATGGCGCTGTCGGAAATGCTGACGACGGAGCTGGCCGCTGGTGAACGATTGCGCACCATCCCCGGCGAGAACGTCACGCGGATGAAGACCGAGCTGGCGCTCGCCGATGCCGACACCTATGCGCGCGAAACCCTGACGCGCATTCGGCAGAATCTCGGTGCCGACCTGGTGGTGACCGGGTCGTATGTAACGGTCGGCGCGGGTGACACGTCCACGTTGCGCGTAGACATTCGTCTTCAGGACTCGCGTGAAGGCGAGACGTTGTCCCTCGTCAGCGAGATGGGGGCGATTCATGAGTTGCTCGATCTCGTCGCACGAGCGGGCATGCGACTGCGGGACAAGCTCGGCGTCCAAGTGGCGGAGGCATCGGTGCGAGTGGCGCAGCCCGCCTCTCCCGGCGCCGCTCGCTTGTATGCCGAAGGATTGATCCGTCTACGGCAGTTCGATGCGCTCGGCGCGCGGTCGCTCTTCGAGCAGGCCATCAAAGCGGATCCTCGCTTCCCTCTCGCATACTCGGCACTGGCCAACACCTGGTCGCAACTTGGGTACGACAGCCGCGCCAAGGATGCGGCGGCGCGCGCGTTCGAGCTCTCGGCCAACCTCCCACGTGCGGATCGTCTGCTCGTCGAGGGGACGTATCGCGAGATGTCGAGCGCGTGGAAGGAAGCCATCGCGATCTGGCAAACGCTGTCCACGTTCTTCCCTGACGATGTCGAGCACGCGCTGCGGCTCGCCAACGCGCAGATCGCATCCGGCGCAGCGAAAGAAGGACTCGCCACGATCGAAGCGTTCAGGAAACGTTTTCCCACTATCACCGATCCCCGGCTTGACCTTGGGGAAGCGAACGCCGCTGACACGCTGTCGGATTTCAAACGGATGCAGGTAGCAGCTTCAACTGCGGCCGCGACTGGTGAAAAGCTCGGTGCGCGGCTGATCGTAGCGAATGCGCGGTTGCGCGAGGGCAGCGCCAGGCTTCGTCAGGGCAAGACCGACGAAGCGGTCAAGCGGTTCGAAGAGGCACGTGCCATTTACGCGGCTGCCGACGATAACGCCGGCGTGGCCCGGACCCTCAACAACCTCGCGAGCGCGATCTCCGACGGTCCCGACACCAAGCGCACCCGCGCGCTCTACGAAGAAGGTCTGAAGATCGCCCGAAGCGTCGGCGAGCAGGACCTCGTCGCGCGCTTCCTCAACAACATCGCCATTCAGGAGCGCCGAGCCGGCAATCTGCAGGCATCGCTCAAGATGAACCAGGAATCGCTGGCGATCCGGCGCGAGATCGGCGACCGGACCAACGCCGCGATCTCGTTGAACAACATCGGCAACGTCCTGCTCGACCTCGGCGATCTTCAGGGCGCGTCGCGCCACTACGAGGAGTCGGCGGCGATGTGCCGAGAGATGGGCGATCGCCGAGGTCTGGCGCGCGCGCTCTACAACGCTGCCGAATCGCTGAAGCTGCAAGGAGAGATCGCGCGTGCGCGAGCCAACTACGAGGAAGCGCTGTCGATTCGCCGCACCATCGACGATCCGACCAGCGTGGCGACGTCGCTCTACGGCGTCGGACACATCGCTGGCGTCCAGGGAGATCTCGCCACAGCTGAAAAGGTACTCAGCGAGGCGCTGGAGATGGACCGGCGTTTCGATCGACGCCGGCCGATGGCGTACTCGACCTATCAGCTCGGTGACATTGCCCTGATGCGCGGCAACTTCACGCTCGCGAAGCAGCGCCACAACGACGCCCTGGCGATCCGGAATGCGCTTGGTGAAAAGGGCACAGCGGCCGAAAGCCGCAGCGCACTTGCGGTGATCGCGCTCGAAGAAGGACGCGCCGCCGACGCGGAGAAACTGGCGACTGACGCGGCGTCCGTATTCGCTGCTCAGTCAGCTCCAGACAACGAAGCCATGGCTCGCGCCGTGATCGCGTTGGCGATGCTGGCGCAGGGACGACGAGCCCCGGCCGTCCGCGAGATCGAGCGCGCACAATCGCTGGTCAAGAGTCCGCAGCACGTGTTGGCTCGCACGCCGGTGATGATTGCCGCGGCCCGTGTGAACAGTGAGGGGAATCTCGGTGCAGCGCTCGGCTCGCTGGAGTCCATTCGCGCTGACGCGGTCAAGCGAGGAATCGCGCGCTCGGAGTTCGACGCGCGGCGCGCGATCGCCGAGATCGAGGGGCGTCGATCGCTCACCGCCGGCGCGAAGGCGATCGAGGCACTTCGAAAAGACGCCAACGCGCGCGGGTTCGGACTCTACACACGATAAGGGCGACGCATGCGTCGACCCTACGAACGTCAGCCCCCGAACCCTCTCAGCAACGGACGACCGCCGGGCATCCCGGGCCACGGGATCGACAGCATGATCACCACCATGGCCAGGCTGAAGAAGATCACCGCCAGCTTGTGCTTCTGAGCGGCGTCTGCGGCTTTGCCGATCTTGCTCTTCCCCACGTGCGCGAGGGCGATGCCAATCAGCATGCCGGTGACATGCTCGACCGCGAAGAAGCGCAGCGGCGCATTGCGCATCGTCGCGCCCATGTCGGCCCACGCATCGCGTATGAAGGGGCTGAGCCACACATACAACAACAGCCCGATGAGGAACTGCACGTCGAGCGCGATGTTGAAGAAGCGCACGCCTGCCGCATCGCCGGCCCCCCAGTCACGACGGCCCGTGATGCCGATGATCGCGCGGACGATCACCAGCAGGCCAAGGATGACAACGACCCAGCGAAGGTAGGAATGAATGCCCAGGAATGCGGAATACATGTCCGCATTGTAGTTGGGGTGAGGGATGCCTCGCCCTGACAGGTCTAGATATTCGTGTAGCTATGTAGGACGTGGGCCCAGGGCACCACGGCGAACGCGAGGTAGAACAGCGTGAGCGCCGCGACCGTCCGATGCCGCGACATCAGGTAGAGGACCGTGCCACACGCAATCGCGAACAGCTTGACGACGGCGAACGCGACGGCCGGTCCGAACACCGAGGCATACCAGGCGACGAGGGGGTTGGCCTCGATCCACGAGCCGAACGTGTTCACGCCGACGTACGACATGATGCCGTCCATGACCTGGACGACGACAAAGGCCAGCCACACCAGCTCCGCTTTCCTGAACCGGCCCGCGGGCAATGGGAGTGCGAGTGTGCGGAGCATTGGGCGCAGTATAGGCAAAGAAAACGCCAGCAATTTGGCGTGGGATCGCGCGTAAGCTGGCGCCAAAAGGTCGCCGTTCGGCGGACCATTGTCTTCGCGTCACGGGCGATCATGGGAATCCCGCGACTCACCGCATCGTGAGCGTAGTCGGGCTGGCCCCGACCACGCCCGGGGTTGACGGCCGCCCGTCCGACGTGTTATTTACCTAACACTTGAGTTATAAAGCTCACACCTTCGAGTGCCTATGCCCACGACCACGCACACCGCCCTCACCCGCCGCGAACGGCAGATCATGGACATCCTCTATCGGCGCGGCCGGGCCACGGCCGCGGAGGTGCTCGAGGACCTTCCCGGCGATACGCATTACTCGACGGTGCGCACGCAACTGCGCGTGCTGGAGGACAAGGGCCACGTGAGCCATGAGGAAGAAGGCTTGCGTTACGTCTACAAGCCGCTGGTCTCCCGTAACTCGGCGCGCAAGTCGGCACTTCGCCACGTCGTCGAGACGTTCTTCGATGGGTCCGCGGAGAAAGCCGTCGCAGCACTCCTCGGCGGTGAAGCGTCTCGCCTGAGCGAGGAGGAGCTGGAGCGGATTGCCGACCTGATTGCCAAGACCAGGAAGGATGGCTCGCGATGAACCATCGTCTCATCACGCTGGCGATTCTGCTCGCCGCAGCGTTTACATCCGGACTATCTGCGCAGCGTTTCTCGACATTGTCAGGATCCGTCGTCGATCAATCCGGCGCGGCGCTTCCGGGTGTCACTGTCGTCGCCAACGACAGAACGCGAGGCTCGAGTCACGAAGTCTCGACCGACCGAAACGGCCGGTTCGAGATGATCGGGTTGGTGGAAGGCTCATATGTCCTCGAGGCCGACCTGCCAGGCTTCGAGACGTTTCATGAAAATCTCGCGCTCAACGGACAGGACCTGAGC
>JBKPRH010000070.1:0-46982 GCA_046765795.1 Acidobacteriota bacterium | reverse complement strand
CCTTCACGCCGAGCCATGTCAAATCACGATCGCCTTTCGAGACGGTCCGGTTCCTCGGTGCTGGCAACTCGGGACAAAACAGCAGAACGTCAGCGTTGCGTTCGCCGATCGCATAGCAATGGTTATTCTTCCAGGTGACGGCCTCGAACGATTTATTGAAATACAGCATTCGATACGGAAAGTTCAGGAGCGCTATCGACACGCAGGTCGCCACGACGCCGCCGACGATGAATCCCCAGTGCAGTGTCTGGCCTTTCCGAACCGCCTTCACCACGGGGTACCAGACGACCACAGTGAGAATGACCACGACGCTCAACACCTGACGATAGCGATTGTGGTCAAGGACATGCGCTGGCGAGAGGAGCGCCAGCGTCTCAGTTGCACCTGTCGACACGAATGTAATGAAGGCGAGGAGCAAGGGGCTGTAGTACCACCACGTTGCCCCCACGATCAGCACAGAGACAAGCAGCGAACACGACGCCATCACTGAGACTTCGTCCAGGCGAAGCCTGTGATTCACCCCGGCGTACCACCTACGACTGCTGGCATCCAGCGACCGCAAACGGCTGGACATCGCCAGCAACAATCGACGCAGAACATTCAACAGCGTGGCACCGAGGAGCACCACGAGGAGCGTCATGAACGGCATGAAGCTGGTTCGCCGTCCCCACACAAGGTAGTCCCACCACGATTCGCTCGCGAAATCGGATCGTTGCAAGGCGATATTGAAAATCCCGGACGTCATCGCACCCAGGACAGTCATTCCAAGCAGGACAACGCCGACCCCGAGCACCCAACGGAGAATCCGGCCAACAATGGGGTTCGTCCGGCTTTTGATCGATCCGAGCGCATCGAGGAGTTCGCTCGCGTTCGCGAAGCGGTCCTCGGGATCAATGGCGATCGCGCGCTCGACGACCTGCATGAAGCCGACGGGCAGGTCCGGCCGCACCTCGCTGAGCCAGCGGTGCTCGCGGTTCGCGTGCGCGGCGCGCAGCTCGTCGATCGACCGGGCATTGACGGGATACTCACCCGTGACCAGGTAATACAGCAGCACGCCGAGGCTGTAGACGTCGCTGCGCACCGACTGCTGACCGTCCTCGATGACTTCGGGCGCCATGTAGAGTGGCGTCCCCGCGCGATCGTTCTTGCTTAACGCGTCTGACGATCGACCGGTGCCGAAGTCCATCAGCACGATCCGGCCGTTGTCATCGCGCATGACGTTCTTTGCCTTGACGTCGCGATGGATGAAACCCGCGCGGTGAACGGCCGACAACGCGCGGCACAGGTCCTCGCCAATCAGCACGGCCTCCGCCGCACTCAGCCTGCCCTGGCCGCGCACGATGTCGGCGAGCGTCTTCCCGCGCACGAATTCCATGCACAAGCCAACACGATCGGCATGTGCTTCGATACCGAGCACACGCACGACGTTGTTATGCTGGATCTTGGCGAGCGCACGGCCTTCCTGAAGAAGCCGCTCGCGCAACTTCGTGTCGCCGACACGGCGATGCAGGATCTTGATCGCGACGTCGTACTCGAGGTCGGAATCCCACGCGCGATAGACGCTGCCGTAGCTGCCCTCGCCAACTTTATTCGTCAGTCTGTACTTGCCCCACGTATCCGGGGCCTGGCTCACTTCGCCATTCGTCGGCGCCGCCGTGGCCATCGTCGTCTGCTCGTAATCCGCCGCCGCATCGCGATGCAGCTTGACGATGTCGTTGAGCACACGAAGGCTCTTCGCCCAGTCGCGTGCGCGTCCAGGGGTGCCGCGATCGAGTGCGCCCCAATCGACCGACAGACCGTCGGCGATCTGTTCGATGGCTTGGTCGAAAACCGCTTCAGACATGTTGCATCTCCTCGGCGAGACGCTTCATGGCGCGAGTGACGGCCATACGCGCCGCCGCAGCCGAGGGCCGGCCGAGCACCGTGGCCAGCTCGTCGTACGAATAGAGCATCTCGAGCCGACCGATGATCGCTTCGCGGTCCGGCGCGTTCAGCCGTTGCAACGCGGATTCGTAGCGCTCGAGATTCTCGGCCCCGATCGCGTGTTCGAGTGGCGAGGTGGCTTCGTCCTCGATTCCTTCCGATAACCCGCTGATCTCGGGCCGGCGCTTGTGCTGACGGATCACGTCGCGAATGCGGTTCATGACCGCCTGGCGAAGGTAGGCCTGCAGCGCGCCCTGATGACGCGACTGAAACACCTCGAGGCGACGCATCGCCGAGATGATCGTGTCCTGCACGATATCGGCGGTGTCGTTGAGACCGCGAGCAGTCATTGGCAGGCGGCCATGCGCCCAGCGGCGCAACGCCGGCACACATCGCTCCAGCAGGCGATCGAGCGCCTGAGGGTCGCCCCCTTTTGCGAGCTCGAGGAGCTCGATAGTCGTTTCCGGGGACAACGGCTCTTCGTTGCTCCCTGTTGACGACCCGGAGTTATCGCTCATGACAAGGCTGCCAGGTCCGGCAACCTCCTCTCGGGATAATACTCGCGGGAATGGCAGCGCCGAAGCGGAAACACCGCTCGACCACACGGTCTTGCCAGTCGCCATGTTCGGTACTCCGTAGACAGAGCTACTCACCGATCACAACGTCGGGCAGCGGGGTTTTGAACAGTCTGCGCTTGCTGAAGAGCTGCTATTGTTCTGAACGGCGTTACGGCGTCATTTCCACTGCTGCTTGACGAGTTCCCACTCGGCGCGGAGGGCGGTCACCGCTTCCTGAGGATCCCGGACGGACATGACCCGGGAACGTTCGGGAATCAGCGCCTGATTGACCAAACGGTCGAGGTCGGCGCGAAGCTCGCTGGTCGTCTCGGGAGACAACGTGGAGCGGACCCAGCCAGCGATGGCGGCGTGCCAGGCGCCCTCGACATCTCCCATTCCTCGCAAGGCGACGGCCTGCCAGTAGTTGGCCACGGCGCTCCCTGGATCCAGACGAAGCTCCTCGTCCATCCGGGCATTGATCTGCTCGAAGACGATGCGCCGGCGATCGGCGGGACGCGTCTGTGCATCGCGGTCCATCGCCGTGGCCCACCAGTCGAGGAGCAGCTGCTTGTCGCGTGGACCCAACAGCGTCGACCGCGCCAACGCCGTGGAAAAGAGGTTTGCCGCCGACCCAAAGATCTCGCTCAGATATAACGACTGCCCGAGCCCGATAATCAGGTCCACCTGGTCTCGAGGCGTCAGTGAGGACGCATTGATCGCGACGAACGCCTCGCGTGCGGCCACGAGGTCCTTGGCGTCCATGTTCTGCCGGTATCGCTCGATATAGGATCGAGCCATCACGAGAGCCGCGGCATCCGCCCATGCCGGCTGACGACGGGCGACGGCAGCAGCGTCGATGGCACCTTCGTAATTCGCCGAGTTGTAGAGCGTCCGTGCTTTGGCGAGCGCCGGCGGCTCGGCCGCCCACGCCGCCGGAACCAGTCCGAAAAGGACCAGCACCACTGCTGCTGTGCGCAAGGTCCGCATGCCTCGATGGTATTCCAACTTGAACTCCCAACGCCCAATCAGGCTCGGGAGTTGGGACTTGGGAGTTGAAGTTGTTACCATCGGTTTCCGATGAGTGAGCCGGTCATCATCGCGCGGGAGGCGCATTCGATTTCGCGGAAGCAGATCGATCCCGATGCGTTGAAGGTGCTCTATCGGCTTCATCAAAGCAACTACATCGCCTATCTGGTCGGCGGCAGCGTCCGCGACCTGCTCCTCGGCCGTCGTCCGAAGGATTTCGATATCGGGACGTCGGCGCATCCCTATCAAATCAAGAAGCTGTTCCGGAACTGCTGGATCATCGGCCGACGCTTCCGTCTGGCGCACGTCCGCTTTGGAACCAAGACCATCGAAGTCGCGACGTTCCGCCGTCCAGTCAGCCAGGAGGAACTCGCTGCAGCGGATGAACCTCAGCCGGAAACGGCGATGCGCACGGAAAGCGACGAGTCGCTCGATCGCCTGATGCATCGAGACAACACGTTCGGCACGCCCGAGGAGGACGCGTTCCGTCGCGACTTCACGATCAACGCGCTGTTCTACGACATCGCGAATTTCTCGATCATCGACTACACCGGCGGACTCGATGATCTCCGCGCGGGCCTGGTTCGCTGCATCGGTGATCCGACCGAGCGATTCCAGGAAGACCCGGTCCGGATGCTCAGAGCGGTAGCGATGGCCGCACGCCTGGGGTTCCGGATTGACGCGCCGATCGATGACGCGATCGCGCGCACACGTGGCGAGATCGCGCGCAGCGCGCCCGCGCGACTGATCGAGGAGTTCTACAAGCTGCTTCGCTCTGGCGCATCGGAACAGGCCTTCCGAATGCTGGCCGAACGGCGGTTGCTCGAACCGATCGCTCACGAACTGCAACGCAATGCCGAAACGCGCTTGTGGCGATCGCTCGGCGCACTCGACGCGTACCGCCAGCGATTCGTGGACATCCCCGACACGCTGACCAACGCCATCCTCCTCGGCTCCTTGCTGATTCCGCTGGGTTACTCGCTACGGAGTCTGCTGCCTGTGTTCGGAACGGAAGAAGATCGCAAGAAGGAGCCGCGTCTCGCAATCGGCATGCTGCCGCTGGCGCGACGCGACGTCGAACGCCTGCGGCAGATCCTCGCGTTGCAACAACGGCTGATGGATATGAATCTCTCACCGCGCGCCAAGCGTGCGTTGATGCATCGCGGGCCGTTTCGCGAAGCGATGACGTGGCTGGAGATTCACGGTGGAGCGCCGGAAGTCATCGAACACTGGCGCGGATTCATCGAGGCGGCCGGCGCCTACGAAGGCGACGCACAAGGCGCGGAGCGTCCACCACGACGGAGACGCCGTCGACGGCGCCGCCGAACTCGCTCGACGCCCCCTTCGTAATTCGCCCTTTTAGCCCTTCGTGCGCTCGAATTCGCGCATGAACTGCACGAGCGCGGCCACGCCTTCCTCAGGAAACGCGTTGTAGATCGAGGCGCGCATGCCGCCGACCAGTCGGTGTCCTTTCAATCCATCGAGACCCGCTTTGGTCGCGGCCTTCTCGAACTCCTTCTCGAGCGCCTCGCTCGGAAGACGGAACGTCACGTTCATCAGCGAACGGCTCTCTTTCTCCGCCGTGCCGCGATAGAACCCGGTTCGATCGACCTCGGCGTACAGCGTCGAGGCTTTGTGCTCGTTCACGCGCGCGATCGCCGCCAGTCCACCGAGCGATTTGAGCCATTTCATCGTGAGGCCAAGGATGTAGACGCCGAACGTATTGGGCGTGTTGTAGAGCGAGTTGTTGTCCGACTGCACCTTGTAACTCAACATCGTCGGCAGATCGGCGTGAGCGCGTGACAGCAGATCCTCGCGAACGATCACCAGCGTGACGCCGGACGGGCCGAGATTTTTTTGCGCGCCAGCGTAGATGAGGCCGAACCGTCCGATGTCCGTCGGGCGACTGAAGATGTCAGACGAGGCGTCGGCGACGAGCGGCACGTTGCCGGTGTCCGGCAGCGTGTGCCACTGCGTCCCTTCGATGGTGTTGTTCGAGGTGATGTGGACGTACGCGGCATCAGGCGTCAGCGTCAGCTCGCGCGCGGCCGGAATGCGATTGTAGTTGCTGGCCTTCGTGGATCCTGTGACGTTCACGCGTCCGACACGCTTGGCCTCTTTGATCGCCTTGTCCGCCCATGTCCCCGTGTCGATGTAGTCAGCGGTCGAACCCGATGACAACAGGTTCATCGGCACCATCGAGAACTGCAGGCTGGCGCCGCCCTGCAGCATCAGCAGTCGATAGTGTGATGGCACGTTGGCCAACTCACGGATGTCGGCAATCGCACCATTGAGCAGATCCTCAAAGGTCTTGGAGCGATGGCTGATCTCCATCACCGACATGCCGACGCCAGGCAGCGTGACGAGTTCGCGCTGCGCCTGCTCGAGCACAGGCAGCGGCATCACTGCGGGACCAGCTGAGAAATTAAAAATGCGTGAGGACATGTGGCTAGCGTACTCCGAGGGCCGAAGGCGATTGTCTTACTTTCGCCTGTTGCGTCCGGCTTTAGCCGGGCTTCAAATCACGTGAGATAGCAGACCGTCGCGCAGCTTGGGCTCAAACCAGGTGGACTTTGGCGGCATGATCCCGCCGTCATCGGCGATCGTCATGAGGTCGTGCACGCTGACCGGGTACAGCGAAAACGCCACCGCTGCTCGCCCAGACTGCACCGCACGCTCGAGCTCCCCGGTCCCGCGCAACCCGCCGACGAACTCGATGCGCGTGCTCGATCGTGGATCGCCGATTCCAAGCAACGGACTCAGAATCAAGTCTTGCAGCCGGCTCACGTCGAGACGATCCGTTGCTTCGCCCGCACCGGCCTGACCGAGCGTGATCGTGTGCCACTTCCCGTTCAGGAACATCGACACATCGCCGCCACGCACCGGTACCGGAGCACCCTCCTGCACCGTGAATCGCTGACGAACCGCCTCTAAAAATGCGTCCGGCGTTCTGTCGCCGAGATCCGTCACCAGCCGGTTGTACGGAAGTATGCGCACTTGCGACGCGGGGAACGCGACAGCGAGAAACGTGTCCCACTCACCCGCGTTCGCACCGCCTGCGCGCAATTGCCGGCGCGCACGCGCAGCGCTCGCCGCACGATGATGGCCGTCGGCGATATACAACGTCGGCACCGCGGAGAACGCGTCGATGAGCGGCCGCTGAAGCGGAGCATCCACACGCCACACGGTGTGTCGCACCTCATCCGGCGCGGTGAAATCGTAAAGCGGCGCCTGGGTGGCGACGACCTGATCGACAAGACGATCGATCGCCGCTTCGGTGCGATGGATCAAGAAGACGGGACCGGTCTGCGCACGCAGCGCGATCAGGTGTCTGGTGCGGTCATCTTCTTTGTCCGGCCGCGTGCGTTCGTGCTTCTTGATCACATCGTGGTCGTACTCGTCGAGCGAGTAGCAGGCCGCGATGCCGGTCTGCGTCACGTCGCCCATTTGCAGGCGATAGACGTAGATGCTGGGCGCGTTCTCGACGACGAGCGGTGCCTCGCGCTTCAAACGATCGAAGTTGTCGACCGCCTTTCCGTACACCGCGTCGGTATGCGGATCGATGTCGCGCGGGCAATCGATCTCCGCCCGAGACACATGGAGAAAGCTGAGAGGATTTCCGTCCGCCAGCGTGCGAGCTTCGTCAGCGTTGACCACGTCGTAGGGTACGGCCGCGACGCGCGCCGCGGCGGACGGAGCCGGACGAAGCGCGCGAAAGGGCGCGAGAGCCGCCATACGGCATTCTAACGGGTAGCGACGGGTGTCGTCTGCGCGGGGCCGAGCGCCGCGAGCGCATGGTCGCGCTCCGCGGTAAAGGCCGCCATCGCGGACGCAGGAACGGGATCGCCTGGTGGAAGATTGCGATGCGCCTGCAGCGGATTCACGAATACCCCGTTCTTCTTCAGACCGTAATGCAAATGCGGTCCCGTCGCGAGGCCCGTGGCACCGACGCGGCCGATGGACTCGCCCTGACTGATCGATGCACCGGCTTTGATGCCGGGTGCGAATGCCGACAGGTGCAAGTAGTACGACTCGTATCCCGATGAATGACGCACCCGCACCATGCGTCCGTTCGCGTTGTCGAAGGTGGCGGACACGACGCGGCCGGCGGCGATCGAGACAACTGGGGCCCCTGAGGGCGCCGCGTAATCAACACCGCGATGCGCCCTCGCGGTATGCAGCACAGGATGCATGCGTCGCGACGAGAACCCAGACGTTACCTGCGGCACGAACTTGAGTGGGGATCGCAGGAAGAATCTCTTGAGCGAACGGCCGTTCTGGTCGTAGTAGTCGGGTTTGTTGCCCGGCGACGTGAATCGAAATGCGAGAAGCGTGCGGCCGTCATTCTCGAATCGCGCCGCGGTGATGACGCCATACGAATTGGGCCGGCCCTCGCGGCGGAAGCGCTCGAACGTGACCGTATAGTGATCCCCTGGCTGCAGATCGGTGTTGAAATCGATCTCACCCGCGAAGACCTCCGCCATCGCGATAGCGAGATCGACGCCTTCGCCGGCCGCTTCGATCGACTGGAACAGCGACGGTGTGGCTTCACCGATCTCCCCGGACGCGGTCACCGTCTCGAGTGTTTTCGGAATGGGCAGCACTTCAGCGCGCACGCCGCTTGTGTCGTCTGGCGTCTTCGTGATTCGCAGGAACGAGTCGTTGTCGATTTCGTACTCGAAGAGTCGCAGTGCTCCATCGAGCGTGCGCTCGAGCAGAAACGGCTGAAGCGATCGCAATCTCCGGGGATCGAAGACTGCCCGCGCCGCGGCGACGACCTCCTCGACAGCAGAAGCATCCAGTCCCTGTGCGCGCAACATCGAGTCCATGGTGCTGCGGCTTGGGACGATGCCCCGAATGGCCGTGGTGTCTGGTCTCAGGTAAACATCCGCACCGGAGACACGCGGCGGCGGCGGTGCATCCTCGTCAGCGCAGCCAGCGAGGACGAGGAGCGAGAAGGCGATGAGCGTAACGCGGACCATGGCTCGTTCGTGCGGCACTCGCGCCGCGACGCGCCGCATGGTATCAACTCGCGCGCTGGTGCGGAAGGATGCCTTCGATGACGGCCGAGCTGTCGGCGTCGCCGCACAGTTGACGAATCGCCGCCTGGAGTGTGAGTGCTTCGAGCATTCGTTCAGCGGGGGCTCGCAGCGCATCGTGGAACGCGCGTGCCGCATCAATACCCGAGGAGAACGATACGCGTCCGTGCAGCTGAAGTGCATCCTGTAGCCACGTACGCACTTTCGAGTCGGTGATCGGATTGCCGGTCACGCTGACTGACATCGCCATCTCTTGCGTGTTCTTCGGGTACTCGTCCGACCGAAGACTGCGCCGCTGTGTGATGGCCAGAACCACCGCACCGAGTTGACTCACATCACCGCGCTGATCGAAGCGGGCAGTGGTGGCCGACGCTGGCAGGGCGATGCCGAAATCGCGCCACAGATGTTCGCGGCTCAGCTGAAGCGCCTGCAACGCATCGCCGAACATTGCGCCGGTCAGCACGGTCGAGCCATCGCGCTGCAGCACGATGTGTGAGGGCGTGACCGCACCGTGAGCGATGGTCGGCATGCGCTCGTGCATCCTTCCAAGCGCCGTCACAATGGAAGCAGCCAGCTCGAGGAGCTCTTCGCCGGAAAGCGAGATCGTGTTGAATTCGAGGGCGGCCAGCAGCTCCGACAGGGGCACGCCATCAGGCGACGTGCTGAACACAGAGAGCGACTCGCCCTTCCGTGAGATTCGTACGACACGGCCGAGTGGATTGTCTTCGAGGCTGTTGTGGTACGCGGCACGGGCGCGGATGGCCTGCTCCGAGGCGGGTGCGCTGAGCGCAGGGGTGAGATCGAGCCGTTCGATCCTTCCGTGCTGCGAATCAACAATCACCGAACGGGCACCGAACCCGTCCTCTGTTACCGACGGTGTGTGATCGGTTTCCCCAGCCATCTTCACCGCACGTGCAACGGTCGCGCCGACGGCACAGCTAGGAAAACGTTGAAGGATTGCGCGCTCGTGGTTCGGACTGCGCGAATTTGACCCTGCATCGATCACGAATCGGTTGCCGATTTGACTGATTTCGTAAGTCGATCACAATGGGTCTATCCATGGAAATCGTTATTCCGATCGTCGCTGCCGCCGTGGCCGCCGGCATCGTTGTGATCGTGATGCGCAGCACGACCGCGCGGCAACTGGCGGAGGCTCGCGCTGCCGCCGCTGCGGAGCTCGCCGCCTCACAGCAGGCCCTGCTCGACAAGGCCGACCAGCGAATACGCGAGACGTTTCAGGCGCTCGCCTCGCAGGCACTGAACGACAATCGCAAGTCCTTCTTCGACCTCGCCAAGACCTCATTCGAAGCCTATCGGCAACCGATTGCCGACACGCTGAAACGCGTGGACCAGCGACTCGGCGATGTCGAGCGCGAGCGTATCGAGTCGTACGCGCGCCTCTCGGAGCAGATCGTCGCGCTCGGATCGTCGGCGACGACCCTGGCCAATGCACTGCGAACGCCGGCAGTCCGCGGCCGCTGGGGCGAACTGCAGCTCCGGCGCGTGGTCGAAATGGCCGGCATGCTGCAACGCTGCGACTTCGATGAACAGCCTGGCCTGTTCACCGAGAACGGGCGATTCCGTCCTGATCTGATCGTTCACCTACCAGGCGGCAAGCAGATCGTGGTGGACGCGAAAGTACCGCTCGAGCAATTCCTCGAAGCGCAGTCCGCCACAGACGAGGGGGCGCGCACGACGCGCCTGCAGGGTCATGCGCGGCAGGTTCGCGATCATATGGACCGCCTCGCAGCAAAGGCCTATTGGGATCAGCTCGGGAACTCGCCTGAGATGGTTGTGATGTTTCTTCCGGGCGAGTCGCTGTTCAGCGCGGCCTTGCAGCACGACCTGACGCTGATCGAACACGGGTTGCAGCAACGCGTACTGCTCGCCAGCCCGCTGACGCTGATCGCGCTGCTCACCACGGTCGCGCATTCGTGGCGACAGGAGGCGTTGACCGAGAACTATCGGGAAGTCGCTCGCCTGGGAAAGGAGTTCTACGAGCGGCTGGCGACATTTGCGGACCGTTTCGACGAAATCAGGAAGCGCCTCGACGGCGCCGTGCAGGCCTACAACGAAGCCGCTGGCTCGTTCGAGTCCCGCATCCTCGTCAGCGCCCGTCGTCTGCGTGAGCTCGAAGTGACGACGGCCGATGAACTGCGACCTGCGGATCCGATTGAACGGGTGCCTCGGGTGCTGAAGCAGGTTGGATTGATGGGACTGCCGGATGACGCGTTGGCCGATGCGGAGGCCGACGAGGTCGAGAAGGTGCCGTAGAGTACAATCGATGTTTCCCCGATGTCCGACAGTCTGCCCACACTCGAGTCGGCAAAGCCACTCGACTTTATTCGCGAGATCGTCGCCGACGATCTGAAAGCCGGCCGCCATGGCCGCGCACACACGCGCTTTCCGCCCGAGCCAAACGGGTATCTACACATCGGACATGCCAAGTCGATCTGCCTGAACTTCGGCGTTGCCGAGGATTTCGCCGGGATCTGCAATCTCCGCTTCGACGACACCAATCCCACGAAGGAAGACATCGAGTATGTCGAATCCATTCAGGAGGATGTCCGCTGGCTTGGCTTCGACTGGGAGGACCGGCTGTACTACGCGTCGGATTACTTCGAGCAGATGTACGCATTTGCCGAACTGTTGATCCGCGATGGCCACGCGTACGTGGACAGTCTCACGGCGGACGAGATTCGTGAGTATCGGGGAACGTTGACCGAACCGGGTCGCAACAGTCCGTATCGCACCAGGCCCCCGGCGGAGAGCCTCGATCTGTTTCGCCGCATGCGTGCCGGCGAGTTCGCCGACGGCACGCACGTGCTGCGCGCCGTGATCGACATGGCGTCGCCGAACATCAACATGCGGGATCCGACGCTCTATCGCATTCGGCACGCGTCGCATCACCGGACCGGTGACGCCTGGTGCATCTATCCGACGTACGACTACGCGCACCCGATCTCCGACGCGATCGAAGGGATCACGCACTCGCTCTGCACGCTCGAATTCGAAGATCACCGGCCGTTGTACGACTGGGTCGTCGATAACATCAGCCAGGAGACCGCCTTCAGATCGCGGCCTCGTCAGATAGAGTTCGCCCGGCTGAATCTGAACTACACCGTGATGAGCAAGCGCAAGTTGCTGTCGCTCGTCGAACAGAAACTGGTTTCCGGCTGGGACGATCCGCGGATGCCGACTATTGCCGGCATCCGTCGGCGCGGCTATACGCCTGAAGCCGTTCAGGACTTCTGTTCACGCATCGGTGTCGCGAAGAAAGAGAACGTGATCGACGTCGCATTGCTCGAGCACACGGTTCGCGAGGATTTGAATCGTCGCGCCCGTCGCGCGTTGGCCGTGTTGCACCCGCTGAAGGTCGTCATCGAGAACTACCCGGACGAACAGGTCGAACACGTTGACGCTGTGAACAACCCTGAGGATGCCGACGCCGGTACACGGCGGGTCCCGTTTTCGCGAGAGATCTACATCGAGCGCGACGACTTCATGGAGGTGCCGCCCAAGAAGTTCTTCCGTCTCTCGCCGGGCGTTGAAGTGCGGCTGCGCTACGCCTACATCCTCAAGTGCGAGTCGGTCGTGAAGAACGCCGCCGGCGAGATCACCGAGCTGCATGGCACCATCGATACAGAGTCACTCCGCGGAACGACGGCCGCGCGACGCGTAAAGGGCACCATTCATTGGGTGTCAGCCGCACACGCCGTTGATGCGGAGGTGCGCCTGTACGACCGCTTGTTTCAGTCGGCCGATCCGGGAGAAGGCGGACGCGATCCGCTGACGGATCTGAACCCGAACTCGCTCGAGATTCTGCGGCAAGTCAAAGTCGAGCCCGAGCTGGCGTCAGCCGCTCACGGCGCGCGATTCCAATTCGAGCGGCAGGGCTACTTCTGTATCGATCCCGACTCGACACCAGGCAAGCCGGTGTTCAACCGGACGGTCACGCTGAAAGACACCTGGGCAAAGATCAGCGGCAAACAAGCCGGTTAACGGCCGTGCCGTTCGGCGCAGTCACGCCACTGCTGCGCGACGCCTAGCGCCTCTGGCTGCGTGAGCAAACGATCGGACGGCCACGGCAGTTTCCACGTCCAGTTCTGATCGCCCACCGTTGCCGGTTGGTTGATACGGGCGCGCCAGCCGAACACATCCTGAATCGGAAGAATGAGCAGGTTCGACCTCGACGCGCACAGCGCCTCGAGGAGCGTATGCCGTACGGCGGGCGTCAATGACGGCTCGATGATCGCGCGCATGCGATCGTCTGCGGTCATCAGGTGTCGAATCGACGGAATCTCCATCGCTGCGCGACGTTCCTCCAGCTCGGCCCCCTCCCACCAGATCACCAGCGGCTCGGTATCGTGGGTGCCAGAGGTGGCAACGGACACGGGCGGATACTCGGCGGGGTCCCGATACGGCTGGCCGGGCTGATGCCAATGGCGCTCCCAGCGAAACACGCGGTAGCCGGGGATGCCGAGCCGCGTCAACGACTCGCGAACGAAATCCGGGATGATGCCCAGGTCCTCAGCAATGATCTCGGCTCCCGCGTCCCCGAAGATGCGCAGAATGCGCTCGCCCAGCACGGTCTGCTCCGCCTGCGCGGCAGGCATGAACACGCCGGTGCCCCCGCCGAGCGGGCGCACAAACATTCGATAGAAGCCGACAAGGTGATCCACTCGGTAGCCGTCGAACAGATCGGCATTGCGCCGTGCCCGCTGCACGAGCCAGTCGAAATCGCGCTCGGCAAGCACGTCCCACCTGTAGGCCGGAAGTCCCCAGTCCTGACCCGTTGCGCTGAACGCATCCGGCGGGACGCCAACTGATAACGCCGAATTGAATTCGTCCTGTCTCGCCCACACATCAGCGCTGTCGCCGCTGACCGCAAACGGGAGGTCGCCAAACAAGGCCACACCGCTCGTGCGACCACGCGCCGCAGTCCACTGTTCTCCTGCGACCCACTGCACATATTTCCGGTAGCGCACCTCTTCGTCGAGCTCGACTCTCGCGTCGGTGAGTGCCGCAGGGAGCCGATCGCGAACCCGCTGCGGCCAGTCGGCCCACCCTCGCTCGTCATAGCGCGCGTGCAGCGCGCGAAACAGCGCGTAATCGTCGAGCCACCAGCCCTGCTCCTCGGTGTACGCGCGAAACCGCGCCGCGCGCGGGGTGTCGCGCTTCCACTCGTAATCCTGAAAATGCGCGAACGCGCGATGCAGCGCCATCGACTTGAGTGCCCGTACCGACTCATAGTCCACTGCCGACGCCGCACGCACGGCCGCGAGGCGTGCGCGCCACTCGGGCTCGAGCCCATCTTCACCGCCAATCGCGACAAAGTCCTCCACGTCACCGAGCGTGATGAACTGCGGATCGATGGCCATCGCGCTCAGTGCCGAGTACGGCGACGATTCGTTGACCGGCATCTCGTTGATCGGCAGCATGAGCAGCACGCGTTGACCGGCTTTCGCGAGCCAGCTGCACATCGCCTCGAGATCGCCGATCTCGCCGATTCCCCAACTGCGCGTGGAGGGAATCGAGAACAGCGGAACGAGCAGTCCCGCGCGCCGGGAGGACGACGTTCTCATACGCTCGCGTACCGAAGCACGCGCGCGAACGCTTCGGCGAAGACGTCCTCGTGCGGCAACAGGCTCACGATGACAAAGGCTTCGTGAGGAAAGTCAAAGAAGAAGCCCGGATGCACGAGGACGTGCTCATCCTGGACGAGACCGAGCGTGAGCGCCTCCTCACTACGAGTGGCCGGCACGCGGACCACGGCCGTCCAGCCGCCTTCGACACGCAACACCTCACACGCCGGATAGGCGCGTGCGACATCACGAGCCGCATTCAGATTCCTGGATACTCGTTCGTGAATCGCTTGCCGAATGGGCGCCGCGCGACGGAACAGATCCGGTGCGGCGACTTGCACCGGCGTATTTACCGGAAGAAATGTGTCGGCGATGAGCTCGAGCCGCGACAAGGCGTCGATTCGTTGTTGTACCGGCCCATCAACAATCGTCCACGCCAGCTTCATCTGCGGCAGCCCGAGCGACTTGGATGCGCCGCCCAGCGTAAAGGACAGCACCTTGGCACGGCGCGCAATCTCTGTGGCCGGCGCTTCCGTATCGAGGGTGTACTCCGCAAAGACCTCATCGGAGACAATCGCCCAGCCTCGCTCCCGGCAGATCGCGGCAAGTGCCTCCGCTTCACGAGGCGTGACATACGAGCCGGTGGGATTATTCGGGGACACCAGCAGCACGGCTCGGACATCGTCTTTTGCCGCGGCGATCCCTTCGAAATCGATCTCCCATCGCCCGTGGTACTCGAGCCGGTACGGTACCGCGTGGACCGATTCGAGACGCGTCAAATGCTCGAAGAGCGGATAACTGGGTTGCGGGATCAAGACTGACTCGCCGGGATTACAGAGCAGCTTGAACAACCAGCTATAGGCCTCGCTCGTGCTCGCTGACAACACGATGCACTCGGGATCGACGACGACTCCGCGACGCGCGTAGTCGGCGGACACGGCCTCTCGCGCCGTCCGCAATCCGAACGGCTGCGGGTCGTAACAGAGCGCGGCCTCGGACGCCGCTGCGCTGAGCAGATCGACCGGATACGGCAACCCGGCGTGCGTCGGATTCGATTCCGTCAAATCGACGAGCGACGTGCCGGCGGACGTGAGGCGGGCAACCGCCCGGCTCAACGCGTTGACGTCAGCGTGCCCGGGCAGGCGGTTCGAAAACATCGCTGTCTTCCCGCGACAACGCCGAATACTCGAGCATCTGCGTCTCGAGATCGCACGGATACGAAATCGCTATGTCGACGATGTCACCGTGGTCGTCGCGCCTGGCTTCGAGCCGCGGCATGACAAACCCGGTGTACGACGGGAGCTTGAGTCGATCGACGCGCGCAACCACCTCGTCGCGGAGGGCGCCATCGAAATGGACGCCGTACTCCTCGAATAGGCGGCGCGCCGCCGCGTAGTCACCCTCGCTCTTGATCCGCTGAACTTCGGCCAACAATCGGCCGACGCCTTCACGAAACGCCACTGCGTCCGTCATCACGAAATAGGTCTTGCCGTCACGGTGCCGCACATCGATGGCACTCGTGTGCGCGCGCAGCCACTGCACGACCATCTGACGGTTGCGCATGTGGTCTTCCTCGAGCTGCGTGCCGACCCGCACGCGGCGGAGCTGCACGAGCGCCGTGCGCGCGTAGTGCTCGTATTCGGCCCGCACGATCTCTTCGTGGTCCTCGGCTGACACGAGGCCGAGTTCGAGCATCTCGGGGTCCGGGAGGAAATACAACGCAACCAGATCGGCGCGCGCCTCTTCGATGGCCGAATACTGCTCGGCCAGCAGTCGATGTGGCGGCACCGTCACTTCCTCAGCCATTCGGCCGGAGCCGTGTCCGATCACTTCGTGCATGTCGGTCGTGAGCTCCTGTGCGAGGGCGCCCCAGCGTTTTGCACGGGCGGCTTCAGCATCGTCCCAGGAGAATTCCACCCGCATGCCTTCGGGTGTGGAGCGCTCGTACGCCTCGGTGACGTTCGCGAGCGACACCGACTTGCTGCCGTACTGTTCGCGAATCGCTTGATCGTTCGGGAGGTTGATGCCGATGGGTGTGATGGGACCCGAGTCGCCGGTCTCGATGACGACTTCGATCGCGCGCGCGGTCACGCCGGTGACTTCGGCCTTGCGGAACCGGGGATCCCACGGCATGTGATCCTCGAACCACTGCGCGTGCGCCGCCAGCGCTCGAATGCGACGCGTCTTCTCCGGGTTCACGTAGCAGACGATCCCCTCCCACGCGCCTTTGACCCCGCGCGGATCGAGATACACCTCGATGAAACCGTTGATCGTGTCCACCGAGGACTCCTGATCGCGAACCCAGGCAATGTCGTACGCGATGCGATCGGTCTCCTCACCCGTTTCGTAGAAGCGAATCAACGCCGTCAAGGCCTCCGCCATCGCCGGCGGGGCGTAGGGCACGGCATCGGCGAGATGTCCGATGATGCGGCGAATCGCGCGGTCGTAACGGCCGCCAACCCGATAGACCTCCTCGACGAGACGGCCGTTCTGGGCCACAAGACGCGAGTTCAGGGCATAGCGCTCCTCGAACGTCTCCAGCGAACGCGTCGTGACACCTGCGTAGAGATTGTTCGAGCTCGCCTCGAGGATGTCGCGCCCCTCGCCTGGCGTCTTGTTCGTCAGAATCGGATCGAAAGCGACATCGAAGTAGAGCGGAGCCATCCGATCGACCAGAGCTGCCAGTGACTCGCCAGGACGAGGGGCAATCTCCGCACCGGCGCGACGTGCGGCCGTCACTGCGTCGAGCAGCTCGTCGCGCGTCAGATGCAGGACGAACTTTCGTGCCGTCAGGTTGTTGTACGGCCCGGTGTTAATCCAGAACAACTTCATGTACCGACGAATCTCGCCGAGCACGCGTGGATCCACGGATGCTCCGCGCATCAGAATCGCTTCGAGCAACGTACGCATCTCGAGGTTATGCGCATAACGCTGGTCGTAATAGATGTCGCGACCCGCTATCGCAGCGAGATAGAGATGCCACACGAGAATCTTGTCGCGGAGATCCAGCGCGCTGAAGCCGTCCGCGTACAACTGCACAACGGCAGCCTCGTCCACACTTTCGAGCAGATACCGACGCGTGTCGTTCATGGAATTAGAGCGAAAGCCGTTGAAGGTGGTGCGGGGTCTCAGCCGTCCAGCCGAGACGTTGCTGTATGACGGTCTTGAGGGCGTCCATTGGTTCGGGCTCGCCGTGGACGAGACACACACGACCCGGCTTCGCGGGAAACGTGCCGAGCCATCGCATGATTTCGCCGCGGTCGGCGTGTGCCGACATCGAATCGATCTTCCCAATCCGCGCGTTCACGGAAATGGATTGTCCGTGAATCCTGACATCGCGCGCGCCGTCCACGAGCTGACGCCCGCGCGTGCCGGCCGCTTGATAGCCGACGAACAGGACCGTGTTGCGCGGATCAGGCAGCGACGCGGCCATGTGATGCAGCACGCGGCCGCCGGTGGCCATGCCGCTCGATGAAATCACAATCGACGGCTTGCGGCTGGCCGTCAATTCCTTTGATTGCTGTGGTGACGACACGGTCTGGAATCGTGTGGTCGCAAACGTCGAGACATTCTTCTCGGTGGGGCGCATATCCTCGTCAAGCTCGGTGATGCGCGCCGAATAGAACTTCAACGCTTCGTTGGCCATCGGGCTATCGACGTACACCGGCACAACGGGAATGCGTCGCTCCTGCTCGAGACGTCGCATCCAGTAGAGCAACTCCTCGACGCGGCCGATCGCAAACGCCGGAATGATCAGCTTGCCGCCGCGCTCGATCGTGCTTCGAACGACCTGTGCCAATTCTTCACCGTTATCGTCCGCAACATGATCGCGATCGCCGTAAGTGGATTCCAGAAGAACGACGTCTGCTTGCACAGCGTTTGACGGGTCTGGAAGAACGGGACGCGCATAACGGCCAAGGTCGCCACCAAACAGAATTGTCGGACCAGACTGAAGCCGCGCCACAACAAACGCAGAGCCCAGCAAATGTCCTGCCGGAAGAAACTCAATCGAAACCCCGGGCACGATTTCAATGGCGCGCTGATATCCGAGCGGCTGAAGTTGTGTGAGCACCGCCAGTGCATCGCTCTCTGTGTAGAGCGGAAGCGCGGGTTGATGCTTCGAGTACCCATGCCGGTTCGCTTGTCGTGCGTCCTCTTCCTGGATTCGGCCCGAGTCCGGCAGCACCAGGCCGCACAATTCCTTCGTGCCCGCGGTGCAAAAGATCCGGCCGCGATACCCATCGGCGCGCAGGCGCGGCAGATATCCCACGTGGTCGAGGTGAGCATGGGTCAGGACGACAGCATCGATCTCCCGAGGAGGAATCGGGAATGGTTCCCAATTGCGGACTCGCAGTTCTTTGAGTCCCTGAAACAGTCCGCAATCCACGAGCACCCGCTTCCCGTCGTGTTCGAGCAGATACTTCGACCCGGTCACCGTACGGGCGGCGCCCATAAACGTTAGGTCAGCCACGGGACGACGATATCAGGCTTACGAGCATCCGGCCCAGCTACGGGTGCTAATCTGAAGGTCATGGGGAACGTATTGAAACGTGCGGGAATCTGCCTGGTCATTGTGGCGGCGACCGTTTCGCTGTCGGCCCAATCAAAAAGCCTGTTGACGGTTGATGCCATCTATCACCCCGAACAGCGCATCGCGTTCAGTGGGTTTGCGGAGGACGACATCTCCTGGCTCGACCCGGCGACATACGTGGTTGCACGGCAATCGGGCAGCGGATTCGATTGGCTGAAGGTTGATGCCGCCTCAGGCCGAACGTCCCCATTGTTCGACCCCGCACGAATGGAGACCGCGCTGGCCACGCAGCCCGGAGTGACGCGCGCCGAGGCCGGCCTTATCGCTCGTTCCAATGATTTGATTTTCAACGCCACGCGAACCGGCATCCTGGTCACTATTGCAGACGACCTCTACTTCTACGACATCGCGGGCACAAGAGCTTCACGTCTCACAACGGCCATGGGCACCGAGGAAGTCGCGACGTTCAGTCCCGATGGGAAGTCGGTCGCCTTCGTACGCGGCAACAACCTCTATGTCGTCGATGTCGCGACCCAACGCGAGCGGCCGCTGACGACGGACGGCGGACGGGAGATCTTCAACGGCAAGCTCGACTGGTTGTATCAAGAGGAGATCTACGGCCGCGATCAGTTTCGTGGCTACTGGTGGAGTCCCGACTCGGCTCGCATCGCGTTTCTTCAACTCGACGAACGACCGGTTCCCGAGTACACCGTCGTCGACCACATTCCATATCGGCCGGCACTCGAGCTCACTGACTATCCCAAAGCCGGCGATCCAAATCCGCTGGTCAAGCTCGGGATCTCGAGCGTGACGGGCGGCGCGCCGGTGTGGACCGACGTGTCCAAATCTGCAACCTCCGAGTACCTGATCGTGGACGTGGACTGGACTCCGGATTCGCAGCGCGTCGTGTATCAAATCCAGGATCGCGAGCAGACTTGGCTCGATCTGAATCTGGCCGATGTGGAGAACGGCCGCTCACGGAAGCTGCTTCGCGAGACGACAAAAGCCTGGGTGAACAACAACGGCGATCCGCTGTGGTTGAAAGACGGCTCGTTCCTGTGGTTCAGCGAGCGAACCGGGTTCAAGCATCTGTATCGCATCGCCGCCGATGGCACGGTGATTCGTCAAGTGACGAATGGGCGCTGGGATGTGCGCACGCTGTACGGCATCAACCAGGACGCGGGTGTGCTGTATTTCGCCGGAACCGAGCACAGCCCGATTGGGACCGACATCTATCGCATCAACCTTGATGGCACCGGCCTGACGCGGCTCTCACAGATCGAGGGCACACATCGCGCGATCTTCAATCCCAGCTTCACGTTGTTCGCCGACGTGTGGAGCAACGTCACCACGCCGCCGCAGGTGCGGCTCTATCGCAACACGGGTGCTGATGTCCGCGCAATCGATCTCAATCCGGTTTCCGCGCTGCGTGACTACCAACTGTCCGCGCCGGAATTCGTGCAGGTGAAGACACGCGACGGGTTCGTGATGGAGGGCATGCTCATCAAGCCGGTCGATTTCAATCCGAGCCGGCGCTACCCCGTGTATCAGTTCACCTACGGCGGACCAGGCGCATCGCAGGTGAAGAACCAGTGGGGCGGCCGCGAGTACATGTTTCATCAGATGCTGGCCCAGCACGGCGTCCTCGTATTCGTGCTCGACAACCGAAGCGCCAGCGGAAAAGGCGTCGAGTCGCAGTGGCCGGTCTACGGACGGCTCGGCGAGCTCGAACTACAGGACCTCGAAGACGGCGTCGCATGGCTGAAGAAATTGCCGTATGTGGATTCGACACGGATGGTCCTGAGCGGATGGAGTTACGGCGGGTTCATGACGGCGTACGCCATGACACACAGCACCAGTTGGTCGGCCGGCATCGTCGGTGCACCGGTGACCGATTGGCGCGACTATGACACCGTCTATACCGAACGATTGATGAAGCTGCCGAAGAACAATCCGGACGGCTATCGTCGTACTGCACCGCGCTTCGCCGCCGACAAACTCCAGGGCCGCATACTGCTCCTTCACGGGACCATGGACGACAACGTCCACATGCAGAACTCGGTACAGTTTGCGTACGAGCTGCAGAAAGCCGGCAAGCCTTTCGAGATGATGGTGTATCCGAAGTCGCGGCACGGTATCGCCGACGGACGATTGAACAGCCATCTGCGTCAGCTCATGTTCGACTTTGTGATGCGTGCGATCGGCGGCGAGACACCTGCGACGGGCGGTCGCAGTTCAACTCGATAGCATGCTCGTCGATCGGCTCCGCGAACAGACGCCGGTGTTAACCGCGGAGCTGAGACCTCCACGCGCTGAGCTCGACGCGTCCGAAGGTATGGACGCGTGGATCGACACCTATCACGCGATTCGGCGCCTCAGTCGTCAGCAGGTATCAGTCTTCCTCACCGACAGCGCGGTTGGCACACAGGAGGAGAACAACCTCCGGCATCTCGTTGCCAATCTCGGCCGCGAATTGCCGCGCGACATGGTGGTGCCGTTTCTCACGAGCAAGCACTCACTCGACTTCTGTCTATCCTACGCAACGCAAGCGCGTCAGCACGGATTTCGATCGCTCGTGGTGCTCGGCGGCGACAAGACAGTCGGCCGGCCTCGTTGCGTTGAGCATGCCTGGGACTTGCGACAGGAGATTCGCAAGAAAGAACCGGACTTGATTCTCGGCGGCTGGGCGAACCCGCACGCCGCGGCCACACAACAGGTGGATTTCCTGCTCGACGAGCGATTCTGCGCCGAGTTCTATCTGACGCAGGTGGTCAGCCACGTCGATCTCGATCCCGTGAAACGTTTTCTTGCGGAGATCGAACGCAGACCCGTGGCGATTCCAGGGATGTTCTGCGTGTTCTATTACCGCAGCGCGAGTCCGAAGACCTTGAAGATCCTCAGCTCGTTCATGCCTGTGCCAATACAGGGTTTGATTGACGAGTTCGCGACCGGCGCGACGGCAGCCGACGTATGCGCTCGAACGATTCGCGCGCTGCGCGCCGAAGGTGTGCGTCACATCTGCATCTGCAATCTGCCGATGCACGATGCCTCAGGTGTGCTGTCGGCCATCACCTCGCGACTGTAGCTACTTCCGATGTCCGCCGCCACGCTCACTTCAGGTGGCGGCCTCCATCAACACGAATGGTTTCGCCGGTGACGAAGTCACTCTCGATCAGCGCGAGCACCACTTTCGCAATCTCACCTTCGCCGCCCCAATGGCCGAGCGGTGTGGCTCGCTCGACAGCCGAGAACTCCTCGTCTGACGCGCCTTCAGGCGCGACAATCGGGCCGGGCGCGATCGCGTTCACCAGAATCTGATCGGGCGCCAGTTCCAGGGCGAGCACCTCGGTAAGCGCGATGACTCCCGCCTTCGCGACGTAGTACGGCAGAAGACCCGTGTACCGCGGCCGGCCACTTCGCGGTGTCCAGTCCGCGAAGTTGATGATCCGCCCGCCTCGCGAACGCCTCATGTGGGGAGCCGCTGCGCGTGCGCACAAGAACGCCGCCCTGAGATCAATCTCGAGTGACGCGTCCCAATCCTTGACCGTGAGCTCGTCGAACGACTTCGAGTGATAGACCGATGCCATGTTGACGAGCACGTCGAGACGGCCGAGGGCGTCCACGGTTCCGTCCACGACGCGTTCGCATGCCTCAGGGTCGCGCAGGTCGCCTTGAACAACCGTTGCTCGTCGGCCAAGCCCGCGTACGGCCGCGGCCGTTTCCTCAGCCTCCGCCCGCGACTGCCTGTAGACCATGGCGATGTCGGCTCCGGCTCGCGCCAGTTCCGTCGCCACAACCGATCCGATTCGCTTCCCGCCCGTGATTAGCGCGATGCGCCCGTTCAGCTCCATGGCGCAATAGTAGACATCACAAGGAGCGCCGCCGACCGAAAGCGGTTTTCACCAACCGTAAGCCAGGCCCATCAAGATCCGAGGTAACTCGTTGATTCCATGGGCCCCCGATCCTGGTCCGGTTCCTGCTGGTCGAGGAAGTTCGTGGTCAACTGACGCAAGTTGGAAGGCCTCGGATCGTGTGCGTCGCGTCCCCGCCGCGGCGCACACGTCTTCCACCCTCATCGATTCCCCCGTTTACCATTACCCACATGACTGCGCCTTACGGCTTCGGCGCGACTCGGCGTCTGGCCGTCGTGTGTTGCGTACTGGCCGGAACGATCTGCCTCTCCGGCTTCGAGCCTGTCCTCGACCGTCGCGCGATCGAACAAGCAATCTTCCTTGGGCAGTCGCGGTTTGATGCCGAACGCGCCCGTTTTCACAGCGGCTATCGACTCGTTGTTGCGCGTCCGCCGGTGGATTGGATTGACGTGATCACGCCGTTCTACCGCGTGGCTCTCGCGGCCGAGGCGAAGGCTCGCTTAGGCGACCGTGTCTTCGGTCAGCGCGAGGCGAATGCAGCGCTCGGCGCGGCACCGAACCTCATCGAACTGGTCGTCGAGTTGACCTTCCATCCACTGAACAACTACGTCGGAGTGCCGGCGTACGTGATGACGCTGAACCGCGGTCAGGAGAAACCCATCGCTGCGCAATCCACCAATCGTTATCCGCGGTTTGGCCCTCGAACGGAAACGGGTGGCATGCCTGGTCTTCCAAACCCGAACGCGGCGCCGATCCTCGGCAACGGCCAGCCCATGTTGGGCGGCACGCTTGTGGTGCAGTTTGCGGCCGACGCGATCGACGCGAAGGGACGCTACGACATCGTGATGACTGACGGCGGAAAGGAAATTGTGCGGACGGGAGTGGACTTCGGAAGGATGCGATAAAAAACGAGGGCGGGCCTGTTCGGGCCCGCCCTCTCAATCAACGACCGTGCGTCTGTTTACGACAGGACCTTCACGACGACGCGGCGGTTCTGGGCGCGGCCGTCGCGCTTGTTGTTCGGCGCCACGGGCTTCTCTTCGCCGTAGGAGATCACGTTCATCTTGTGAAGAGGAATCTGGTGCTGCTCGTAGAGATACCGCTTCACCGCTTCCGCGCGCTCCATACCGATCTTCTCGTTGATCGTGGGTGAGCCGACGTTGTCGGTGTGGCCTTCGATCTCGATGAAGATGTTCTTGGTGTCGCTCTTCAGCTGCTGCACCATCTGGTCGAGACGCGCCTTCGCTTCATCAGGAAGATCGGTCTTACCGAACTTGAAGTTGCCCTGATCTTCGCTGAGGGTCACTTCGAAAATGAGCTTGCGAGCCGCGGCCTCAACCGAGGTGACACGGTTGTCCACGGTCGTCACGCGGCCGTCAACCTTCTGCGCCGCGGCATTGGCCTGGTCCGCAGCCGTACGCGCGGCCGTCGCCGACTTGCCGGCCTCTTCGGCCTTCTGGTCAACCTGACCGATACGCTCTTCGTTCTTGCGCGTGCGCTCCTGCGTCTCTTCGACGGTGCCGGCCAGCGTGTCAACCTTCGAGTTCACGTTGCCGACTTCGGTTCGCACGTACTTCTTGGTGGCGCAGGCCGGCGCCACGGCCACTGACAAAGTGAGCAGCGCCGCCGCAAACAGACTATTCCGCATGATGGTCTCTCTCCTGTGACAACAAACGCACTAACTACCGCTGCGCGTGGGACCAACCATGTAGCCCCCTCGCGCGTGAACAACAAGGCTCTTCTTCCGGGTACGAATCTCGAGTGGGTGCCACCCCGGACGGGGCCCCGGCTCGAAGGTGATGAGGTACTGATGCCGCAGCTCGGTGAACAAATCCTGAATGGCCGCCGATGTATGCGCAGGAACGCTGGTGACGCGAATGTCACCACCCGTCCATCGCGCCAGGTCTGCGAGGTTCGCCGCCTGAACTTTGCGGCCGTCGGTTTCGATCACCTCGAGCTCGCCCCCGGGATGATCCAGCGGGTTGACGACCCGCAAGAGGTAGACCGGCACATCGATTGAGCTTGCAATCCCCGAGACCTCAGCCGCGGTCATCTTGCTGGCCGTGTCGACGCCATCACTGATCACCAGCAGCGCCCGATGCTTGTTCGCGCGCTCTGAGACGGCGCGTGCGGCCTGACCGACCGCGTCATAGAGCGAGGTCTGTCCCCACGGCTTGCCGCGCAGGCTGACCTTGTGAATCGTGCGCGTGTCAGTCGTGAAGCCGACGACTTCGCGCAGCTCGGAATCGAATGTGAACAGCGCCGCTTCGTCCTTCTCGCTGCGCAAGTTCATCGTCGCAACAGCGACAGCCTCGCGAGCGCGATCCATATTCCCGCCCACCGCCATGCTGCCGCTGATATCGAGCAGAATCGCCAGGCTGACCGGACTATCGCCGACGAAGAAGTCGCGGATCTCTCTCTTGAAGCCCGAGTCGATGACTTCGAAATCCGCTTTGGTCAAGTTCTGAATCACTTTGCCTTCGGTGTCGCGCACAGCCACGGAGACTGTAACGACCTCGACACCGGACTTGAACGTCGCCAATGGTTCCTGGCGAGCCGGTGCGGGTGAGGCGACCTGACCAGACGCTACCTGCCCGTTGAACGGGGCAACAGCGAGCAGTAGGGCCAGAGCGCCGGGGAGCGCGACGTGCCGCATGGACCTGAGGTATTTCATAGGGCTTGCCAGTGGTGCGATCGAATCCAGTGAATGACTTACGGGGATCGGGTCTGCCGGCAGGGAGGTAATTCCTATCGCCTGCATGTAAATATTACCTCCGCTTCCGTACGGCCGAACCAACTTAAGATGAACCATATGCCCACGAAGAGCTCTAAGCCGGTCCCGGTGGCCGGGCGCGTCAACCGATTCTCCTACGCCATCCGAAACATCGTCGCGGAGGCGAAGGTCGTCGAGGCGCGGGGGCAAAAGGTCCGATATCTCAACATCGGTGACCCGGTCGCGTTCGGGTTTCACACTCCTGCGCATCTCGTCGAAACCGTCGCAAAAGCCATGCGAGATGGCCACAACGGCTATGTCCCCTCGGCGGGTATCCCCCAGGCGCGCGAAGCGGTTGCCGCCGACTACACGTCTCGGGGCATTGCGGTGTCACCCGACCGCGTTTTAATCACGACCGGTACGTCGGAAGGCATCGAACTGGCGCTGAACGCACTTGTGAATGAGGGTGAGGAAGTACTGGTACCGTCGCCGACCTATCCGCTCTACACCGCGGTGCTTGCGAAGATCTCCGCCCAACCTCGGTATTACCGCACCGATCCTGAGCACGATTGGCTCCCAGACCTTGATCATCTGCGGACGCTCGTCACGTCGAAGACCCGCGTGCTCGTCGTCATCGATCCAAACAATCCGACCGGGGCGGTGTACCCGGCACCTGTTCGCCGCGCCTTGATCGATTTTGCGGAGCGTCACGATCTGACGATTCTGGCCGACGAAGTGTACGGAGATGTCGCGTACAGCGGGCCACTGCCGCTGATGGGGACCTTCGACCTCGATGCGCCGATCATTTCTTTCTCGAGCTTGTCGAAGGCATATCTGGCGCCGGGATGGCGAGCGGGATGGCTCGTCGCCGGCCGCACGCCACGACTCGATGACACGGTCGCCGCGATGAAGAAACTCGCCGACGGCCGATTGTGCAGCCCGGGTCCGATGCAGTACGCCGTCGCCGCCGCACTTACCGGTGATCGCTCACACCAGGTCTCGTTCCGCACAGCGCTCGCCGAGCGTGCGCGCATCACCACCGAACGCTTGAACGCGATTCCCGGGATGCGGTGTGTCGCACCGCGCGCGGCGTTTTACGCGCTGCCACAGATCTCACTCCCGGAGGGCCGCACCGACGAACACTTTGTGCTGTCGCTGCTGCGCGAGACCGGGATTCTGTGTGTGAATGGTTCGGGATTCGGCGTGCCGGCGAGCGACGGGTTCTTCCGCATCGTCTTCCTGGCGAACCCGCGCGATCTCGAGGAGATTTATGCGGACATCTCCGCCTTCACCCGCGAGTATCTCGCTCGCGGCTAGCGGCACACGGCATCGGTGACTAGTCGGCAACGCGACACGCCTCGGGCGCTGATTCGATACGCGCTGTTCAGCGCGACCCTGACGGTCGCGCTCGTGTATCTGTTGTACCTCGTTCGCGACACGCTGCTGTTGATTTACATCGCCGGCCTGATCGCGGTCGGCCTCGCACCCCTCGTCGATCGCATCGAACAACAACGACTCACCACGCGTATCCGGCTGCCGCGATGGGCGGCGATTCTCTCCGTCTACATCGTCGTCTTCGTCGTCGTCGGCCTCTTCGTCATGCTGATGGTGCCACCGCTTGCCGCTCAAGCCAGCGACTTGTTCAACGCGGCTCCAGAGTACGTGAGCCGTGCACAGCAGTGGTTGATTCGGCAGGGCGTCCTCGGGCGAGAGATCACCATCGGCGAGGCGGTGCGCCAGGGCGCACCGGCGGCCAGTCCCGATGCCGTTGGCACCGTCCTGTCTGCGATTTGGGGATTCGTCGGTGGCATCTTCGGCGTGGTCACGATCCTGATCGTCGCTTTCTATTTGCTCATTGACGCCGAGAACATGGTCCGGATGATGGTGCGTCTGTTCCCGCGACAGGAGCGCGGGCGTGTGCGCGACGCGTTCCGGCGAGCTGGTGAGAAAGTGAGTGCGTGGTTGGCCGGTCAACTGTTGCTCGGCGCAATCATCGGCACGACTGCGGCGATCGGTCTGTGGATTCTGGGCGTCCCGTACTTTTATGTGCTGGCGCTGATTGCCGGGATCGGTGAGCTCATTCCGATCGTCGGCCCACTACTCTCTGCGATCCCCGCGGTGCTCGTCGCGTTCTCGGTCAGCCCGGCGACTGCGCTTGGCGTGGCGGTCTTCTACTTCCTGCAGCAACAAGTCGAGAACCATGTCCTCGTCCCCAGGGTCATGTCGCGACAGGTGGGGATCAGTCCGGTGCTCGTGATCACCGCGTTGTTGATCGGCGGTTCGCTGCTCGGGCTCGTCGGCGCGATCCTCGCCGTTCCGACGGCAGCCATCCTTCAAGTCCTCCTTCAGGAGCTCCTCGTCGAGGCCACGGCAGATTGATGCGGCGTGCGTGGCACGCGGCGGCCGCCTATCTGGCGCTGGCCATCGTCACGAGCTGGCCGCTCATCCGAGGTCTCGGTCGCGACGTACCCGCGGACCTTGGCGATCCTGTCTTTGTGATGTGGGCGCTGGCGTGGGACTGCCAGCAGCTCCTGGCGATTCTGCGAGGCGACTTCGCCCGATTCGCGACGTTCTTCGACGCCAACATCTTTCACCCGCTGCCGCTGACACTGGCCTATTCGGAGCACTTCATCGCGCAGGCGATCCAGATCCTGCCGGTGTGGGCACTCACTGGCAATCCGATCCTTTGCTACAACCTGCTCTATCTCTCAACGTTCGTGTTGTCCGGCCTTGGCACGTATCTCTTTGTCCGCGAGATCTCGGGTAACCCGCGCGCTGCGTTTGTCGCCGGCGTGATCTTCGCGTTCGCCCCCTACCGGTTTCCGCAGAGCTCACATCTGCAGGTGCTGTCATCGCAGTGGATGCCGTTCGCACTGTACGGATTCCGCAGATTCTTCGATTCGATCGATGCGCTGGCCGCGCGCGGAGGACGCTGGCGGCCACTGCTTGGCGCGGCCGCAGCGCTCATCGCGCAGAACCTCTCCTGCACGTACTACCTGATGTTCTTCGCGCCATTTGTGATCGCCTATGTCGTCTGGGAGATCTGGCGTCGGCGTCTGTGGGCACGCGTACGGCTCTGGATGCAACTCGTCACGGCCGCCGCGATCGTGGGCGTGGTGACCGTCCCGTTTCTGCTGCCGTACGCGCTGGTGCAAGACCAATTGCAGATTGCGCGCAGCCGCGGCGAGCTGTCGATGTACGCGGCAGATGTTTACTCGTACGCGACCGTCGTGTCCGAGCAGATCGTGTGGGGGTCGATCGCGCGCGTCTTTCCCAAAGCGGAAGGCGATTTGTTTCCTGGTCTCGTCGCCGTGGGTCTTGCTCTTATCGGGCTCGCAACGTGGCGTCGCGACACGGACCTCAAGGCTGCTCCCGTAACCAGGCTCGCATGGATCGTTCTCGCCGTCGCGGCGATCCATCTGTTCATTGCTGGCGCCGCGTTGCTGTATCGCCGCTTCGTGCTCGACCTCGGGCTCTTCACGATGCGCGTGACCAACGTCGATCAACTCCTGTTGAGAGCGCTCGTGCTTATGGCACTCGCCGCTGCTGTCTCGCCGGGTTTCCGCTATCGCATTGTCGCGTTCATTCAGACGCGAGGCTTCTACCTGGTCGCGCTGCTTGTTGCGATGTGGCTCTCGCTCGGCCTCACACCTCAGACGCTCGGACGACCGCTGAATCTCACAGGGCTATATCAGCTGCTCTATGAGTACGTCCCTGGCTTCGACGGCCTGCGTGTGCCAGCAAGGTTCAACATGATCGCGGTGCTCATGTTGGCAGTACTGGGTGGATACGGCGCGGCAGCGTTATCGCGCTGGCGATGGGCCACACCGGCGTTGGTGATCGTCACGACGGCGCTCTTTGCCGAGAGTCTCGTTCGTCCATTCCCGATTAACGGAATGGGCACGCTTCGCGATTACGCGACACCCGAAGCGCGCGTCTACAGACCGGCGCGCGCACCCGCCGTGTATCGTCGCCTTGCGCAAGAATCAGGCGTTGTGCTCGCCGAGCTACCGCTCGGTCAGCCGGACTACGACATCCGCGCGATGTATTACTCCATCGTTCATCACGCGCGGCTTCTCAATGGGTATAGCGGATTCTTTCCGCCGCACTACGGATTGCTGACGCTCTCGTTGTCGGATGTGCCCTCGCACGCGATGACCGCATGGGACGCGCTTCGCAGCGGGCGCGTCTCGCACGTGATCGTGCACGAGGCGGCGTGGCTCGACGACCGTGGGCCGCGCACCACAGCCGCACTCACACAGCTCGGCGCCATGGAGATTTTTCGCGACGGCACCGACGTGATCCTCCGCCTGCCCTGATTTGAAATAACCGTAGAATGGCGCTACATGCGCCAGAATCCTCTCGCGTACCTGGACGACTCCCTGAACGATCTGCGGAAACAGGGTCTCTATCGCCGCCTGCGCGTGCTCGACGGCGAACAGGCCGCGCACACGTCGGTCGACCATCATCACGTCGTCAATCTGTCCTCGAACAACTATCTCGGCCTGACGACGCACCCGACGTTGCGGGCGCGGGCGCTCGACGCGCTGCAGGCGCTCGGCGTCGGCACAGGGTCGGTCCGCACCATCGCGGGAACAATGGCCATACACATGGAGCTCGAGCGCCGGCTCGCGGCCTTCAAAAAGACGGAGGCCGCTGTCGTTTTTCAAAGCGGTTTCACCGCCAACGCGGGAACCGTGTCGTCCCTCCTCGGCAAGGACGACGTGATCGTCTCCGACGAGCTGAATCACGCCAGCATCATCGACGGTGCGCGCCTGAGCCGCGCCACAATCAAGGTCTTCCCCCATCGAAACGTTGCCGCTGCTCGCGAGATCGTGGCGGCGCTCCCACGCACCCAGCGCACGCTGCTCATCACCGACGGGGTGTTCAGCATGGACGGCGATCTCGGTCCGCTGCCGGAGCTCTGCGATCTCGCCGATGAGTACGGCTGCATCATGATGGTGGACGATGCGCACGCGAGCGGCGTGTTCGGTCGCAACGGACGCGGCACGGTCGATCACTTCGGTATGCATGGCCGCGTGGATGTTCAGGTGGGGACGCTGTCGAAGGCCCTCGGCGCGCTCGGCGGATATGTCGCCGGAACGAAATCGCTCATCGAGTTCCTCTATCACCGCGCGAGGCCGTTTCTCTTTTCGACATCGCATCCGCCGTCGGTCGCCGCGACGTGCATTGCCGCGCTCGATGTCCTCGAGCACGAGCCACAGTGGATGGAACGGCTGTGGGCCAACACTCGTTTCTTCAAGGCGGGCCTCGAGGCTCTGGGCTTCAACATCGGCATCAGCGAGAGCCCGATCACGCCAGTGATCGTCGGGGACGGGGCGCTGGCGATGACGTTGTCCGACAAACTGTTCGACGCCGGCGTCTTTGCGCAGGGAATCGGGTTCCCAACCGTGCCTCAGGGGAAAGCCCGAGTCCGGACGATCGTGACTGCCACGCATACCGAAGACGAGCTTCAGTTCGCGCTCGATGCCTTCCGGCGGGTGGGCTCCGAGCTTGGAATCATCTGAGCGGGGATTCCGTCTAAGATCCTGTTTTGTCGATGAACGTTCCTCCACTGCCCCGCCCGACGGGCGGTCGTTTTTTCGAGGCCTACACGAGAGGCCTGACGACCGCGGACCTGGAGCGGCTCTTTACGCGCGACGCGCCGGAGGCGTACCGCTTCTTCTCGCGGAACGTTGACTTCGACGAGCTGAAGAACCGGCCTTGGCACTTGCGAATGCTGGGCCAGGCTCGGATGCTGTTCCTGGCGTTCACGCTCAAGCTGTCGCCCGCACGCCGCGTGTTGTACGCCAGCGCGCTGGTCGCGAGTCTGATCGGGCTGATTGAACTGTTTCAGAGCTTCCACCTGTTTCTGATTCCCCATCCGGCATTCGCACCCGGAACGTTGTGGCTGCTCACGGGCTTTCTGCTGGTGAACCTGCTCGTACTGCTCGAGGTCGCCGATCGCTTGTCGCTGAAAAACGACCTCGAGATTGCCCGAGAGATCCAGCAGGCGATGCTGCCGCGCGCGGAGTTTCGTGCGCTCGGCGTCGAAGCGTTCGGGATGACCCGGCCCGCCAACACGGTGGGGGGCGATTTCTACGACATCCTGCCTCTCGCCGATGGGCGTGTACTGCTGGCGCTTGGTGACGTCGCCGGCAAAGGAAGTCCCGCGGCGTTGCTGATGGCGCTGCTGCTCGCAATGATGCGCACGCTCGTCGACGAAGGGCTCGAGGATGCGGACCTGGTGGCCCGCCTCAACGCGCAAATCGTGAAGCACGCGCCGCGATCGCGATTCGTCACGCTGTTCATTGCGACGTTCGATCCACGAACCGGATCGCTCGTGTACGTCAACGCCGGCCAGAATCCGCCGCTGCTCCGCCGCACAGACGGCTCATACGAGCGGCTGCGCGCAGGCGGGATGGCGCTGGGCATGTTCGAGAACGCGACGTATTCGGCAGGCCGCGTCGAACTGGCGGCGGGCGACGTGTTGGTGATGTACAGCGACGGCATCACCGAAGCTGAGGATTCTCTCGAGCGTCCGTTCGATGAGGCGGGCGTGCAGGGAGTCGTGGACGGGCGGGACTGGGCATCGGCGAAAGAGCTCGGCTGGGCGATGTTTGCGGCCGTCGAGACCCATCGTCAGGAGCGCCGGCTGCTTGACGATTTGACGGTCCTCGTCGCCCGACGTCTCCCGCCCCTGCCAGTCGTCCCAGTCGCCCACGTCGCAGGCTAATTGGCGTCTAATAGTGCCAGGCACCAGTGGTCAGACGGGTTTTCATCCTGACGTGCACGATTCTCTGGGCCGCGCCGCTTACCGCGCAGACGCGGGAGCCCGATCCGGCCGAGACGATGGTTCGAAAGTTCGAACGCGCGCTGAACGCGGGCGATCGTGCCGGCCTGCTCGCGCTGTTTGCGTCGTCTGTCCCTGAAGCCCAAAAAGAGCAGTACTCCAACGACCTGCTCATTAGCGGCGCGGTGCGAGCCACGCTTCGCGAGCGTGCGCGCGCGCCACTCGAGGGTGCACCGCCTGGCGACGGCTACAGCCTGATCATCGAGTTCTTCATCGAGACGGCCGGCAAAGCGCGAATCCTCACCGCGGGGATGGATATCCGTCGTCCGCCCGGCGGAGACATCGAATCGTGGCGATTCGTCGGCGCCGAGGGACTCACCTCGGTCGAGGGGCTGTACAAGCTTCGGATGAACACGAACCGGCCGCTCAGCGCGCGCAATCTCGAGATCGCATCCGAGGATCTCGTCATCGCGTTGCAGGAAGGGACGGTCTATCTCGTCGAGTGCGATGAGGGCGTGACGGGTCTTGTGCTGCTCGGGCGCGGTGAGATGCGATTCTCTCCGACGTCCTCCGCCGAGCGCGGTCAAGTGAAGCTCTTCTCCGGCAACGACACGCTCACGTCGGCGTTCGAAGAGGCATACATCCGGTTGAGTCCGTCTGATTACGAGAAGCGCGTGACGACGGCGAGTCTCACGGCGAGCACGCCGCAGGAACGGCTGACACGGCGGGCACTGGACGTCTTTGCGCGCGAGTCGAACCGATCCTTCAACGTCGATCTTCAGGATCTCAGCTCCGAGGCGTGGCACCTGCTTCCACCCGCCGACGACTTCCTCGCCGAAGTCGATACTCGCAAATTCGACTCGCTCACGTACACGCGTTCGTCGCAGCAAGCCGAAGACATCACCGTGTTCCGGCGGAAGGATCGACGCACCGTCGCGTTGTACCCTTCGGTCGCCAAGCTCGCTGCTCGTGGTCGCTTCTACAGCGATGACGCGCTGCGCGATTACGACGTGCTCGACTACAGCATCGACGCGAGTGTCGATCCCGAGCGACAGACGATTCAGGGCCGAGCCCGTCTCGCAATTCGCGTGCGGTCCACTGCGCTATCAAACGTCTTTCTCAGACTCAACGAAGCGCTCACCGTCACCGCCGTCACGAGCGTCGAGTATGGTCGGCTGCTCTACCTGCGGATTCGCGGTCAGAACAACGTCCTCGTGAATCTGCCGCGACTCCTTCCGCAAGACTCCGACCTGACGTTGGTCGTGAACTATGAAGGCCGCATTCCATCGCAGGACCTCGACGTCGATGCGGTATCAGTGGTCGCCGATGCGCAGGAGCAGCAGGGCGCGCCGACCGAGGTCACCGATCCCGCATTTCTGCTCAGCAACCGCGCGTTCTGGTATCCGCAGAATCCCGTGCCTGATTACGCGACCGCGTCGATGCGCATCACCGTGCCGCAGGGATGGACGTGCATCGCGAGCGGTCAGCCCGTTCCGGCCTCGTCCGTGGTGTCACTGAAGGACATCATGCGCGACGGAAAGCTGTTCGAATTCCGGGCCAGTGAACCGCTGCGTTACCTCGCGCTGGTCGTCGCCCGCTTCACCCGTATTGGCGAAGTCGATCTCGCGTTGCCGGAAACATTTGCCGCGAGCGCCGGCATCGACAAATTGACGGTGGCCGTCGAGGCGCAGTCGAGTCAGCGCTTCCGCGGACGCAATGTCACACAGCAATCGGAAGACATCCTGAAGTTCTACTCATCCCTCATCGGCGACATTCCTTACAAGTCGACGACGGTGGCGTTGATCGAAAGCGATCTACCCGGCGGGCACAGCCCGGGGTACTTCGCGGTCATCAAGAATCCGTTGTCGATGGGAAACGCGAACTGGCGCAATGACCCGGCCGCGTTCGAAGGCTTCCCCGAGTTCTTCCTCGCCCACGAACTCGCGCATCAATGGTGGGGACAAGCGGTCGGATGGAAGAACTACCACGAGCAGTGGCTGAGTGAGGGCTTCGCGCAGTACTTCGCTGCGCTCTACGCACAGAAGACACGCGGCGAGCGCACCTTCGTCGATATGTTGCGACAGTTCCGACGCTGGTCGCTGAGCGATTCGGATCAAGGCCCGGTGCATCTCGGCTATCGGCTCGGTGTCGTCAAAGGCAACGTTCGCGTGTTTCGTGCGCTGGTCTACAACAAGGGCGCAGCCGTCCTGCACATGCTCCGGCGATTGCTCGGCGATGATGTCTTCTTCGCCGGGTTGCGGCGGTTCTATGCCGACCGGCGGTATCAGAAGGCCGGAACAGAGGACCTGGAGCGCGCTCTCGAGGCCGAGTCGGGCCGGGTCCTGGATCGTTTCTTCGAGCGCTGGATCTACGGCACTGACATCCCGCGTATTCGCTACTCGACGACGCTCGGCAACGGCGTGGTCAACGTCCGCTTCGAACAGGCGGCCGATCTTGTCTTCGACGTACCAGTCACCGTCACCCTCACCTACGCCAACGGCCGCACGCAGGAGGTCGTCGTTCCGGTGACCGAGGCGGTCGTCGAACGCTCGATTCCTACGACCGATCTGGTCCGCCAGGTGCAGGTCAATCGCGATTCGGCCGCCATCGCGGAATTCGAGGAAAAGCGCTAGTCACGGCCTTTGAATTAAAATCAATCACTTATGGATACGGTCACGCTGACCATCGACGGCCAGCAGATCACGGTCCCCAAGGGGAAGACCGTGCTGCAAGCGGCCATCGAAGCCGGCATCTCGGTGCCCTACTACTGTTTTCATCCCGGCCTTACGGTGGACGGGTCCTGTCGCGTCTGCATCGTGAAGATCGAGAAGATGCCGAAACTGCAGACCTCATGCTCGACGGTCTGCACGGACGGCATGGTGGTCTCGACCCGGGACCCTGAAACGACTGCCGCACGTGCGGGTGTCCTCGAGTTCCTCCTCGTCAATCACCCGCTCGATTGCCCGGTGTGCGACAAGGGTGGCGAGTGCCCACTTCAGGACTTCTCGTACTCGTTCGGTCCGGCGTCGAGCCGGATGGACTTCCCGCGACGCGTGTTCGACGGCGAGGGGGTCAAGGCGGACGTCGATTTTGGTCCAACCCTCATGTTGAACCGCAACCGCTGCATCCTGTGCACGCGGTGCGTGCGATTCATGCGCGAGATCGACGGCGACGCCCAGATCGGCATCGTCGATCGCGGCAATGGCAGCGAGATCGCCACGTTCCGTGAACAGGGCGTGCATTCGTTGCTGTCGGGGAACCTGATGGACGTCTGTCCCGTGGGCGCGATTACCACGCGCCAATACCGGTTCAAGAGCCGTCCATGGGACAACCCTGGGGTGGTGGACACGATCTGCACGCTTTGCTCGAAGGGATGTAACACCAGCGCCTGGCTCAAAGCCAAGCCCGAGTGGGCGCGGGGTTCGCGGCTGGTCCGCATGACGCCGCGACTCAATCCCGATGTGAACAGTTACTGGATGTGCGATATCGGCCGATTCAACTTTGGTTGGGTTGAAGGCGAGACGCGCCTCCGTCGTCCGCTGCTGCTTCAGCGGACGATGCTCGAGCCCGCCGCGTGGCACGACGTCGAGCCGCGCGTGCGCGACGGTATTCAGTCAGCAGGGTCAGCCGATCCGAGCTCCGTTCGGTTCCTCGTATCAGCACACGCGGCGACCGAAGAGCTGTTTGTGTTGAAGCAGATGGTCGAGGGTCTGCTCGGCAGTGACGGCGCGTCGCTGGTCAGCATCACGTGGAATCGCACCGAGAAGCCGCAGCCTGCCGGCACGAAATTCAAGGTCAATTCAACAGATGCCCCGAATGTGAACGGCGCCAAAGACCTCGGCTTTGCCGTCGGCGCCGGGAACGATGGGGCGCCAGACCTCAGTGCACTGCGCACCGCCGTCGAAGGTGGACGCGTCAAAATCTTGTACGTCGTCGATCCAGGCCCCGATGGCTCGCTCGGTGACGTCTCTTGGATCGTGGCGGCTCGTCGCAGCGGGAAGCTGTCCTTGCTGATCGTCCAGGGCGTCGTCACCACGAATCTCACATCGGCAGCTGACATCGTGCTCCCGGGGGCTGCGTGGGTCGAGAAGGACGCGATTTACACGAACGAGCAGGGGCTCGTGCAAGCATCGTCGAAGGTCATCAACCCGCCCGGCGAAGCGCGCGAGGATTGGCAGATTCTCGCGAATATTGCCGCCTCGCTGGGTCTGACGATGCCCTACCAAAGTTCGGACGATGTCCGGAAGGCGCTCTCCGCGGCGCTGCCGGGATCGAAGTACGCCGAAGCGCATTCGATCGCTTTCGCACGGCAGGTTTCCGCAGCCAATTGGTTGGAGGCGTCAAACCCGTCGGAACGGTGGAAGTGGGATTTCATGTATCAGGACCTTCCGCCGGTGAAGGGCCACAACGTCCAGATGGAAGGCACGGGGGCCAGTCCTTCGTTCATTCCACTCAAGCCGGTCGAGTAACGATGCGAGCGCTGGCCGCGGCGGTCGCGCTACTGGTCGTTGGACCATCGCTCGCCTTCGCCCAGTTCCGAGCCGTTCGGGCGGAACTTACACCGATCATCGAATCCGAGGCCCATCCGGGCGGCAAGGCGCGCGCGGCTCTGCTCGTCCGGCTGCCTGAGACGCTGCACGTCCAATCCAACGCGCCGCGCGATGCGTCACTGATTCCGACTGTTCTTACAATCACGCCACCCGACGGTGTTCGTGTGTCAGAACTGGTCTTCCCGAAAGCGAAGGACCTCGAGCAGGCGGGACAGAGCCAGCCGCTCGCCGTCTTCGAGAATGAGTTCGCAATCGGCGTCGCGCTCGAAGTCGCGGCGGGGACTAAAGCCGGTACCGTCGATTTGCCGGGCGAGCTTCGCTATCAGGCGTGCGACGACAAGCTGTGTTACGCGCCCGTCACAAGTCCCGTTCGCTGGACGTTGACGGTCGCGCCACCCGACTCACGTCTCACACGATCTCGACCCGACATCTTCGATCGCATCGCCTTCGGCAGCGGAAGCGCGCCTGTCGTCGCGACAACTCTCCCCGTCACAAAACCCGCCACAAGCGGCAGTGACGATGGCCTCGCGCAGTTGAGAGAGTTCACGGTCGTTGCAAGCACCGGCGGCTATCGATCGGTTGACGACTTCCTGACCTTCATCAAGAACGCCGAGAGCGGCGTGAAGGAAAAGGGATGGTTCGAGGGTCGAGGCCCTCTGGCGATACTGCTGCTCGTCTTTCTCGGCGGGCTTGCGCTCAACCTGACCCCGTGCGTGCTTCCGATGATTCCAATCAATCTCGCGATCATCGGGGCCGGTGCCAAGGCTGGATCGCGATCTCGGGGATTCGTACTTGGCGCTGTTTATGGCGCTGCCATGGCGCTTGTGTATGGTGTTCTCGGCGTCATCGTCATCACGACGGCAAGCACCTTCGGCACTATCAACGCTTCACCATGGTTCAACCTGGGAATCGCGATCGTGTTCGTCGTCCTCGCATTAGCGATGTTCGACGTGCTGACGATCGACTTCTCGCGATTTGCGGGTTCGGCTGGAGCAAGTGGGTCGGGTAGAGGCTCGGTTGCGCTGGCATTCGGGATGGGGGCGATCGCCGCGCTGCTCGCGGGCGCCTGCGTTGCGCCCGTCGTGATTCAAGTCGTGCTGTTTTCGAGCGACTTGTATTCGAAAGGCACCGTGCTCGCGCTTGGCCTGCCGTTCCTTCTGGGCATCGGGATGGCCGTGCCGTGGCCGATCGCGGGCGCCGGGTTGACGGCCCTGCCGAAACCGGGCGCCTGGATGGTCAGGGTCAAGCAGGCCTTCGGCGTCTTCATTCTTGCGACGGCCGCGTACTACGGCTATCTGTCATACGGACTCTTCGCCGATCGTTGGGTGGACGCAAAGGAAGTGGCCTCGAGCGTTGAGGAGAAGCTCAAAGCCGGATGGCACGCGTCATTGGCCGAGGGCCTCGATGTCGCGATGCGCGAGCAGAAGCCTGTGCTCCTCGATATGTGGGCGACGTGGTGCAAGAACTGCGTAGTGATGGACCGCACCACGCTCGCCGATCCCGCTGTCACCAAGGCACTCGAAGGCTACGTGAAGATCAAGTACCAGGCCGAACAACTCGACGAACACCCTGTCCGTACTGTGGTGGAGCGCGTCAAGGCCGTGGGGCTGCCGACGTATGCGATCCTCCGCCCCACGGTGACCTTCTCGCCCCAGCCAAAGGCGACATCCAGCAAGTAGTCTTCGAGGCGTTACACGGATGTAACGTCTCGGCAATCGACAAGAAACACTGAGGTCGTATATGTAACAACAACATGAGGCGAACGTTTGTACTCTCTCTCCTGATCGTTACTCTCGCAGTTCCAGTTTCGGCGCAAACTCAATCGACCCCGCCGGCATCCACACAAACGACACCGGCCCAACCCGATTACCCGATCATCCGAGTCGGCGTGCTGTCGTATCTGCAATACGCGGCGGAAACCGAGAATCGCGATGGGGCAAACTCGTTCGACGTGACACGCGCGTATCTGAACATCAACGCGCAGGTCGCGAGCCGGGTTCGGTTCCGGTTCACACCCGACATTCGGCGTATTACCGATAGCAGTTTGGCGGGCAGCCTGGTTGTACGAGTGAAGTACGCGTTCGGCCAGTTGGACACGTTGGGCCAAACGGGAAGCTGGGCGCGCTTCGGTCTTCATCAGACCCCATGGCTGGATTTCGAAGAGAGCATCAATCGTTACCGCGTGCAGGGGACGATGTTTGCGGAACGCGAGGGATTGATTCCAGGTTCAGGCGACTTCGGCGCGAGTTACTTCACGCCATTGCCACACGGCTTCGGCGAAGTGCACGGCGGCGTGTTCAACGGTGAGGGCTTCACGCAACCCGAAGCCAACAAGTACAAGAGCGTACAGGGCAGACTCACAGTACGTCCGTTTCCGAATCGTGGAATCGCGCATGGACTGCGCATCAGCGGGTTCTTCAACAAAGGCTGGTACGCCGCGGATCGTCCTCGCGATCTCGGCATCGTGATGGGGAGCTTCGAGCACCGGCACCTCGTCGCCACGCTGCAGTACCTCAACGCGACGGAGACACCGTCTGCAACGACGCCTGTGGAGATGGACCGTAACGGTTGGTCGGCGTTCGTCGAACCGAAGCAAGGTCCGTCAGGATGGGCAGGTCTCGTCCGCTACGACTCGTTCGAATCGGACGAGTCGATCCCTGACAGCACGCAGCAACGCGTGATCGCCGGCGGCGGATACTGGTTCGTCTGGCCGCGGTCGAAAGTGGGACTAGTCGTGACGAACGAACACGTCAACTACGACTTGCCGACGCGGCTGGACGAGAACCGCATCCTCGTGCAGATGCACTTCGAGTTCTGAGCTGACACGCTTGAGCCGGACTCGCGTTATCCTGTGTCGGACATGCGGAGCCGCGTGTGGCGTTTTCTCGTCCTCGTCCTCATGCTCGCGAGCGGCGCCGTTGCCGCGTGGTCGAGCTGGAACACCTCCCGTCAGATCGCGCAACTCGATCGCGGCCAGCGTGATCTGACCGACGGTATCGATCGTCTGCTCGCGACGCTCGACACGGTTACCGGCGCCCAACAGGCGTACGTCACACCATCTCCAGGGCAGGGTTCTGCGAACGTCACCGAGCTCATCGGACAGATTCGCCAGAATGCGGAGCGCCTCCGGACGCAGGTCCGCTCGATCGAGTCCGGTCGCGCGCTGCAATCCGTCACCGCAGCCGCGGCGACGCTCAACGACGTCGAGACTCGGGCGCAGGCGCATATTGCTTCAGGTCAAGATTTCATGGCCGCCGATCTGATCTTCTCAGAGGGTCGAACTGCGGACGATGCCATCGCATCAGGCCTGCGAACGATTCGCGCTGCCGAGATCGACGCCTATGCCATGGCGCGGGCAGAGGCGCTCGACGTCTCGTGGACAGTCGGGGCCCTCGTCTTATCGTTTTGGTTGATAGGTGCTGTCCTTCTTGTACGAGCGCCTACACCGGTGGTTCGTGACGAGCCCGCGTCTATGGCACTGTCACAACCGCTGGTGCCAACCGCGGACACGATGGCGATGCACGACGTCGCACCACCCGAGGGCCCCGATCTGCAGGCGGCCGCGAATGTGTGCACGGCCATTGGCCGGCTCACCAACGCTGAGGATCTGCCGCACTTGCTGCAACAGGCGGCTGCAGTCATCGACGCCTCCGGCGTGGTCATCTGGATGACCGCAGGAGAGGAGTTGTTTGCCGCTGCGGCGTTCGGCTATCCGCCTCAGGTCATTCAGAAGCTTGGCCCCATCAACCGGTCGGCAATCAACGCCACTGCGTCGGCATGGCGAACGAGCACGTTGCAGGCGGTGGCTGGCGGTCAGGACGGTCGCGGCGCTCTTGCTGCACCGATGCTCGGTCCCGATCGATGTGTCGGTGTGCTCGCTGTCGAACTGGGCATCGGCCACGATGCCGACGCTGCTCGTCGCGCAGTCACGACGATGTTCGCTGCCCAGCTCGCTGCGGCCCTTGCGGGCTGGCCAGCCGCGAGCGCGGCGGCACCCAGCGATGCGCCGCCGCTCGAGAGAGAGCCGCTCGAAAGAGTGGCAGAAGGCTAGATCGGAAGCGTGCCGGCTGCCGGCGCCTGACGACGTTGCGGCAGCGTCACCTTGACGCTCTGCTCCTTGTGATTCCGCGTGAGCCGGACCTCGATCGTTGAGCCAGCGTCCGACTCGCGCACTTCGCGAACCAAATCGGCCGATGACATGACACTGCGACCATTCACCGCAGTGATGACGTCTCCTGCCTGAATGCCGGCCGATGCCGCGGGAGTGCCGCTCGCGACTTCCGACACCAGCACACCTTCTTTGACGCCGAAGTACGTCGCCAGTTGATCGCTCAAGGGCACGATGGACACGCCCAGGCGACGCGGTGTTCCAAAGAAGTTCTCGCCCCACGCGCCCTGCGGATCGAAACGGAAGTCGAAATCGCGAGGCAACGCCCGGAACACATCTTCGGTAATTCGGGGAAACTGCTGCATCGTCACGCTGTCGCGCGCTTCCGGCGTGATGTCGAGCGTCCGCCTCGACCCGTCACGCGCGATGGTCATCTTCACGGATTGTCCAGGTGCCGTTTCACGAACGAGGCGCGTGAACTGCTGCGCGCTGCGTGCGCGTTCGCCGTCGAACTCGACGACGACATCGCCTTTTTGCAGACCGGCTCGCGTCGCGGGCGTTCCTTCGCGCACGCTGTCGATCACCACGCCCGAGGCGTCCCCGGTCTGATCACGAACCGTCACGCCGATACTCGATCCTGGCCCTTCAAGAGCCAGATTCCACCCACCAATCGCGGGTGGAATGCGGTCGCGCTGCTGTGCCGCTGCGGCTGGCGTCTGGAGAAATGCCATGAGATACGCCACCGTCGCGAGCAGGAACCCGCCCACAACCACTTTCTTCATCGTCCACCTCCGGGTGGCGCAGCCGGCCACCCCACCGCCTCTAAAGACGGCGGGATCCGCGCGAAAGTTGGTGTGCACTGTCCCCTGCGTGCGTGCCGCTGACCACGCCGGAGGACGCGGCCGGTTTGTATCGAGCCGTTGATAAGGGAAAATGGGCCGATTGCGGCGGGCACGCGTCTTGAAATTACGTCTCGCGGTCGCGTCGGATCACCGGGGGGCGTAACTTCAGGCAGGCGCTGGCATCGCCGCACCCCGGATCCCTGGCAGGGGCGTTCACGATTCCGATGCGACCATTTTTGCTTGGCCGCATCGCCGCTGGAGGATGGAGCCATGAGACTCTCGAGCCGTCTGCTGTCGATCGCGCTACTGACTTCGGTTCTTCTCGCCGGATGCGCAAGCAGCATCCGCATAGCCGAACTCAAGGATCAGCCCGACAAGTACCAGCGCAAGACCGTCAGCGTCACAGGAAAGGTGACTGACAGCTACGGCGTGCCCTTGCTGCCGTTCCAGTTCTACAAGGTGGACGACGGGAGCGGAGAGATCAGCGTCGTGTCACGCTCGAGCCGGTCGCCATCGAAGGGGGCGCGCGTGCAGGTAAAGGGCAAGGTGAGCGAGGTCGCCGTCGTCGGCGGACGCTCGATCGGGCTCCACATCGAAGAAGACAGCCGTAAGGTCAAGTAGCGCTTTACTGAATCTTGATCGCTACCGCAGTCATGTCGTCGGCCTGCGGCGCAGAACCCCGGAATTCGGTGACGGCGTGAAAGATTGCATCCACGATCCCGCGTGCTGATTCTCTGCGCGAGGCGGCAACGACATCGCATAGCCGCCTCGCACCGAACTCCGCTCCTGTCGGATTCCACGCTTCGAAGATTCCATCAGTACAGAAGACGAACAAATCGTCAGGCTTCAATTCGAGCGCGACTTCGTCGTAGATGATTCCCGGGAACGATCCGAGTGGTACACCGGGCAACTCGATTTGCCCGCACTTCTCCGCTGAACAGCGAATCGGGTATGGCAGGCCGGAATTCGAGAGCGTGACGGTCCGGCGTCTGAAATCAAAAAATGCGTAGCAGAGCGTGCAGTAGTACTCCTCGAGATGCCGCTCGTGGAGATTCGTGTTCATGGCGCGCAGCACACCGGCGACGCTGAAGCGATCGGGAGTGAAGCGCCGGCGCAGAGTACGTGATCGTACCTGTTCGGCGGCAAACGCCCCGTACAGCGCGGCAGGCGCACCCTTGCCAGACACATCACCGACCGCGACCACCAGCGTGTCAGGCTCCGGCACCAGAAAATCGTGGATGTCTCCCCCGAGCTCGCGTGCCGGCTCGAAGCGCCCTGCGACATCAACGCCTTCGGCCGTTTTTGGAGGCTCCGTGGGCAACAGCGCTACCTGGACGCGTTGCGCAAATCGCAACTCCTTCTCAATCCGTTCCTCGTTGCGCCGCACCTCTTCGTAGAGCCTGGCATTGTCGATCGCGACGGCGGCCTGACTCGCCAGCAGCGTCAGCAGTTCCTTGTGCTCCTTGGTGAACGCATCGAGCTCGGGGCTTTCCAGATCGAACACACCGATGCAGCGGTCTTTAATTAGCATCGGGATGACGAGCTCGGATCGCGCGTCATCAACCATGTTGATGTAGCGCGGGTCCTGCGAGACATCCGAGACGAGCACCGGCTCCTTATGCAGAGCCGCCCATCCGACGAGGCCTTCGCCGAGCCGCACATGTTTCGACTCTGCACCCTTGCCGTAGCGCACGGCGAGTTTCATTTCGAGGTCGTTGGTCGCGTCATCGAGCAGCAGGATGCCGAACGTTCGATAGTCGATCAGCCGTTTGGTCAGGCTCGCGATTCTCGTGAGCAGGGCATCGAGATCGAGGATCGACGCCATTTCACGACCGATCTCGGCCAGCGTTTCGAGCGTGTCCACATAGTGCCGCTCGCTCTTGAAGAGTCGAGCGTTCTCGAGCGCGACCGCCACGTGCGCACCGAACTGCCGAAGGAGTGCTTCATCCTGGGGCGTGAATGCGCCCTCGGCCTCATTCAAGAGGTTGAGCGCGCCAATGACCTTGCCCTTGTGCCGCATCGGCACCGCGAGCTGCGACAGCATGTTGCGCAACGGCCCTTTGTATCGAGGCTCGCGGCGAATGTCATTGACGAGAATTGGACGGCCTTCCTGCACCGCCGCCCCGACCACGCCTGCGCCAAGCGGCATCCGCAACGTGGACCACACTTCCTCGGGATAACCCACCGCATACGCGATTCGCAGCTCTTGCCGGCGTTCGTCGAGGAGATACACCGAGAACGCGCTGAAGCGCGTCAGCCGCGCAATCAGCTGTGGAATCTTCGCGAGCAGCTCCTCGAGGTCCAGCACCGACGTCACTTCGCGCCCGAGCTCGAAGAGCGTCGAGAGCAGTTCGGTGTCGGTGGCTCCGCGGCCAATCGCCTGAAGACGCGGGTCCGAGGGAGTATCCTGTGGTTTGGTCATCGCTGATGGTGCGTTGCCGAAGGGCCCTGGCGAGCGATCGAATTATACTGGCCTCGTCCCATGGACGCTTTGACACTGCCACTCGACCAACGCGCCATTCAGCAGATTCTCCCGCACCGCTATCCCTTTCTGCTGGTCGATCGCATCACCGAGCTCGAACCCGACAAGCGCATCGTCGGCATCAAGAACGTGTCGATCAGCGAGCGGTTTCTGTCGCCGTCCACGGGCGCGGCACCAGGCGTTCCGCCGACGATCCTCACTGAGTGCGTCGCACAAGTCGGCGCGATCTTGATCCTGTCGAAGCCGGAGAACCGCGACAAGATTCCGTTGTTCGTTGGAATCGAGCGCGTGCGCTACCGGCGGCCGGTCTGTCCCGGAGATGTGGTGGAAGTCGAAGCGAGAGTCAAGCGGCTCAGAAGTCGCATGGGACAGCTGTACGGTTTCGCGCGGGTCAACGGCAAAGTCGTTCTCGAGGGGACGATGACCTTCGCGTTGGGCCCGACGACGAGTGCAGGGTCGAAAGACGGCGTCGACTAACTCGCCAACGCCGCCGGCTGCTCTTCCAGTTCGATACCGTTGCGTCCGCGCTGTTTGGCGCGATAGAGCGCGGTGTCCGCGCGTGCAATCGCCCCGAGCGGATCGTTTTCGCCTTGATTGATTGAGGTGATCCCAAAGCTCGCCGTCACCATGACCTGCCCGTCGTTCCAGGTCACCGGGTGTTCCGCAATGGCGCGTCGCAGATTTTCGGAGACCTGCTTGGCACCGATGAGCGGCGTGTCCGGCAGGAGCACCATGAATTCGTCGCCGCCGTAACGGCACTTCAAGTCGCTGCCGCGCAGCTCCGCTTTCATCGTCGCACCGACGGCGGCCAGCACCGCATCGCCGCACAAGTGACCATGGCGATCGTTGATGCCTTTGAAGTTGTCGAGATCGAACATCACTAGCGAGAGCGGCAGCCGTGAGCGGCGCGCACGGCGCAGCTCCGCGTCGAGCACTTCGAGCGCGTGGGAACGATTGAAGCAGCCGGTGAGTGCGTCGCGAACGCTGTTCTCGCGGACTTCGCGGAACAGCTCGGAGTTCTTCAACGAGACCGCGAGGAGCGCGGCAGCGGCACTCAGCACGCTGCGCTGATGGTCGGTCAACGCCGGTTCCGGCGCGACACCAAGCACGCCTTCCGGCACGCCTCCGATGATCATCGGAAAACAAATTTCTGTCGGCGACGGACCAACGACGGGATCGGCTTCGCCAAGGGCACGGCGAGCGGCGCGCTCACGATCGGCGGGCATTGATTCACCCACGGTCGCTTGCGATTCCCAATGGCCCGAGCGCGTCCGCGTCATGACCCACACACCGCGCCCGGGTGCGAGCAGCGGCAGATGCGCATGCAGCACGCCGCGAATCGAATCGGTCGATTCACTATCCATCGTGCGAGCCAATGCGTGGCCGAACGCGACGAGGCGAGACATTTCCGCAGCGCGCTCGGTGGCTTCCTGCGCAGCGCGGGCCACGCTCAAAGATTCAGCGTTGATCTCCTGGCGCTTGCGGAGCTGATGGAAGCTGAAGATCGTCGCAAGGATGACCAACGCAGGAAGCAGGTGCAGCCCTCGCGTCGCCTCGATCTCGCGCACGTACTCCAGCAGCGTCGCTACCGGGCCGGAAAAGATCACAAACAGCGCAACGGTCAGCCCCATCATCAGGACGGCGTCGTTGCGCCCCATTACTCGCATGGGATCCTCACTACCTGTCAGCTGGGATGGCACTCAATACCGGAGTCCCAGCGTTAGTTCAGCCAATTGCTGGAGTTATCGGTTGGAAACGCCCAGTGCTGCACGATTTCTACCTCGGGAAGATCCCGCATACCGGGCGATGTTGCAGCGGCGTGTACGCACGGTTCTGCACACGGGGTCCTATAATTGCCGTGGTGCCGCCAGGCAAACGAGTCCCCCATCGAACCCGCGCGGACACCTTCGCGCGGCTTTTCGAAGCCGTTCATGAGGGCGTCTTTGTCGGAACGCTAACGCCTGATCCGCTCTCCGAAGGCACTACTGAAGCCATCAATCCATTTCTCAAGGCGATGCTGGGCTACGCGCCAGGCACGGCCGACGAGCGTGTGGCTCCGTTCGCCCCCGAACGATTCGTCGATCCGGCGGCGAGGCAGGCGTTCCTTGGCCGTCTGCTCACCGAGGGCGCAGTCACGGATTACCTGATTCGATTGCGCAGACTGGACGGCGACCTGATCTGGGTCGAAGTCACCGCGCACGCCGGTCCGTCACGAAAGCGCGGCGTCTCGCAGGTCGAGGCGCTCATGCGCAACGTCAGCGAGCGGCGCCGCCTCGATGATCAGTCGCGCGATCTCTATCAGCAGCTGTTGCAAGCGGAGAAGATGGCGGCGCTCGGACAGACCATTTCAGGCGTCGCGCACGAGTTGAACAATCCGCTCGCGACGATTCTGAGTTGGGCCGAGCGCCTGGCCGAGCGCAATCTCGACGAGACATCACGACGCGGGGTTGAAGTGATCCTCGGTGAATCAGAGCGCGCGGCTCGCATCGTGCGAAATCTGCTGACGTTTGCGCGCAAGCGTCAGTCAACGCGCTCGATGATCGATTTGAATCAAGTCGTCCGCGAAACGCTCGCGTTGCGCGCCTATGAGCAGCGGCTCACCAACATCGACGTCGTTACCGCCCTGGCATCCGGACTGCCGCCCGTGTTTGCCGACCCGCACCAGATTCAGCAAGTGCTGCTCAATCTCGTGATCAACGCGGAGCAAGCGATGCTCACAGCAAATGGACGCGGGTCACTCGTCCTGCGCACGTGGCACGACGTCGCACACAACGCGGTCGTCCTGCAGGTCAGTGACGACGGGCCAGGTGTACCGACTGAGGTGCGCAGCAAGTCTGCGAGCCGGAAGGGCTTGGACAACCAGCGGCAGCCGCTCTCCTCGAGAAAGCGTTCAGCCTCTGGTCCCGCGACGGCTCCCGTGACGAAGATCATACGTCGCGACAACGAGGGCGACAAGGTCGC
>JBKPRH010000069.1:0-20230 GCA_046765795.1 Acidobacteriota bacterium | reverse complement strand
AGAGGGCGAGTCGTAGGGCCGGTCCTTTCGGACCGGCCGGTTACGGAACCAACGCAATCGGCGCCTGCCAGAACGCGACCTTCTGGCCGGTTGGCTCCAGCACCGTGACTTGACAGTCGTAGCGTCCCACGTCGAGTTTGTCGAGCGGGATGCTGAAGCGCAGCGGCACCGCCTTCGACTTCGGGTCGATGCCGTCAACCACCTGCAGCGGGTCGGTCTCCAGAATCTTCTGATCGCCCTTGAGGAACGTCACGAACGCGACGAGCGGCTGCGTCGTCGTCGCGCCGCGTTGATACGCTTGCAGGAAGACGAACATGTCGCGGCTCTTGCTGAAGACGCGAGTCACACTCGGAAAGAGCTTCTGCCCGTCGAAGACCAGCGGGTTGGTCAGCTGCGCCGCGCCCTTCTGGACCGTGAGCAGCGCTTCGGTCATCGGGATGCGCTGACTGCTCAGGACCACTGAGCTGATCGGCAGACGCTTCTGTTCGCGCATCAGGTTCGGCACCTGGAACGCAGCCTGATACGTGCCGATGCGGCCGGTCTCTGTATCGCGCGCGAGCAGCTTGATCACGTACTTGCCAGGCAGCAGCGTGAATCCGGTCTCGTATTGGATCGGACTGGTCGCGAGCTTCTCGGCCGTCTCCTTGTCCAACGGGATATCCAGCTTGTCGCGCATGTTCTGGATCGTGTAGCCGTTGTCGTCCTTCACTTCGCCGATGAAATCGATCAGCGTTCGCAGTGCGCCGCGGCGCTTGGCAAGCGCGAGCTCGCTGCCGGGAATCTTCACCGCCACCGGCACGAAGTACTCCGCGCTGTTCAACTGGAAGAAGTTCACTTCCATCGCGATGGTGATCTCAGTGACCGGGTTCTCGAGCATCAGCGCGTCTTCCAGCTGGCGCTCCTTGTCTGACGCTGAGAAGTTCCCGAATGCCTTGTCGCCGTAGTAGCCCTGACGGAAGGAGAGATCGGCCGACGCGTACTGAGGATTGTTCAGGCTCACCTTGACGCGGCGGTATTTGCCGTCCGTCGCCAGGTGGGTGCTGTAGTAGCCGATGATGTAGTAGCTCGTGACGGCCTGCGTGGCTTGCACCATGCCGAGCGACAGGTCGTTGTAGTCGAACATCGCCTTGCCGCCGGTGTCCTTGGCCAGCGCGTAGAGCGTGTCCTGCGAGCGCTGGAAGTTGTTCATCATCTGGTTGGCCGTGGCGCCGGTGAACATCGCGAGACCGCCCGGTGACCGCTGCGTGGCGTCGCCGAGCGGCGGCATGGCCACCAGGCCGCGGGCGTCGATTGGATTGAGCGTCACGTTGGCGCGAATCGCAGCGTTGACCGTTGCGCGCATCTGGGCCTGATTGTCGGCGCCATTGAGACGCATGCCGCTGGCGAAGTAGAGCAGCGTCTTCTGTTCGGGCAGGCCTTTCAGCATGTTGACCGCGGTCTGCAGCGCGGCAAGCTGACGATCGGTGTTGAAGATGTTGAACTCGGCGTCGTTCTGTCCGAAGGCGGTCCCCTCGGGATGATCGGGAATGCCGTCGTTGTTCTGGTCGTCGCCGTAGATCAAGATGCCGATGACTTCGCGCAGCTTCTCCTTGTCGTCGGTGAAGTCGTTCTTCACCGACACGGCGCCGTTCTGGAACGCCATGATCGCGACCAGATCGGACCTGGTCATCTGCGTGTTGATGAACTTCAGCGCATTGGTGTAGGCGCGGATCGAATCCGCCGGCGGCATGCTCGACCCGTCGAAGTACAGCACGATCAGCCGCTTGTCCTGATAGCGGATGTCGCCGGACGGCGGCGATGAGATCTGTGTCTGCACGGTTGGCGCCACAGTCGTTGCGGTTGTGGCTGGCTTCGCGGTGAGCGGAACTGGTGCCTGTGGATCGGCGGCTTGCGCCGGGGCCTCAGTCGCGAGCCGCTGGTATTCGACAAACGCGATGTCCTGCGGCTGGCCGTCCTCCGTGATCACGAAATCTTTGGCGGTGAGCCCTTCGATCGGCTTGCCGTCCTTGTCCTTGACGAACACCGACTGCACGATCAACCGCGTCGTCGCGCGGAAGGTCGCCTGCGGTGTTTGCGTCTGCGGCTGTTGTTGCTGTGCCAGACCGATTGAGGCACACAGCACGACGAGAATGACGACACGAAAGGCACGCGCGCGCATTACCACCTCATTCTCAGGCTGGTTTGAATTCGCCGCATCTCGTTCGCTGCGCTCGGCAGACCGAACTGCTGATTGCCGATCAACGTGTTCACGCTTGAAAACGTCACGGAGTTGAGGACGTTGGTCGCGTCGATGCGGTAGTCGAGATTGATTCGGCTGCCCCACGGAAACGTCCGCGTGATGCCGGCGTTCACGACGAACTGCTTCGGTCCTCGCGCGGAATTGCGTCCGGCGTTTCCCCATTCGCCAGCAGCCGGCGCTTTGTAAGCGGCGGAGTTCAGGTAGTACCCCTCCGGGGCATCCGTGGACGAGCCCGTCAACGATGCCCGGATCGCGCCGGTATAGCCAGTGCCCGGAACCGCCGCGAGATAGTACGGCGTCAGTGGCAGACCGCTGCCCGTGGTCATATTGGCTGTCAACGTCCAGTTCTTGAAGAGCGCACCGCGCCAGCCGTCAACGAGCGCGCCGCCGGCGACGCCGACGCCGGTCGTGTACTGGAAGCTGGCGGTCACCTGATGGCGCTGATCGAATGAGGACGGTCCCCATTCGGCGTCGAGATCAAGCCAGTTCTGCGCGAACACCGAGCCGGCCAGATTCGCACCCTGGAACGATGCCGCATCGTCTTCGGCCTTCGCCAGCGTGTACTGCACTGTCGCGGTCAAGCCGTTGCGCAGACGGCGGCGCACCTGCAGTTGACCGGCGTGGCGCGACGAGCTGCCACTCGATGTCAGGAACACGAATCCCGCCGGGCATGTCGGACACGGGTTCACCGCGCCGGACGGATACGTGTTGGGCAGAAACTCCTGAATGAGGTTGGTCCCGTGCGTGCCGAGATACGTCGCGTTCACCGTCAGCGATGCTGGGAGATCGCGCTGCACCGACGCCTGCCAGTTGTGCGACGCGCCGATGGTGAAGTTCGGATCGACCGCGAAGGTGTTGCCGAGGCCCGTTGCGGGTGCGACGAATCCTCTCGCGAGCGTCAGCGGATTCGCCGCGCTGTTGGCGATGCTGAACGAGTTCGACAGCGGCGGTTGCTGCGCGAGTAGCGTCGTGATCGACTGATAGACGCTGGTGTTGCGATAGACGCCGTAGGCGGCACGCACCACCAGTGACGAGCCAGGAATGGGACGCCATGCAAGCGCGAGTCGCGGCTGGATACCGCCTTTGTCCGGTTGCATGAGCGAGCTCGCATACGCTTCGCCGGTGATCGACCCGGTCGGATTCGACGCCAGCACTGGTTGCGCCGCGCTGAAGTCGGGTGCGACGTCGAGATTCACCAGGCGATTCTGTAGCTCGGTCAACGGCGCCTCGTATTCCCAACGTACGCCGGCCGTGACGGTGAACGACGGCCCGATGCGCCAGTCGTCAGTGATGTACGCGTCGTACGAGAAGCCGCGGAAATATTTGTCGGCGTTGCCGTAGGCGATCGATGCCGTCGTCGGCGTGCCGAGCAGGAAGTCGGCGAAGTCATGACCGGTCGCCGCACCAGTGAACGCGAAGGAGCCGCGCGGATTCTGCTGCGACACGATGTCGATCAGGTGCCGACGAACGTCGCCGCCAATGGTGAAGTTGTGTCGTCCGCGAAAGAGAAAGACGTCCGCACCGGCGGCGTGTGTCATCACGTCGTTGCGTTGTGGCAGGCCGTCCGAGAGCCCGGCGACGCTCGAGAAGGACAACGATGGCGGCCCCCAGTTGATTGGCTCCTGGTTGTTGCCCGTGATGCCGGCGTCGCCCGACACGTTGACGCGGTTGGCAAAGAACGGCGTGACAGTCGTGGACTGCTTCGTGAACTGATAGCGCGTGCGCATCTGCAGGAACTGCGAGACGCGCCGGTTCCAGTTCACGCCGATATCGGTGTTCGCGGTCTGCGTGCGATCGATGAAGCGAAACAGCGAGGTCGCCTCGCTCGTGACCCGCGCGTACGACCCGGTGCCGAAGATCTGATTGCGCTGGTTGACGATCTGCGTGACGCGCGACTGGAAGCTGTCCTGACGTACCGCTGAGAGAATCGGCGCTTGATAATTGAGCCGCTCGTTGGTGGCGACTGTCGGCAAAGGGTAGTACCCGAGTAGCGAGGCCGCTTCGGGACTGATGCGGTCGCGCGGAATGGTGTTGTTCGGGAACGGCCTGCCGGTCAGCGGATCGTTCACAGTGATTGACCGTCCGAGTCCATCCACGGTCTGCGAGAAGTCACCGTTGCGCTCGAGTACGGTCGGCATGCGCTGCGACGCGGTCGTCGCCCGGTCGTCATTGGTGCGCTGATAGCCGAAGAACAGGTTGGGTCCGCGGTTGGGCAACAGGCGCGGAATCCGAAGCGGTCCCTGGAACATTCCCACAAAGTGCAGATTGTTGTAGTCCGGCACCGCGGTCTGCTGGCCGGTGATCGAATAGTTCTTTGCGTCAAACGCCGAACTGCTCAACGTGAAACCGGCCTGCGCGTTATACAGCGCGCCTGGTCTCCGCCGGTTGTTGCCGAACGCCGCGAACTGCGCGAACGGTGACGCTGCGCCGTTGTTCACGCTGCCGTTCACGAGGAAGCCGTCGTTTGCAGCGTTCGAGTCCGCCTGCTGCTCGGGTGCCGCTGGTGCGGCAGCCGCAGGTGCAGCGCCTGCCGGACGTGCCGGTGCAGCAGTCACGCCGGCACGCTGAAAACCCTGACCGGCCGGTGCGGTTGTCACGGTGCCGCGACCGCCCTGGGCACGAACCGTGTTGCTGCCCGCTGACGCAGCCGCGGTGGCCGGCGCCGCCTGGCTGACCGGTGGCGGCAATCCTTTGGTGATCTCCTCGAACGACAGGAGCGACAACTCCCATACGGCTGCCTGCGCGCCGGGGACGACGTTCACCTCGCGTGAGAGCGGCGCGAATCCGCGCATCTCGATCTTGATCGTCCACGTACCTTCAGAGAGGTCGGGGAATTTGTAGACGCCGTTTTGATCCGTGGTCGTGACGATCTGCGTGTCGCCCTGTGTCGCCGTGACAGTTGCGCCAGGGACGGCAACACCCGTGAAACCGACCTGACCGTAGTGCTCGGTCGCCGACAGCACCGGCGAAAACGCGAGCCATGCGATCAGGACTGCGATGAGACCTCGGTGGGGTCGGTGTCGGAGCACTGATTTGTTCATGGGCAACGTGTCGTTTTGACGTCCGGCACGGACTGTTGGTTCGCACAAAAGGCCGACACCAGACGCCGGCCTTTCGTCGCATTCGACACGCGGAGCGGGGGGTTTGTTCCGCGGTTCAGTTTTCCGTCGGCCGTTCGATCGAGTCGATTACGAGTACGTCCAGTGTCGCCCGCTGCGGGTTCAGCTTCAACCCCAATTGCTCCTGAAGAGCCGTGAAGAGCACCGGCTCATCCCCCGGGGTGATGGCATTGGGCGCGGCTGCCGGCGAGCCGGGCGGCGGCGGTCCGCCGCGGCCGGATTCGACGGCGAACCGGAAGTCGAAGTCGTAGAAGCCCTCGAGCTTCGTGAGGTTCGTCACCGGGCGATTGAACGACGTCAGAGCGGGGAGCGTGCCGAGCGTCCGCGCGAGCATGTCGATCGGAACGCCGTGCGCGAGCAGACGGCCCGGACCGAAGATGATCGATCCACACGCCGCGACGGCGTTCGGATCGAACGGCGATGCCGCCGGAGGTGGCGGTCCGCCTGGTGCCGCGCCCCTGCGGCTTCCCGGCGGCGGGCACTCATCGTCGGGAATGCGCTTGAGGCCGGGACCAAGACGTCCGTCGCTGCGCTGCACGATCAATGCGTAGAGCGGCAAATCGCGCTTCTCACTATGGAACGTCAGTTTGAACCGATCGCGCAACAACGCCTTCATCATCATCCGGCGCTGGTCGGGCGACGGTGTTCCCGTCAGTGTGGCGGTGATGTCGTAGCCTTGCGTGCCCAGCCAGTCCGGGCCGCCGATGATTTGTGAATCGTGAATCTCGTAGGACTGCGTGATCAGACGACGGACATTCATCCCCGTCATGTTGACCCGCCCAGGCGTACCACCCATGCCGATGCGGCCGCCGCCGCCGGCGGTTGGCTTGATGGACGCTATCTCGAACGTCGGTGAATCCTCGGTCGGCGGGACGATCTGCGCGGCGAGGCGTGGTGACGTAACGATGCCGATGCCTACGGGTATCGCAATCGCCGCAACCATCGCCGTATACAACACGACTCGCTTGAGCGCGGTGAGGGCGGCGTGCCGATCATGCTTCATGATTTGCTCCACGCGTCGTTTGAGATCGGAACCGGTAACGCCCGAGACGCACACGAGCGGCGACTCGACGTAGAACTGGCAGGTCTTGAGGATGCTCTCAGCGTAGACGTCGGGTTCAGTGCCGCGGCCAACGACGTCCTCGTCGCACGCGCGCTCGCGTTCGTCCACGAGTCGTGCGCCAATCCACCACACGAGCGGATGGAACCAGAACAGTGCTTCGACCGCCATGTGGACCATCGCAGCGAGATTGTCGCGACGATGCACGTGGGCGACTTCGTGCGCGAGGATCGCCTCGATCTGCGCGGGGCTGAGGCGTTCGGCGATCCCGTCCGGCCACATCAATACCGGCGAGACGATCCCGAAAACACCTGGCTCAATGGCCTGCGATGATGTGACGAGCCGTATTCTCGACGGGTCACCTTCGAGGCGTCGCAGCGCATGCAGGACGGGACTATCAGTGATCTCGGTTGACGCTCGCACCGACGTAGCGACGCGTCTCCATCGCACGGCCCACGTCAGCAGCACGGCGATCGCGCCGGCGGGCCAGAGGATCGTGAAGCTGCGTTCGGCGATCGTCGACAGCGGAGTGGGCGGCGGCGGAGGCAGAGGACGTCCGCGCCGGTCCACGCGCACGAGTGGCGGCTGGGTGAACGGCTCCGCCGCGTTGTCGAGCACGCCGATGATCTCCTGCCCCGAACGCTCGATGGGGACGAGCTCGATCTGCGCTCCGATCCACAACAGCGCGCTGAACGGGATGAGGAATTTCACCGAGGCCGCGAGCCACAGCCAGTAGCGCACGTGCGCGCGGTTGTTGCGGAACGCGAGCGCGAGTGTCGCGACCGCACCCGCAAACAGCGTCGATTGCCACAGATGATTCCAGATCATTTCCAGCATGACATCCGCCCTACTTGGAACTTACTTTTCCACTTCTTCCACTTTTTCCACTTTTCAACTTGAGCAGGAGCTGCTCCGCCTCTTTGACGTCGTCGAGCGTCAGATTGCCGGACTCGATCAGATGCGCGACGACGGGCTGGCTGCTGCCGCCGAAAAAGGCGAGGAGCTCGTCGATGAGACGACGTTGCGCGGACGCGCGTGAGATGACGGCCTCGAAGATGTGGGCGTTGCCGATCTTCCTGGTGCGGCGGATCGCGCCCTTCTCCTCGAGTCGATACACCATCGTCTGGACGGTCGTGTAGGCGGGACGGCCTTTCTCGGGGAAGGCTTCGAGAATCTCGCGGACCGAGGACGCGCCGCGGCTCCACAGCGCCTCCATGATCTGGTGTTCGAGCTTGCTCAATTTTGGCAGTCGCACGTCATCTCCTAATTGAGTGGTTATATCTACTACACGTGTAGGTGTAAAGGCAAGCCCGCGGCCAGGATGGCTGACGCGGGCTCAGAACGTGAGGGCGCAGTTACGCGCGCGGCGGGAGCACGGGCGAGTTCGTCGTGTTCATCACGCGCATGGCGACGCCAATCATCGAGGCGACATCGGCGGCATTGGCGGGAATCACCAGGGTGTTGCTCTCCTTGGCGAGCTGGCCGAACTGCGTGATGTACTGCTCGGCCACGCGGAGCTGCACGGCTTGCGCGCCGCCGGGATCCTGCATCGCGTTCGCGACGCGACGGATGCCTTCAGCGGTCGCGGTCGCGACCGCCAGAATTGCCTGCGCCTGGCCCTCGGCCTCGTTGATCTGCTGCTGCCGGCGAGCTTCCGAGTTCTTGATGGTTTCCTGCTTGGCGCCTTCCGCGTTGTTGATCAACGCGTCGCGGGCGCCTTCGGATGTGAGGATCACCGCGCGCTTCTCGCGTTCGGCGCGCATCTGTTTTTCCATCGCGGCCAGAATGTCATGCGGCGGTGTGATGTTCTTGATCTCGTAGCGCAGCACTTTCACGCCCCACGGCTCGGACGCCTTGTCCAGCTCGGCGACGACGGACATGTTGATGTTGGTGCGCTCCTCGAACGTCTTGTCGAGGTCGATCTTGCCAATCTCGCTGCGCAGCGTCGTCTGTGCAAGTTGGGTGATCGCGAACAGGTAGTCCGAGATGCCGTACGATGCCCGCTCGGCATTCAGCACCTTCAAGTAGAGGATGCCATCCACGCCGACTTGCACGTTATCGCGGGTGATGCACACCTGCGCTGGGATGTCGTAGGCCGCCTCTTTGAGCGAATGGCGATAACGGATCACGTCCATGAACGGCATCAGTACGTGGAATCCGGCGCCCAACGTGCCCGAGTAGCGCCCCAGCCGCTCGACGACATACGCGTTCTGCTGCGGAACGACCACCGCCGTCTTGGCGACGATGATGAGCACCAGAATCGCCAGCGCGACGAAGACCAACAAACTGCCCATCCCGATCATGAAAGGGCCTCCTCTGCCTTCACCAGTAGCGTCAGCCGCTCGGACCGTATCACGGTGCACCGTGCGCCGTTCGAGAGCGGTGTCGTGCCCAGGTTGCGCGCGCTCCATGTTGTGCCGCGCAGCTCGACGCGGCCGTTGCCGCCCGGCGGCATTGGCTCGAGCACCGAACACGTCTGACCGGTCAGTGTGTCGAGGTCGGCAGCGCCTCCCTCCAGATTGAGCCGCCGCATGATCGGATTGCGGAAGAACAGAAGCGAGGCGACGGACAGAACAGAGAAGAGGAGCAGTTGAAACCACAGCGGCCCGGCGACATCCGCCAGCGAGAGCAGCGCGATGATGACTGCAGCGACGCCGAAGAAGATGAAGTAGAAGCCGCCCGACGCGGCCATCTCCAGAGCGATCAGCACCACACCGAGCAGGAGCCAGTGGTACCACACCATGGGCGGATTATCGTTAGTCTGGTACTACTTGTCACGCCCCTTTACAGGAACTTGACGTGGAGGGTGGCACCCGGCGAGACGAACACGCGCATATTGTTCGAGCCGGCATCGGCCGGCTGCACAAAGAACCCAGCGCCCTCACCACGGTAGGCCAGCGTCGTACCGCGGAGCACCTCGCCATCCTCGAACGTCACCTCGACCCGGCGGCCGTGCCCCGCGTTGCCGAACTCGTGGCGATCGACACGTGATGGATCGCCTTCGAACTGCCGGACGAAGAACACCGCTTTGAGCTGCGACAAGTCCATGAACATCGTTTCGCCGGGCTTGTCCTCGGGCGTCAGATGGAGATGCGTCTTCGAGGGATGGAAGTCGTTCGTGTAGCCGCGCACGACCTGTCCGCCGCGGAATCGCGCGACGACGCGCTGCCACGACGCCGCGCGTCCGGCAACCGGTGCAGCCGCAGGTGCGTGATCGCGAGTCACGGCGGCGAGCGCATCGACCGAGAGTGCTCGCTTGAACACGCACGCCGTCATATGGCGGGTGGTGCTGCCTTCGACCGGCAGACTGCGCAGCACGCGCGCCGGCATCAGCATCGTCCCGGTCTGTGCTGACAACTCGAAGACGATGCTGGATTGCGGGGCGAGCGGCGCGCTCTCGGACTCGATCAGAATGCCGCCCGCCGAGATGTCGATGACGCGAACCTCGGCGCCGTATTTGAGCCGAGCGCTACGGAGCCACGACGCGTCCTCGGCGCTGAGACGCACCTGCGCACGTCGCTCCTTCGCACCTGTCGTGGTGTGGGGCGACTGAGAGGTGGCGGCTTCGTCGAATGTCGATTCGTGCAGAACTGCGACAGCCATCATGCGAGACAATCCCCCGCGTCATCAGGAATAGCAACGCACACGCCAGACTTGGCGGGCGTTGCCGGTCCGGCATCAATCACTTACAGCCGGCGCTGCCGAGAATCTTGAGGCAGGTCAGAATTCCTACAGAAATCGCATCTGCTGTGTCGCGCCAGGCGCTACGAACACGCGCAGGTTGTTGGATCGCGGATCCGCAGGCTGCACGAAGAAGCCTTCGCCCTCGCCGCGGTAGCCGAGCGTCGATCCCAGCAACGTTTCGCCATCGTTGAACGTGACGACGATTTTTCGGCCCTGTGGCGCTGCGCCGAACTCGTGGCGATCGACGCGCATCTGATCGCCGTTGAAGTCGCGCACGAAGAACAGCGCCTTCAACTGCGAGAGCTGCAGGAACAGCGTGTCGCTCGAGTGTGGCTCCGCAGAGAGATGGAGCTGCGGTTTGGACGGATGGAAGTCTGCGGTGTACCCGCGAACGAGACGTCCGTCGCGGAATCGCGCGACGACCTTCTGCCATGACGTGGACGTACCTGCCTGCCGCGCGCCTGGAGCCGCTGTCGTTTCGTTGCTCTTGGCGAGTACCTGCTTGAGGAGATTCGGAATCTCGAGCGGACGCTTGAACGAGCAGGCGCCCTGATAGCGCATGACGTCGGCGAACGACGCGACGCGGCAGCGCAGCACCTTGGACGGCATGAGAATCGAATTCGTCGGGCCCGACAACTCGAACACGATGTTGGCGTCGGGGCGGAGCTCGCCATCGGTCTCGACGAGAATGCCGCCGGCCGAGATATCGAGCACTCGTACGTCGGGGCCGTATTTCAAACGCGCGCTGCGCAGCCAGCGGACATCGTCTGGGCCTAAGCGCAGATGACCGCGGCGTTCCGAGTCTTCATAGCGTTCGACGATCGCATCGGCGAGACAGACGACCTTCAGGTCCGGCGACTGCAACTGCGTAATGGCCATTTCCGCGAACTCCTGGGAATCCCGACTGAGCAACCCGAGGGCCATCCGCTTTTCACCCGGGTAGCTGCGCAGTTCGCTGAGAAACCATGTCGTTTGGCTCGTGGCTGGGGCTCAGAAATCGTTCGATTGGGAGAGTTCTTCCTCGGCGTGTCGAGGCATACTAATGGTTCGTAGAGGCTGCGCCGCTCATCGTCAGGCCCAGCCATGTCGCACATGAATTTCCGGCCGCGACAACGGAGCGGCCGCCGTAGACTCGAAGAGACGGACACAGAAGGCATGAATGAGACGACGACATTTCCCGTCACCAAGACGGATGAGGAATGGCGCAAATTGCTGACGCCGCAGCAGTATGCGGTGCTGCGGAATCACGCCACTGAGGCGCCCGGATCCTGTGCATTGCTGCGCGAGCATCGGGCGGGTACGTTCTCGTGCGCGGCCTGCGGCCAGAAGCTGTTCGTCGCGGATCGCAAGTTCGAGAGCGGCACTGGCTGGCCCAGCTTTTTTGCCCCCGTCGAGGGCAGCATCGGGACGACTGTCGATCGCAGCTACGGGATGACGCGCACCGAAGTGCATTGCAGCAACTGCGGCGGACATCTCGGCCACGTGTTTCCCGATGGTCCGCCACCGACCGGTCTCCGCTACTGCATCAACGGAGTGGCCTTGAACTTCGAACCCAAGGCTTGATAACTCCCAATTCCATTGGGTTCTTGGGAGTTGACGCGCGCGCCTCAGCCGCGCCCGAGGCGCGTCGATGGCCAACCCGCGCGTTTCACGATGTAGTCGCGCGAGGTCTGCGCTTGCTGGCGGAGCCGAGTGAGATCGACACCGACCAGTTGTCCCTGACGCTTGCGGATCTGGCCGGCGATGATCACCGTATCGACGTTGCTCGTGTCCATCGCCTGCACCACCGCTGAATAGGCGTTGTTCATCGGCGCGACGTTGATCGCGTCGCTGCGCAACAGGATGACGTCGGCTTCCTTGCCGGGCGTCAGCGTACCGATCTTCCCATCAAGATGGTTGGCTCTCGCGCCGTTGATCGTGGCAAAGCCGATCACATCACGCACCGTGAGCAGCGCCGGCGCCGCTTTGTCGTTGGCGCGCTGGCGGGCGAGCGCCTGCATGCGTTGCAGCGTGAACACCGCGCGCATCTGCGTGAACAGGTCGCCGGGCATCTGCGTTTCCACATCCACGCTCAAGCTGGGTGCGAGCTTGTGATCGAGCGCCGCCTGTATCGGTGGGATGCCGTGGCCCATCTCCATCTCGATCGGACACGAGATCGAGACGTGACCTCCTGAATCGGCCACCATCTTCCACGCCTGCTCCGTGAACGTGTTGCAGTGAATGTAGGTGACGTCCGGGCCGAGCGCTTTCTCCAAGCCAGCGAGCGAGCCGCTCGCGTGGACTGAGATCGGCGCTTTCACCTCACGCGCGACGGCCCATTCGGCCGTCGTCATGCCTGACGCCATCGCCAGCGTCAGCAACTGATCGCTCGACGAGAAGAGCTGTTTGCGCAGGCGACGAATGTCGTCGGGATACCGGTTCTGCGGGCCGCCTGCGCCGCCGCCGAACGCATACACCGCGCGAATGCCGGACTCACGGAGTCCTTGAATCGCCGCGTCGGTGTGCGCCGGACTGTTCCCAATGTGCGACCAATCCAGCACCGTCGTCACGCCCGCGTTGATCGCCCCGAGCGCACTCACCAGATCGCCGATGCGAACGTCCTCGGGACGCATCGCGCTCCGCACCGAGCCGAGGATCTCGCGGACGTAGTCGTTGAGCAGACCATTGGGCAGGCTGTTGCGAACTGCGCCCTGCCACATATGCCGGTGCGTATCGACGAACCCCGGCATCACGATCATGTTCGCCGCGTCGATGACCTGTGCGTCTGCACTGATGTTCGGTCGAACCGCGGCGATCAGACCTTTCTCGATCAGCACGTCGGCGGTATCGAAGTCGCCGACCGTGGGATCGAGCGAGAGGACGCATCCGCCCTTCAGCAACATGCGTCCTGTTTGCGCTGCTGCTGGCGCGCTGCGCAGGCTCATTGCAACGCCGGCGCTGGCCGCGGCAAGAAAGCTCCGACGCGTGATATCCATGGGGAAGGATCCTACTCGCGTGTTTGTAACTCTGGCACTCGCTTCGGCGGCTTTTTACGGCGCAGGAGATTTCCTCGGTGGAATCGCGTCCAAGCGCCTGGATGCGGTGGTCGTGACCTTCATCGCACAAGCCGCCGGGCTGGTGCTGTTGGCGCTGCTCCTGCCGCTGCTGCCATCGAGCTCGCCTGTGCCGGCCGATTACCTCTGGGGCGTCGCCGCAGGAGTCTCTGGAAGTGGAGGTGTCGCGCTTCTGTATCGCGCGCTCGCGATCGGCACGATGTCGATCGTCGCTCCGATAACTGCGGTGTGCGCCGCGGCTGTGCCCGTGCTCGTGGCATTGCTGCTCGGCGAACGGCCCGGTGTGTACGCAGGGGTGGGAATTGTGCTCGCCACGGCGGCGATTGTCCTGCTCAGTCGCGTTCAATCGGTCGAGGTCACGCCACGCCGCATGCAGTCGGCTGTGAGTCTCGCGTTCATCTCAGGCGTCGCGGTCGGTCTGTTCTTCCTCTGTCTCGCGCAGACGAGCCATCACGCGGGCGTCTGGCCGCTCATCGTCGGCCGTGTGGTTTCAGTGCCGCTGTTTGCCGTGATGGCGGTGACGCGAGGACGCCGTCTCTCGCGCGAGGACGGGATAAATCGGCTGGAGCGGGGTGCTGTCCGAACGGCGGTCGGCTGTGGTGTTGTCGATATGACCGCGAACGCGCTCTATCTGATCGCCACGCGATACGGACCGTTGAGTCTCGTGGCCACGCTGGCGTCGCTCTATCCTGCGAGCACGGTGCTCCTCGCGCGATTCACGCTCGGCGAGCGCCTGTCTGGTTCGCAGGCGCTCGGCGTGGCGTGCGCGCTTGTTGCGGTCGTGTTGATCGTGAGTGCCTAGTGTCCCGGCGTCGGGACCCTCGCTACGGCACGTACTTCATCAACGCCTGGAACCACGGCACCGTCGCTTCGGGAGATTTGGCCTTGTTGTCGAAGACCACCTGGCGCGTGGTGAACTTCTCGCCATAGAAGCGACCGTTGGCGTCCTCGTCCTGGCGGATCGTCGATCCATCGAGCGACACACCGGCGAACAGACCGCGGCTGCGTGAGTAGCTCAGAATCTCCGCACGCAACTGGATGTCGGTTGCGGCCTGCGCGTCGCGGCCGACTGGTCCGGCGGTCGCGGCAGCACCGGCGCCGACCTTCCATTCGTTGCGCACCAGGTTCTCGAGTCCGCGGCGATTCTGAATCACGAGTACGAGATCAGTCGCGCGCACGCCGATCTGCAGCCCGAGGCTGCCGCCGGTAATTGTCAGAAACGCCGGCGTTGACCACATCTTGGTCTTTTCATCTCTGGCACTGAGGATGCCGCGGCCGCGTTCGGCCCCGACGATGAAGCCGCCGCGAACCGTGCCGGGAAAAACGGCAATGCCTTCGGCCTTTTCCAAGACCGAAGTCGGAATCGCGCTGTCCGAGGCTTTCATGATCTCGTTGAGCACGACGGACGATTCCTTGACGCGGTCGGCTTCGTCGGACTGGGCGCCAAGACGCGCCGACGGGGCAAGCAAGAGGAGCAGTGCGAGTGCGCAGAAGGAGAGGCGTGCGGTCATACCTCAACACGTATCACGATCTGTTGCCCGATGCACTTGGGATTTGACCCGATGCGCGGTTAATCCTTCTCGTACACGGGTCCGTCCACGGTACGGTGAGACAGGTATTGCCACTTGCCATCACGCCTGGCGTACACACGCTCGTACCACACCGTGAATGTTCTGCGGCCCGGTGCGGCGTCCTTGAAACGGCCAACGTAGCGTCCGTAGGTGATGACGACATCGCCATGCACCTCGGTCTTGACGGAATCGAGCACTCGCGACGCGTACGGCGCTTTGGCCACCGTCGCCATCCAGTCGGCGCGCGTGTCCACGCGCAGCGGAGCGCCGCCGGTCGTCCAGCCGTCGCCGTGGGTGAACGTGAATGTGGGTGCCGTTGCGGCGTCGACGAACGCCACGTCACCGCGGACGACGGCCGCTTCGATGTCGCGCTCGAACGCGAGCACGTCTGCGGCGACATCGTGGGCACGTCGTTGCGCGCTCAAGACCGCACCAACTGCGACGACCAGGGCCGCACAGAAGATCGCGCGTATCGACATGTGGTTTCGCATCATGCCCTCAATCAGGGCGACGCATGCGTCGCCCCTACAAAACGCCGTCGTTGTGTATCACTCGACCGCCGACGATCGTCAGCACTGAGCGGATCCGTTTGATGTCCTGGTCTGGAATCGCGAAGTAGTCGCGATCGAGTACGGCGAGGTCGGCGCGGTTGCCGGGTTCAAGCGAGCCGATGTCGTCTTCCCAGATGAACCATTTGTTGGCGGCAGTCGCGAGCCACAGCGTCTGCTGCCGAGTCAGCGTTTGATCACCGAGGATCGCCTGGCCGGCCAGGTTGCGGCCCGTGATCATCGTGGAGAAGTTGAGCCACGGGTTGATCACGGTGATGTCGCCGCCATCGGAGTGATAGCCGACGTGAATCCCGTGATTGATCAGCATCCGATACGGGGGGCCAACGTTCATGCCCGTGCGCGTTGGTCCCCAGCCGACGAGGACGCCCATGCCCATCGCGTGTGCTCGATTGGCGAGCTCCACGGGGAACTCGGGTACATGCGAGATGATCCAGCGCAGGTCGGTGATGGGAATCTCGCGGTTCACCGTTTCGCGATTGGTGATGAGGGTCGTCGCACCGGCAAGGTTCAGTGCGTGATCTTCAGCGCGCCATCCCGCGCGTGCGATCGCGCGCAGGCCGTCCACGCCACCGCCGGTGAACTCGCCGATCCCACCGGTCTTCAGCCATTCGTTGCCGAAGCGCGGAAATGCGTTGCGCAGCCGCTCGGACAACGTCGGCAGCGGCGGGTTCGCGGTCGGGGAGTCCTGATGCAGAAAGTCGATGCGCAAGCGAGCCGGCAGTCGTCCCTCACGCGCGAGCGCGAGAAACGGGTTGTGCATCGTATAGGTGTTCTCGCTGGCGACGCCCGTCGCTGGTTCGTCGGCGTGAAACGCGCCCGAGTCGCGATGCGTGGTGATGCCGAGTCGCGCGTAATACTGCATGGCGTCGAGTGCCGTGCGCCTCCTCGTCTCCGGAGTCAACAGCGTCTTGCGCAGCGTCTGCAGTGCGAGCCCCGCGGCCTGACCGGCGATCGCGCCGTCAGCCGCCACCGTGACGCCTCTCGCTTCGAGCCAGGCTTTGCCTTCACTGTTGGTGCGTGTCCCTCCTTGCGCGGCCTGGAGGTACACGGGACGTCCCACTGCATCGAGTTCGGTGAGCGTCGGCAATCGATGCTCGTCGAACTGCATCGCCGAGATCGGGCCGACAGTGGTGACAAACTCACCAGCCGGCACAGTCGACGCACGCATCTTCAGGGCAGCAATCGCCTCGGGGATCGTGAAGACATGCTCGAGCGGCGTGTGCCATCCGGGCCGGTTGCCCACGAGGACGATGTGGTTGTGGGCATCGATGAGGCCGGGAATGACGGTTCTGCCTTTGAGGTCCACAACCGTCAGTCCGCCACCTCGCCGAACGACGTTGTTGCCGACCGCGGCGATCCGGCCATTGCGGATGAGCACCTGCGACACGACCTGGCTCGCGCGGTCCATCGTGTGAAACCGCCCGTTGACGAGGCCGAGATCACGTGCACCGTCGGTCGCCGCCTGAGCATCCAACGTGACCGTGCCCGTCCACCGCGCAAGCGCGAGAGCTGCGGCGGTGGCGCCGATGACGGCGTTCTCGCCGATGAACTGTCTGCGTGAAAGGTGGCGGCGATTCATGTGGAGCGGCATGTATTCTACGACCAAGGTCAAAGGGCAAAGGTCAACGGTCAGGGAAAAGGTATAGGTCAGAATGTAAGGTGATGTCGGAAATCGCGTCCGTGCGTCAGGCGTACGCACAACAGATTGTCGCCGCCGCCGGTGCAACTACGCCCGCTCTCCTCGACGCGTTTGCAGCGATCCCTCGCGAACAATTCCTTGGTCCAGGCCCGTGGGTCATCGTCGGCGCGGGCGACCCGAAGCCGCGCCGTACACCCGATGCCGACCCGCGCCACGTCTATGCGGACGCGTCGGTGGCGATCGATGCCGAGCGACAGTTGTTCAACGGTGCGCCGAGCTTCCTGGCGCGCATGATCGACAGCCTGGCCCTCGCCCGGGGCAGCCGCGTGGTCCATATCGGCGCCGGGACCGGTTACTACTCGGCGATCATCGGCTACATCGTCGGAGCGACGGGACGTCTCGTCGCTGCGGAGATCGATGAACCGCTTGCCGCCGCCGCGCGCCGCAATCTCGCGTCGATGCCGTGGATCGAGGTCCAGCAGAATGACGGGGCGAGCGTGCACGGCCCACTCGATGCGATCTTGGTCAACGCCGGTGTCACGCACCCGCAGGAATCGTGGCTCGATGCGCTGGTACCTGGCGGCCGCCTCCTGCTGCCGCTCACCGTGGCACTGCCGGCGATGGGCACGCTTGGCAAGGGCGTGATGCTGATGATTCGCAAGAGCGAGGCTGGTGCCTTCGCTGCCGACGTGACGTCTTTCGTCGCGATCTACTCAGCGCTCGGCCTGCGCGAGAGCGGCATCGAAAGGACTCTGTCGGAGGCGTTGCGGCGAACGTCGTTTCCCAACCTGACGCAACTCCGGCGCGATACGCATGATCGCGGGGACAACTGCTGGGTGCACACCGAGCGATTCTGCCTGTCGATGGAACCGCATCAGTGAGGTATGGTGCGAAGATGTCCGATCCGATCATTCAGGTCAGCCCGCTGAGCAATCGCTGGCAGACGCTCGATCCGTTCCTGTTCTGCGTCCACCACGTCGACCTCTACCCCAAAGGCAACGATCGCTTCGGCCCTGACGCCCCGCTCGTCGGCCACGACATCGGGCAGGACTTCGACAATCACGACGGCTGGCGCATGTATCACGGCGACATCGTCCCCGGGTTTCCGCAGCATCCGCATCGCGGCTTCGAGACGGTGACCATCGTCCGCAAGGGCTATATCGACCATTCGGACTCGCTGGGCGCCGCGGCGCGGTTCGGCATGGGCGATGTGCAGTGGCTGACGGCGGGCGCGGGCGTCGTGCATTCGGAGATGTTTCCGCTGCTCGATCGCCACGGTCCGAATACCTTGGAGCTGTTTCAGATCTGGCTGAACCTGCCGGCGAAGAACAAGCTGGCCGCGCCGTACTTCACGATGTTATGGGACAAGGACATTCCGCGCCGCCGCTATCCTGGCGTCGAGGTCACGATGATTGCCGGCAGGCTCGACGATGCACAGCCGCTGGCGCCGCCGCCGCACTCATGGGCGGCGAGCGACGAGGCGGACGTGGCGATCTGGTCGATTGCGATGGAGCCGGGCGCGAAGTGGCTGGTGCCGCCGGCCCGCGACGTGGGCAGTAACCGCGCGCTGCACGTCTTCGCGGGCAAGGGCATCAAGGTCGGCGATCGCGTCATCGATGGTCCGTCGATGATTCGCGTGTATCCGGATCAGCCGATTCCGCTCGAGGCGGTGAACGGCCCGGTCGAGATCCTGCTGCTGCAGGGGCGTCCGATCGGCGAGCCCGTCGCGCAGTACGGTCCGTTCGTCATGAACACGCGCGCTGAGTTGGAGCAGGCGTTCGCCGACTATCGCCGCACCCTCTTCGGCGGCTGGCCGTGGCCCGAGAACGCGCCGGTGCACGCGCGCGACGCGGGTCGCTTCGCGAAGCACGCCGACGGGAGACTCGAGAAGGTGTAGCTATCCCTGCGTCGCCGCTTTCTGCAGTTCGTTGAGGACCGCGTAGAGCAGCCGGATCAAGTCGCGGCGGCTGCCGATCGTGAATGAGTCGTTGCCGGACGAGACGAGAACCACCGTTCGCCGTCCGGGCTCAGTCACCCTGAGAGTCTCAAACAATCCATCGGTGGCTGTCGAATCCGTTCCGACATGCATTCCGCCGAAGAGATCGGCGGCTCCGGCAAATTTCAGAATGTCGCCGACCTCGCTCGCCGTGAGGTCCCGGCTTCGAGTCACGCTTCCGGATGCGTCCGCCGAGGACGTTCGGGAACACACCAGACTCGATCGCCCTCTGGTTTGGGCGATTACCACGTCGAGCTGACATTCCCGAAACAGGGACCTGCCGTACTCGCGTTTCAGCGATAAGTTCACGTTGGTCAGTTGGGCCCAAGCTGGTTCAGCGATGGAGATGAGTACGATGGTCAGAATGAAAGTGATGACAAGGCTCGGTCTATTCATAGGTCGTTAGCTGGTACGAATCTTCGCACCGTGCTCGGCAAGCAGCTCGCGCAGAACCGATCGGTGACAGCGGTTCTCGTCGGCACAATAGCAGCCAACGGAGAAATCGGTCGTGTGTGACAGCGCCGCGAGTAGATCAAGCAGGTGCCGCGCCTCCGGCCGCTTCATCTCGCCGCGATACCGGCTCACGAACGACTTCCATCGTTTCGGATCATCGATCGACGCTTGCGCACGCTTGAGGAGCGCCTCACTCGGTGCGATGTCTGGTAGCCATACGTCATAGAAATTGCGCGACGCCGTTTCAGCCTTGGGCACCCCGCGTGGTGGACGACGGACGGTGCCGAGGCGGAGGCCTTCGTTCGCAGCGCGAGGCGACCCGAGTCGAACGATTCGAATCGCCATCACGTCCTCGAAGGCTCGTCGTCATGGCGAGGTGCGATCTGCGTGTCCACGTAAGTCGTGACGATATCTTGCAGCGGACCAACCGTCGAGTGCACGCGCACCACCTGTTGCCGCGCGAATTGCGACGGGTGTCGGACACCGGTTCGGCCGCACTTGAAATATCGCTTCGGCGGGAAGAAATGATTATCGAGTTCCCATCGGGGCATGTACTCGCTCAACAGCCAGCCGCGCGTGAGCGAATTGAATGGCTTCACGTTCACCGGATCAACAGCAGTCGTGGCGTGCCAGCCTTCGTCGGTGAGGATCACCCCCGCGCGCGCGGCTTCGTTCAACAGCCAGCGCAGCGGCGCCTTCGACGCGGTGTCATCGTCAAGGCCGCCACCGACATCGGAATGCGATCCGCGAAACCAGATCTCCTCGATCGTTTGTGGGCAGCACGCCGTTGGTTCATCGAGTCTCGGCGGATCGGAATCGATGCCGCCCCAGCTCGTGGGAAGAAACC
>JBKPRH010000068.1:0-8648 GCA_046765795.1 Acidobacteriota bacterium | reverse complement strand
CCCGTAGCCACTGCCGCAGGCGTGGCCCCAAGAGTCAGCGCGGCCAGGCTGGCCGCAGCGATGAACTTGCGCATGATTCTCATCCTTTCGTTGTTGAATGGACCGGTTCGGGCGGGCGGGTCAGTCAGCGAATTGCCGCATGCGTCACCCGACGACAACGCGACCCGTCATCTTCGGGTGAAGCGAGCAGAAGTACTGATACGTCCCAGGCGTGTCGAAGCGATGGGAGAACTGTTCATCGGTATCGAGCACTGGCGACTTGAACTTCTGCTCGGTGCTGACGACGTTGTGAGGGACGTCGTCGCGATTCGTCCACGTGATCGTGGTGCCGATCGGCACAGATGCCTGTGCCGGAGCAAAACTGAAGTTGTCGAGCACGATGTCGTGTGCGCTCGCTGTCTGCGCGTCGGCCTCGAGCGGCACGTCGGTGATGGCGATTGGATGATTCACGTCGTGAAACGACATTCGTGAGAGGCCGAGCACCTTTCGCAATCTGTCGTCGGCCACTTTCATCGGACCGGGCGACGGCGCTGCTCCGGGCGCTGGTTGTGGGAAGGCCGTCGACATCGCGGTATGAAACGTGACGTGACCTTCGACCTTCTGCATGACCTGATGAATGTGGCCGTTGAGTACCGAGACCGAACCAAATCGCTGCAGGTAGGACAACGCCCGCTCGCTGTCGTCGGTGCCCCATCCCCACTCCGGATACACAGACCACAGTGGGATATGCGCGAAGACGACAATCGGCGTACTGCTCTTGAGTCCTTTGAGATCCTTCTCCACCCACTCGAGCTGCTCGTTGCCGAGGGAGCCGAGCCCACCAGCTTTCAGATTCACGACGTTAACGAGCCCGACGAAATGCACACCGTTCTGCTCGAAGCTGTACCAGCCCGCCCCCTCTGTGCCCTTGCCGAAGCGCTGCAGATAGCTCCGGCCATCGTCGCCCAGAATGTCGTGCTCGCCCGGGACGTAGAAGACAGGGACGGACAACTCCGACAGCACCTGCTGCAACGTATCGAACTCCGCCGGCTTCGACAGATGCGTCAAGTCGCCGGTGTGAAGGACGAAGGCCGGTGGTTCATCCGCAGCTTTGATCGTCGCGATCGCCGCGCGCAGGGTCGCAGTGACGTCTGTGTTTGCGGGCTTGTCGAATCCGATATGGGTGTCGCTGATCTGCACGAAGCGGAGGGCGTTATGCGACATCACCGACGTGCGAACGGCTTGTTCCAGCGGAGATCCTTTCAGGACGCCGCCCGAGAAGGTCCAGACCGCGCCAGTGCCCACCCAGGCCATGCATTTCAAGAAATGTCGTCGATCGAGATCGTGCTCATCACTGCGTGCCATAGGTCCCTCCTACAGGCGCAAGAAGGCGCCCGCTGATTGCCATCTGGAAGGAGAGACCGGGGTGATGTGAGAGCTATTCCCGGGAATAAACCTGGAGGGGCGACGGTCAATCAGATGGACTCATGCCACTGCGCGGCTTCGAGGAAACGGTTCTTCCGCATCTGGACGCCGCGTTCAACTACGCACGGTGGCTGACGAAGAGCCAGGCGGAAGCGGAGGACGTGGTCCAGGATGCGTGCGTCCGGGCGATGCGTTTCTTTTCGTCGCTTCGCGACGACGACGCGCGCCCATGGCTGTTCGCAATCGTACGCAACACGTGGTACAGCCGAGTCTCGCGCCGGACGAACCATACAGAGGTCACGGCGGAGGACGGCGCGAGGCGCGAGCGGCCCGATCAGGCGCTCGACCCTGAGGAACGATTACTCCAACAGCACACCATCGCGCTCGTCCGCGCCGCGCTCGAGCAATTGCCTGCCGACTTCCGTGAAGTGATTGTGTTACGAGAAATCGAAGGCTTGTCTTACAAGGAGATTGCTGCAGTCGTGCGCGTGCCGATCGGCACCGTCATGTCGAGACTTGCTCGGGCTCGTGAACGCCTTGCGGCCGTGCTGAAGCTCACAACGTCCAGGGAGACGATTCGATGAGTTGCGAACACGTGGAACGCGATCTGGACGCCTATCTCGACCGCGAACTCGATGCGGAGTCCAGCAAGTCTATCCGCGATCACATCGGTGAGTGTGCGACATGCCGACGAGTGGTGGGCGAGCGCGAAGCCGTCAGCCGCCTCGTCCAGGCAGCGCCGTACTACTCGGCTCCCGAGCGGTTGCGCGCACGGGTGTTGGGACAGTCCACTCGATCCACGTTTGCGCGTCGCGCGCTGGTCTGGGCGGCGGCAGCCGTAATCGTTGTGTCGGCTGGCGTCGGCACGACCCTGCTGCGGTCGGGCGTCACACAAAGCGATGCGATCGCAAACGAGGCGATCGACAACCATGTGCGCTCCCTGCTGGCGAATCACATGTTTGATGTCCAGTCGACGGATCAGCACACGGTCAAACCGTGGTTCTTGGGCAAGCTCGATTTTTCGCCTCCAGTCGTGGATCTCGCCTCAATGGGATTTCCGCTCGTCGGTGGCCGGCTGGATTACCTGGCTGGACGCCCGGTGGCCGCTCTCGTGTACGAACGGCAGAAGCACACGATCAATGTTTTTGTCTTCCCCGATCGCGACGATGCGTTGGCGCGCGCCACGACCCGGTCGGTCCGGGGATTCCATGTTCGCCACTGGAGCAGTGGCGGCATGTCCTTCTGGGCAGTCTCCGATCTGAACGAAGTCGAGTTGACGCAATTGTGTGAGGCACTCAAAGCACGGTGATGCGACGGCCAATCAGTAAGTTCCAGACTCGTGTGGCCACTTGGCCGCCCCGCCTGTGGGCTAGACGACCGCAGTCACTGGTGCCAATGTAAATAGTCTCGCACCGGTCGTGTCGAACCAGAGTCGGGTGGGTGTTCCGCGCCATCCGCATCACCACTGAATCGCAGGTGGTGCACCGCATCACCATTCCCATCCCGTGCGCGTGCACCAGCAAAGCTCCCAGCGGCCTCGCGGCCCCGCAATTGGCACACGTCACGCGCGCCGTCGTGAAATCTTGGACGAAGATCTCGCTCAGCATTCCGGCTACCACGTTCCCGTCGAGCCTTGCCGCCTCTCCGGCGCGGTCGTCATCGGTTCGGTCTCTCTCTTTCCTCGTTTGATCGCCGTCCATTGCTGCCTCCTTCCGCCAGTTTCGAGAACACGCTGGCTGGATTATCCTGATCCCCCTGTGGGACCGAAGCGCTCAGTTTTCACGAGCGCCGGATCGTGTCCGAGCTCGACGAGAGCGGAGGCCGCCGATTCGACCAGCGGTTGTAGGGCCGCAGACGAACACATGTGGCCCCTCGCTCGGCGGCCAGGCGATCTCTGCCAGCATCGGGCGATCGATGCGGCGGCGAAATCCGGTCCATCCCTCGCTGTGCGCGAGTCAACGCGAGCGCCACCTCAAGCGTCCACATCGTCCTGAGCCAGCCGCGCCAACCCGACCACGCGGATCAAGGGGAAGACGATCATCCGCGTGCGCCCTGCCACTTCAAGTCCGCCGCGATGACGACGTCGACCTAGCGACGGTGAGCACGGGTCCAGTGAGGGTTCTCGGAAAAACAACCCTTCGAGACTGACCAATAAAACTTGCGTCCGATTTACGTCCGTTAACGCCCAAACATCAGGTAACACGAAGGGTCAGCAGAAGACAGCAGGCAAGACGGGTCAACAACATAGCCAACCCTGGGAAATCTGCAAAACCTCCATCCCCGGTTCAAATCCGGGCGGCGCCTCCAATCTCAAGTTCGCGTCTTCCAAGCACTTATAGATCTGAGGTGGCCCCGCCGCTGGCCCCGTGAGAGGCCAATCGGACGTAAGTTTTGCGGAGAGGTCCAAAAGACCTCCTCCTCGGATTGCTCTGGTGAAGACCACGAGTGGTTGAAGGAGCACGCTTGGAAATTGATTCCCTTCACGCGCGCTGACGCGTTGTGCCTTGAGGTGTTCCAGTAAATGAAGGTGTTGCCCCTAGGGTTGCGGGGGGTACGTGACACAGTTCTGACACAATTCGAGTTCGCACTTCTGCCGTCGCACATCGACGAACATCGCGGCATCGCCGTAGGGCCCTCAGCCCCGGGGAGCCTATAGGGTGGGCTTAGGTTGGGACGTTGCCTCCAGCAGTTTCTGGTGCCTGACGCAATATGGCGCCCACGGGATAGCATCGAGGCGCTTCACCTCGATCGGCCCGCCATCCATCAGGCACTGTCCGAATGTGCCGTTCTCGATTCGTCGTAGCGCCGCTTGGACCTGTTGCAGCGTTGATGCGTCGAGTTCCGCCTCGGTGAAGTCCTCGCTCTCAGACTCGTCGGCGACGCTGGCATCACCGACATCCGCAGCAGTATCGAGCAATTGCTCGCGTCCAGAGGCGAGGTCCCGTCTGAGGTGACTCGAAAGGCGGGCTTCGAGTTCAAGGAGTCGTTGCTTGTAGCCGTTGACATCCATAAGTTCCTCGGATCACATTGCTTTTTGAGACCGCGCGCGTCAAGGGCACGTCGACGACGTGTTCAGCGACAAACCAGACCTGAAGTTCGTTGCTGCGAATTACGTCGCTGACGAGTAGGTCATTCGTGCCGTCGTTTCCACCTTCGGCCGAGCCCCGTGCCATCGCGCGTGCCTCGTTGACGACGATTTCGTGGGCAGGGAGCAGCCGAGGAATTTGCACGGGTACTTCCTGACGCCCTTCCGGCGGTCGGGGAATCAGCGTCGTCTCCGCCACGTCATGGGACATAGCGACGTTACTCCGCCGAGCATCTGAATTCGCTCAGCGATTCTGTCAGCCGTTCATAGTGCTTGTCGAACAGCAGATGCAGCTGGTCGGGTGGACCAACGGCTTCGCTCTATTCAAGATTGCGTCTGCATCAATCAAACCTTTCGGCATCGGGTCTTCCGTCGCTAGTCGCGCCGCCGATCGCGTGGCACTACTGCACACGTAACACCATGTCTCTCGTTGATTCTCTTGAGAGAACTCAGCGAATGGTATGTGGCGGATGGCGAGATTTCGACAGCGTGTCGATCAGACGACTTCGAGGCTTCATAGCGAGTCTCCGTTCGATCAGCTCGGCGGCTTCATCCGTGCGCCACGACACCGCGGAAACCTCGAGAGCCTCAGGACGGCGTCGCCATCACAATAGACTGGGGCGAGCGTAGGCAGACCGAACAACTGCGATAGCGTTGCGCTTGCTGCCACGTCACGGTCGGAGACGCGCCGCGCCTCGATGGCAAGATCATGAACGGAGAGACTTGAAGAACGTGCTCCGGTCGCCGGATCAGTCTTGGGACGGGGACGTGCATGTCTCGCCGTCGGAGTTGCGATCGTTGTTAAGCAGCTTTCACGCGAGACTAGACGCCTTCTTCGAGAGACGCGAGTGTTTCCCCGGGCTGCCGCGCGACGGAAGACTGTCGACAGCCGATCGCTGACGCCCGAACATGACCTACCGCTCGTCAGCGCGCAAGTCGGTGCCAGTGGTTCGACGGTCGTCAACGGGGCACGAAACAGTTCCAGTCGACCGCAACGCGCCCACGAGTTGGCCTATCGGCCGAGGCAGAGGTAGTACGGTCGATCGGCTCACGCACCGAGAGCTTGCTCATGCGAGTCGGCGCGGGCATCGTCCGGGTGTCCGGGAAGTCCGCTACGGACTGTCGCTCGAGTGCCACGAATTCAGCTTCGTCAGACGACGATTCGCCTATCGGCTTCGATGCCACAAATCACACCGCCGAGACGTCATGTCGACTCGGAGGCGGCTAATTGACACGCGTTCGTCGACGAGCCACGGGACCGTCGCGATCATGTGTGTATTTCTCGTGGATTCCGCGACGCTGCGACGATGAGCAGGACTGGCCTCGCACATGCACTGGTGCCCGGAGAAAGGACGCAGGCTGCGCGATGACCAATCGGTATTCGATCCTTGTCACGCTCGTTTTCCACGCAGGCTTCTCGGCGTGACCATCCTTGGGGACACACCGGACCGGCAATGGAACCTCGTCGATGCGAACGAGACGATTTCGTAAGCCGCTGGATTTTCGCGATCGGTCCCAAACTCTCGGCACGTACATGGTGCTCGCTCCGAACGGGAACGACATGCACTAAACGTACGCGTGACCGGGGAGTGCACCTCAACGGAGAACGCAGCTCCCACCGCAAAGAAGGAGAACACCAATGGCCACGATGAACCGCGCTTCAGGTGGAGGCACCCTTTCAACGGTCTCACCAGATACGATCAAAAGCGCATTCAGAGAGATGATGGATGACGAAGCGAAGCATGTCAGCTTCTTCGAGGCAGCCCTGAAGAAGGCTGGGGCGCCCGTCCCACCAAAGCCGACCTTCAAGGGCCTGGCTCAATCCAATCAGAGCGATTTCATCAGGATGTCTGGCATCCTCGAGAATACCGGTGTCGCGGCATTCTTGATGGCCATGCGAGCAATCAGTGACAAGAACTACGTGGCGGCGGCTGAGTCAATCGTGACCATTGAGGCGCGGCACGCGGGCTTTGTAAATGCCTTGCTCGGCAAGCCTCTCAGCGAAAGCGGCGCATTTGATAAGCCCATTTCTCACGCAGAGCTTATCAAAGCCGTCTCGCCATTCATCGAGAGTCTCAACGGCGGGCCGGATCCCGCAGATGCGCTGGACAACGACACCGTGATTCTCAACTTCGCCCTGCTGCTCGAACATCTCGAGGCGGAGTTCTATCGCATCAATGTTCCAAACCTCTTCAAGTAAGAGCCATCGCTACCCGAGCGTTGATCGGTACTGCGCGTTCGCGTAGGTGGCTGGCAGAGCGACCGAGCGTGATCTTCTTGTAGAACGGTGCTGCTTCGGCAGCCGTGCAGGCGAGGACTCGACACAGGGAGGCGTACGGTGAAGGCGATCGTGGTGACGGACCAGGCTGCGGGAACGGCCGGCATGACGCTGGTGGAGCGACCCGAGCCGCAGGCAGCGATAAACGACGTCGTCGTTCAGGTTTATGCGTCGGGTTTCGTCAACACTGAGCTCGGTTGGCCGTCGACCTTGACCGATCGCCTCGACTGCGACCGAACACCGTCGATCCCCGGGCACGAGCTGGCCGGAGTGGTCACCGCCCTCGGCTACGGCACGAGGGGGCTGGCGGTCGGACAGCGGGTGTTCGGCCTCACGGACTGGTATCGCGATGGCACCCTGGCGGAGTACGGGGCCGTCGAGGCACGCAACCTCGCGCCGCTGCCGGGCGACGTCGACTTCACAGTGGGCGCGAGCCTTCCGATCTCGGGCTTGACCGCGTGGCAGGGACTGATCGTACACGGCCGCCTTCAGGCGGGGCAGCGCGTGATCGCGCACGGCGCGGCCGGCGCGGTCGGATCGATGGTGACCCAACTCGCACGTGAGTTCGGCGCCTACGTGATCGGCACCGGACGCGCCGCCGACCGTCAGCCGGCGCTGGGCTTCGGTGCGAACGAGTTTGTCGATCTCGACAACGACTCGCTGGAAGACGTTGGCCAAGTCGATCTGGTGTTCGATCTCATCGGCGGCGATATCGGAAAGCGGTCCGCGCGCCTGGTTCGAGCCGGAGGAACACTGGTGTCCATCGTCGGGCCGTCCGAGGCGCGGCCGGCCGACGGCTTGGCGGTCGACTTCGTAGTCGAGTCCGATCGCGCCCAACTGGGTGAGATCGTCCAGCGCGTGCGGGACGGACGACTGCGGACGCACATCGGCACCGTCGCGCGCCTCGACGATGCCGTCGCCGCCTTCAACCCGACCGAGCGACGCCCGGGGAAGACGATCATTCGCGTTCGTCAGTGAGCACTGTCGCGGCGCTATTCCGCTCCGCCATCGGCGCTATACGTACCGGCTATTGGAAAGTTTCGTCCCGCGCTGCGATCAATGTGTGTCATCGCCGCATCGCGGTTCAACAACCCCGAACAGGAGATCCCGGATGTCCACGTCTTTCTCACTCCCGACAGAGCCCGAAGGCGTTATCCCATCGCTGATTGAGCGATTTAATTCCGGAAAGGTCGAGGCGATGATGGCCTTGTACGCCCCGGAAGCCGTGTTCGTCGCGAAAGATGGCCGAACCATCACTGATCGCACCGAGATCGCTGCCCAATTCCAGCGCGATATGAGCCTCGGCTTGCCGCTGAGGGCCAAGGTGCGCCATGTGTTCGTCGGCGGCGATACCGCCCAGATCGTGGTGGACTGGTCGATTGATGGCAAAGGTCCCGACGGCGAGGATGTTCACCTTGGAGGCTCGGCAAGCGATATCGTGCGCCGCGGCGCGGATGGACTCTGGCGGTACATCATCGACAACAATCAAGGGACGGCAGTGCGACAGTCCGCCTGAGATATGTGCGCCGCCGCAGCTCTCTGCGACGGAGCCCTCAATCGGGAGATGTTTGCGTCGTCACTCGGGCGCGCGCGGATTCATAAGAAGAAGAGGTGTATCAGCAGCCAGCCTTGGAATCGGTCGGTTCTGCGCGTGTGCGTACGAAGGACCGAAATCCACATTTTGTAAATGGTCCTCACGTGGCAGACGCATTTGATCTGGTAATTGTCGGCGCGGGTCCTGGAGGGTACGTCGCAGCGATACGTGCCGCGCAATTGGGCCTGAAGACCGCGATCGTCGAGCGCAGTCACCTCGGCGGAATCTGTCTTAACTGGGGTTGCATTCCGACGAAAGCCCTACTGAAATCGGGGGAGATATACGAA
>JBKPRH010000067.1:0-18495 GCA_046765795.1 Acidobacteriota bacterium | reverse complement strand
GGTCTGGTTCGGTCGCTACGACCGCTTTCTGTCAGTTATCAAGTGGTTCGTCGGTTTGAAGTTTGGCGCTGTTATCGGCTCTGTGCTGCTCATCGTGCTGTGGTCGGGTGCCGACTGGGCGCACATCGGCGCGAAGTCGGCCTTCTCGACGTCGTACACCCTGTCGCTGATCGGCGGCGTCGGCGGCACGGTGACGCTGTTGTCGTACGCTTATTGGATGCGCGAGGCGGGCTGGTCGGGCCCGCGACGAATCAGCTCTGCGCGAGTGGACCTGACGTTGTCGTTCTGCCTGGTATTCATTTTCTGCTTCTCGATGATCTTCCTCTCGACGCAGATCAACTGGACGGGACAGATCCTCGAGGAGGGCCCACGCCTTTGTCTGATGCTCGCGGATCGGATCGGCGCGGAGATCGGGGCGATCGGGCGCGGCGTGTTCCTGCTTGGCTTCTGGGGCGCGGCGTTCTCGTCGGTGCTCGGCGTCTTCCACGGCGTGCCGTTTCTCTTCGACGACTGGTTCCATCTGTGGCGTCGTGAGACGCCGACAGGACAGCAGGGCGCTGCCTATCGCACGTGGGCGGGGTATCTCACACTCGCCGCGATCTCTGCATTGGTGATTCGCCGTCCGGTATGGCTCGTCTTCGCCTACACCGTCGTCGGCTCGCTCTTCTTTCCGTTTGTCATCTCAACACTGCTGTGGCTGAACAACTCACGCCACGCGCCAAACGCGACACGCAACAGCGTGCTCGTCAACGTGGTGCTCAGCGCCGCGCTCCTGTTGTACGGCTTTCTTGCCTATGAAGGCGTGCGGGAGCAGCTGCTGGAGCGTCTCACCTGATACATGGTTCCTCTTTCGGTTCTCGACCTGGCGCCGGTTCGCGCCGGAGCCACCGCTACCGACGCACTGCGTGAGGCAGTCGATCTCGCGCAGCACACCGAGCGCCTCGGGTATCTGCGCTACTGGTTCGCCGAGCATCACGGCATGGCGAGCATCGCCAGCTCGTCGCCGGAGATCTTGATCGAGCACATCGCGTCGAAGACCAGCCGGCTGCGCGTCGGATCGGGCGGCATCATGTTGCCGAACCATTCGCCGCTGCGTGTGGCCGAAGCGTTTCACACGCTCGCCGCGTTGCACCCGGGCCGCATCGACCTGGGACTCGGGCGCGCGCCCGGCACGGATCCCGCGACATCACGCGCGCTCCGCCCGTTCGATGGCGAACAGTTTCCCGAGCTGCTGCGCGAGCTCCTCGCGCTGTCGCGCCGCACGTTCCCGGCAGATCATCCATTCGGATCGGTACGAGTCGTTCCGGGGGATGTGCCGCTGCCGCCAATCTGGGTGCTCGGGTCGAGCGGTGCAATGGCGTCGTTCGCCGGCTCGCTCGGTCTGGGTTACAGCTTCGCGCGGCACTTCAGTCCGAACCCGCCGCAGCCGGCGATTCGCGCTTATCGCGGGAGCTTCGTGCCCTCGGAGCAGTTCCCCTCGTCACACGTGATTCTCGGCGTGTCGGTGATCTGCGCGCCGACGGAAGAGGAAGCCGAATATCACGCCGCGTCCACCGATCTCGCGTGGGTGCGGCTGCATCGTCGCGAGTTCACGCCGTTGCCGAGCCCGGAGGAGGCGCAGGCGTATCAGTACTCTCCGCAGGAACGGGTGATTGTTGAAGCCAATCGGCAGCGGCATTTCATCGGCACGCCGTTCAAGGTCGCGAGCACGATTCGCAATCTGGTGAACGACACCGGTGTCGATGAAATTATGGTGACATCGATGATGTATGGGCGGGAGGCACGCTTTCGCGCCTACGAGCTGCTGGCGAACGAATGGGGCCTCCCGTCAGACCAAGACTCCTCGATTCGGTGACTTTCTTACCCACCTGTGGACGCTCGTCCCGTGCGATCCGGCCAGAATCCACGTGTTTTCGCAGGTTTCGGCGAAAGGCGAGCGGCAGGATTCTTGAGTAGGCGAGTGGCGTGCTCAAGGTCGAACTGCATGCCCATACCGCGGACGATCCGCTCGACGCGATTCCACATACCACGGTCCAGCTCATCGATCGCGCGGCGGAGATGCAGTACGACGCGCTCGCCATCACGCTTCACGATCGGCAGCTCGACCTCGTCCCGTATCGAGCGTATGCCGCCAGTCGTGGCATCACGCTGATACCCGGCGTCGAGCGAACGATCCAGGGCAAGCACGTACTGCTGCTGAATTTCAAACGCGGCGCTGAAGACGTCCAGACCTTCGACGACCTCGACGCGCTGAAGCGCCGTGAAGTGGGCGTGGTAATCGCGCCGCACGCGTTCTTTCCCGGTGGCACCTGCCTGCGCGGCCTCATGGATCGTCACGCGGATCTCTTCGATGCCGTCGAATACAACGCGATGTTCACGGCCTCGCTGAATTTCAACATCACCGCGCGCCGCTGGGCGGCGGCACATCGCAAGCCGATGGTCGGTGCCGGTGATGTGCACCGCTTGCGGCAGTTGGGCACGACCTATTCGCGGGTTGATGCGGCACGTGACCCTGATGCGATCTGCGCGGCGATCCGCGAGGGGAGAGTCGAGGTCGAGGCCACGCCAATCACATGGGCATCGGCGATCAGCATCATGGCCGACTTGAAGATCGCCGAGATCTTGCCGCCTGGCTTCTGGCAGGAGACGCTTGAGCCGTCCTTCAGCGTTGCTCGACGCAGCCTTCGCTGATATGCGTCAGTGACGCGACACGCAGCTTGATTGGCGCCGGCGCGTTCCGCAACCCGAACGACTTCTCGTCGCGCCGGCCCGCCGTGATACTGACCGGGCCTTTTTTCGACGTCACGACCGCGGCATCTTCGTCCTGGGCGGGGGCGGGACGGTCGCGACGCCCGCGATCTCGTCGCTGTGGCCGCTGTGAAGTTCCTTGATCTGCTGCAGCAGTTCTTTGGGACCTTCAAGAACGAACTCCGACGCGTTGAGTATCTCGAAGGGAAGCTCCTTCAGTACAGAGTCGGCGACTCTGAGTCGTCCATTGCGCACGCACCCTCGCACGACGATGTTGTGCTGGGTTGATTTGCCGCGTGCGGCCGGCTGGGGGATGGGCTGTTGCGGCGGTGGGACGATCGGCTGTTGGGCGCCGAGTGGGGTGATTGTCAGAACGACAAGTAGGGACGACAGCGCCCGCATATGGTGTGCTTTTACCACGAACCACCAACCACGAACCACGAACCACCAACCACCAACCGGCTAGAATAAAGCCCCGTGCTCGTGACTGCCGAACTGACACAACTGCTCCACGACGTGCTGACCAGCCGCGTCTACGACGTCGCGCGCGAGACGCCGCTCGACGCAGCGCCGCGACTGTCGCAGCGTCTGGACAACGAGGTGCTGCTCAAGCGCGAAGATCTCCAGCCGGTCTTCAGCTTCAAGCTGCGTGGCGCCTACAACAAGATCGCGCATCTGACCGACAAGGAGCGCGCTCGCGGCATCATCGCCGCCAGCGCAGGCAACCACGCGCAGGGCGTGGCCTACTCCGCGCACAAGCTGCGGCTGCGCGCCATCATCGTCATGCCGCAGACGACGCCGCGCATCAAGGTGGATGCGGTGAAGTCGATGGGCGCCGAGGTGGTGCTGGCCGGCGACAACTACGACCAGGCCAAGGCGCACTGCGACACCGTCGCCGCCGAGACCGGGATGACCTTCATTCACCCGTTCGACGATGCGCTGGTGATCGCCGGGCAGGGCACGATCGGCGCCGAGATCCTGCGGCACAGTCAGGAGCGTCTTTCGGCGGTGTTCGTTCCCGTTGGCGGAGGCGGACTGATCGCCGGGATCTCCGGATACATCAAAGCGCTGCGTCCGGATGTGAAGGTCATCGGCGTCGAAGCGTTCGAGGCTGACGCGATGTACCGCTCGCTGGCACTTGGCCGTCGCGTACAACTCGAGCACGTGGGACTCTTCGCCGACGGCGTCGCCGTACGCGAGGTCGGTGAACGAACGTTCTCCATCGCCCAGCAGACAGTCGATGAAGTGCTGCGCGTGACCAACGACGAAGTCTGTGCAGCGATCAAGGATGTTTTCGACGACACACGCACGGTGATGGAGCCGGCCGGTGCGCTGGCCGTCGCCGGCATGAAGACGTGGGTCGAGCGTGAGGGCGCACGCAACCAGTCGCTGGTCGCGCTGCTCAGCGGGGCCAACATCAACTTCGATCGCTTGCGTTTCGTTGCCGAGCGGGCCGAAGTGGGTGAAGCCCGCGAAACGCTCATCGCCATCACCCTTCCAGAGAAGCCGGGGTCGTTCCAGAAGTTTTGCTCTGTAATCGGTCGCAGGACGGTCACCGAGTTCAATTACCGTCTCAGCGGACGGCAGCAAGCCCACATCTTCGTCGGCTTCGCCACGCAGTCGCGGCAGGATGGCTCGGCGCTGATCTCGCAGCTCGCCGCAGCGGGTTACGAGACGGTGGATCTGACGGACAACGAACTCGCCAAGCTGCACGTGCGGCACATGGTGGGCGGTCATGCGCCCGAGGTTCGTCACGAACGCTTGTGCCGTTTCGAATTTCCCGAACGGCCCGGCGCGCTGGCGCAGTTTCTCGAGAAACTCGGTGGCCGCTGGAACATCAGCCTCTTCCACTACCGCAATCACGGCGCCGACTACGGTCGGGTGCTCGCGGGCTTCGAAGTGACTGAGAACGATCTGCCGGCATTTCGCGCGTTCCTCGACGAGTTGGCGTATCCGTACACGCCGGAGTACGAGAACCCCGCGTACAAATTCTTCCTTGGCTAGATCGAACGATTCGAACGATTCGAACGATCCGAACGATCCGAACGATCCGAACGATTCGAACGATTCGAACGACTCGAACGATCATGAATGAGACCTTCATGCGCCTCGCGCTCGAGCAGGCGACGCTCGGGGCCGCGGCGGGCGAAGTACCCATTGGCGCCGTCCTCGTCGTCAACGATCGGGTCATTTCCGAAGCCTTCAACCAGCCGATCGGGTCTCTCGATCCGACCGCGCATGCCGAGGTGCTGGTGCTGCGCGAAGCGGCTCGTGCGTTGGGCAACTACCGGCTCACGGACGCGACGGTCTACGTGACGATTGAACCGTGTCTGATGTGCGTCGGCGCGCTCGTGCACGCGCGTGTTCGCGAAGTCGTCTACGGCGCGGTTGAGCCGAAGACTGGCGCGCTCGTCTCGACAGTACGCGCGCTCGAACAACCGGGACTCAATCACCGCTTCGCGGTGACCGGCGGCGTCCTCGAATTGGAATGTCGATCGATCATTCAGAAGTTCTTCTGGGATAGGCGCCGTTCCGAACGCGTCGATGAGTCTGGTTAATGGCTATCTTCTTGCTGCGCCCGCAGCCGGAGGATTGCTCATGGCCGCCGTTGATTCATTGCATGCCCATCTTGTCGAAGAGCTGACCGACTTGCGTGATGCGGAGACACAGCTGACTGAAGCGCTGCCCAAGCTGGCTCAGTCGGCCTCATCACGTGAGCTCCGTGCTGCCTTCCAGAAACACCTCAAAGAGACTCGCACGCACCTGACGCGCATCGATCAAGCGCTCAGGGCGCTCGGCGAGAAGCCTTCGTCGAAAACCTGCGAGGCGATGAAGGGCCTCTTGAAAGAGGGCAACGGTCATATGAAGAAGGCGCCGGCGGGCGCGCTGCGCGATGCGGTGATCATCACTGGCGCGCAGAAGGTCGAGCACTACGAGATGGCCAGCTACGGCACCGCGCGCACCTACGCGCAGGTGCTCGGCCAACAGCAAGTGGCTCGACTGCTCGAGCAGACCTTGAAAGAAGAGAAGGCCGCAGATCGAACGCTGACGGATATCGCCGAGGGCTCTGTCAACGAGGACGCCGCCCAGGAGTTTCAGGCGCACTCGTCGGAAGAAGGGCCATTGGTGCGCTCAGCTGCATGGGCCGGTCGCATGAGCGGAGCGGCCGTTCGCGAGTTGTCTCGAGGCGTACGCGGCGCCGCGTCGGCCGTAGGCATGGCTCACGATCGATCGTCGAGCCGCTCGTCATCGTCGCGAAAAAGCAGTGGCGGTCAGCAGCGCACGATGGCACGTCGCGGCCGAAAGACGACCAAGAAGCGCTAACGAACGCGAGGCGCGGAACGGCCTATGTTGCAGTCCGCCGTTCCGATTCGCCCAGCCACGCCGCAAACAGCGCTACACCAATCATCGTCAGCAGCAGGCCGGCTGGAATCCACATAACCAGCCCGGCCAGCTGCTGATCGCCGAGCGGATCGTGGTGTCCGGGCGTCGCGTAGATGTCATATAGCGGCGACGGTGCGAACGTCAACAGTGCGCCGAGAATGCCGGTGTGAATCGCCGTCGTGAAGACGTAGAAGACCGCAGCCCCGTATCCAGCGCGCCCATAGCGGCCGTAGACCAGCCCCCACCAGAACAGGACCGACGTGCTGACGAACATCGCATGCTGCAGTGTGTGCACCGGTTCGCTGCGTACGGCGAGTTCATAGAGACCTGGCGCGTGCCAGATCCACACGACCAGTCCGTGCAGTGTCCAGGCGGTGATCGGCGCGGCAATGACGCGAACGACGCCTGCAACGGTTGGCTGTTGCAATGGTAGAGCGATGCGGCGTCGCCATCGTTCCGGTAGCGCCCACAGGCATGTCGCCAACGGACGTCCGGCCACGATGAGCGGAGCGCCGACCAGCATCATCAACTCATGCTGCGCCATATGCGCGGAGAACAGGTCCAGGGCTGCTGCGTCGAACCACGGCAGAATCGACACCACAAGCGCCAGCCATCCGGCGCCGAATGCCGCACGCTCAATGCGAGACGGCCCGGCGCGGCGTGCTCGCAACTCTCGCACACCCATCCAGTACAACGTCCCTAGTATCGTGAGACCCGCGAGCGCGGCCTGGTCCCATAGTGAGAACACACGTGGATCGGAACTGATGTGGGCGTCTACCCCGTGGGCTGCCGCGGTAGCCGGGATCAAGATGGCGAAGGCAACGCCAAGCGCTACTCGCATCGACCCCATAGCTGCGACACCACTGTTGTGATAATGAGCAGCGCGATGAGCGTGTTCATACCCACGCCAACCGCTGCGAGAAAGTAGCTGCGATCGATATCGCGTCCGCCGTTGTCGGCGGCGATCGCGCGAAGTGACGACAATCGACGCCAGCCGAGCCATGCGCCGGCAACGGCGGCGATCAGTCCGACGAGCGCGATGAGTCCCAGCAGCAATGGAGTTCCACCCGCGCATGCCGGCTTGACGATGGCGTAGCCCGCGCCTTGCGTAAACACCCATCCGGCCGGTCCCGCGGCGAGCGCGGCCAGCAGCCACGTGATGTCGAGATCGTTGGTGCCCTCGAGCGTGGTGTCCATCACAGCCACCGAGGCGCCCAGTAGATGGTCAAGTAGATCGGAATCCACCAGGCAACGATGAAATACCAATAGAGCGAGTTCTCCGACACGTCCACGAATCGTCGCTCGGTGACCGGGCCAATGAACATCAATGCGGTCAACACGCCGCTGTCTACCACGTCGGTCGCGACGTGAATCGTGTGAAGGCTCAACAGAACCCACACGATCGATCCGTACGCGTTATCGTCCCAACGTGTGTTGAGCTGCGTGTACTCGAAGGCCCGCAAGACGACCGCGACGACGCCGATCAGCGTCAACACGACGAGCCAGAGCTGCGACGATCTCAGGTCGAAGCGTTCGGCCGCCTTCTTTGCGAGTGCGTTCGGAAAACAGCTGAGAAGAACGAGCACGAGGTTCATCGTGCCGAAGCTGAGACCCGGGTCGGGCAGATTCGGCGGCCATTCCTGCACCTTCAATCGAAGGTAGAAGTAGACAATCAGGGCCATCACGAACATCGATCCTTCGATGACCATGAAGCCGACGGTGCCCCACCACACGAGTCCCTTGTGTCCGAACGCGAACCTCGGCAGCGGCGAGACGTCCACGACGGTGCGGGCGCTCATCCCTCAGCCTCCCGCAGCTGCGGCGCCGCCGCTTCGCGCGTCGGCAGATCGCGGGTCGGCCGCTTCGGCCAGAACCAGCCAATCAGCGTGATCGCCAGCGGAAGGATCGCGACGGGCAGTGCCCACGGTGTAAAGACAGATCCCACAAAGAAGGCGCTGGTGACGACCGCGCAGAGAAACGGCCAAATGGTGGGTCGGGGGAGTTCATACGCGTGCACCGGTGCCGCATCCATCACATCCGTGATCAGCACCTCCCGGCAGTCAGTCCGAAGACCTGTTACCACTGGCGCAGGGTCACTGCGATTCCACATCGCGCTTCGTCCCTCGACGATCGGGATATGCAGGAAGTTGTAAACCGGTGGCGGCGAGCTCGTTGACCACTCGAGCGTTTCACCAAGCCAGGGATCGTTGGCGGCGACGGTGCCGGTGACATACGAGCGTACGACGTTGAACACGAACAGCGCACCACCGGCGATGAGCAAGAGTGCCCCAGCGGTGGCGACCAGGTTCAGCGTGCCCCATCCCATCTCGGCAGGGTAGGTGTAGATGCGACGCGGCATCCCCCGGAAGCCGAGAATGTGCATCGGAAAGAACGTGACGTTGAAGCCGATGAACAACAGCCAAAAATTCACGACGCCGAGACGCTCGCTCATCATCCGGCCAGTCATCTTCGGGAACCAGAAGTAGATTCCACCGATCAACGGGAACACCGCGCCACCAAGCAGCACGTAGTGGAAGTGCGCGACGACGTAGTACGTGTCGTGCACCTGGAGATCGAATGGAACGGCAGCGAGCGTCACACCCGACAGCCCGCCGAGCACGAAGATCGCGACGAAGCCGAGGACGAAGAGCATCGGCGTCGCCAGCCGCGGCCGGCCGCGCCAGATCGAAGCAATCCAACAGAAGATCTGAATCCCGCTCGGGATCGCAATAATCATGCTGGCGGCAGTGAAATACGTGAGACCGAGCTGCGGTAGTCCGGTCGCAAACATGTGGTGCACCCACAAGCCGAACCCGATGAAGCCGGTTGCCACGAGCGCCAGGACCATGGCTGTGTAGCCGAAGATCGGCCGCTGGGTAAACGTCGCAATGATCGATGACACGATGCCCAGCGCAGGTACGAAGATGATGTAGACCTCGGGATGACCGAAAAACCAGAACAGATGCTGCCAGAGCAGCGCGTCGCCGCCTTCCGCCGGATTGTAGAAATGCGTGCCGACCAGTCGGTCGAGCAAGAGGAAGCTGCTGCCGAGGACGACGGCCGGCATGGCGAAGATCACCATGAACGACGTCACCAGCATCGCCCACACGAAGAGCGGGATCCGGTTGAGCGACATGCCCGGCGCACGCATCTTGAAAACAGTGGCGACGATCTCAACGGCAACTGCCAACGCGGAGACTTCTGTGAACGTGATGAGCTGCGCCCAGAAGTCCGAGCGCTTGCCCGGCGAGTAATCGGGGCCTGACAGGGGCACGTACGCGAACCAGCCTGCATCGGGGCCGCTGTTCAGCAGCAGCGCCACGATCACCATGATTCCGCCGAACACATACACGAAGTAGCTGAACGTATTCAGTCGCGGGAATGCGACATTGCGGGTCCCCACCATCAGCGGCACGAGATACATGCCGAGCGCTTCCATCACCGGTACCGCGAACAGAAACATCATCACCGTGCCGTGCGTGGTGAAGATCTGGTTGTACTGATCGGGATTGAGGAAATGATTTTCCGGAAACGCGAGCTGCAGCCGCATCAGCGCGGCGAGCACGCCGGCAAAGATGAAGAACGCGAAAGCTGTGACGATGTACCGCCTGCCGATGGTCCGATGATCGACGACCGAGAACCAGCCGAGTAACCCGCGCGGGACATACCACGTCCGCGCGAGCTCTCGATTGAGTCGCGTGATCGTGCCCTCGTCGGGATATGGCTCGACGCGTTCAATGGGGACTCCCTCGCGGCTGAAGGCGTGTTCCATTAGCGAAGGCTCCGCAGGTATCTGATGACGAGCTCGAGATCGTCGCGCGACAGCGGACTCGGCGGCATCCGAACACCGGGCTTCACCTGTTGTGGATCCGACACCCATTGGTGAAGGTGCTCGCGCGTATTCGGGAGCGTGCCGGCGCCGACAGTCATGCGGCTGCCGACGTGCGTGAGATCCGGACCGACGTGCGAGCCGGCATCTGTGCCGCGAATGGTGTGACACGTCACACACGTGGACTCCATGAACCGCTCCCGCCCTTGCCGCTGCTCGTTGGTGGAAGGTTCGATGGCGGGCTGTCGTTGATTGCGGATCCACGCGAGGAACGTCTCCATCGGCTCAGCGACGACGGCGAACGCCATCTTGGCGTGTTGATGTCCGCAGAATTCCGCGCACTGCCCACGATAGACACCGGCCTTGTCGGCCTGTATCCAGATGCTGGTCACCTGGCCGGGAATCAGATCGCGCTTGCCCTGGAGATTAGGCACCCAGAAGCTGTGAATCACATCGCGTGATTGCGCTTTGAGCACGACGTTCGTGCCGACCGGGATGTGCAGCTCGTTGGGACTGGTTACGAAATCCTGCGGCGACACGTCGCGATACTGGAACTCCCACCACCACTGATGGCCGATAACATCCACGGTGATCGCGCCGGGACCAGTGGGCGTTGTCAGACTGCGGCCGACGGCTTCACTGGAGATCGTCAACGTGACGAGGATCGCGGTGGTGACCGCCACCGCACTTGCGATGACGACCGTCAGTCGGTTCGTCGTTGCGGGTTGGTCATCATCAGGCCGACGTTGGCGCACGAGCGCCCATCCCAATGCGACGAGAACGACGACATAGACGATGAACGAGATCCCGATTAGCAGCCAGCCGAAACCGGCGATCGATCGCGCGGCCGGCCCCTGCGGGTTGAACATCGACTGGTTGCCTTCACAACCGGCGCTCAGCACGAGGACCAAGGACAAGAGGACCAAGGACCAAGGACGGACCAGGGACCAAGCACCAAGGACCAAGGACCTGTTCATGGCGTCCCCGTCCGGACCGGTATCTGCGCGCGACGCGCATTCTCGGGTGTGCTCGCGCGCATGTGGTCGCTGCGGCTGGGCATCGCCGCCTGCGGCGACTGCCCGCTCATCGACTCGACGTAGGCGACGATCTGCCAGACCTGCGCGTCAGCGATCTTGTTGCGCCAGGACGGCATGCCGTTCGGCCGGCCCTCGACGATGGACGAGAAGATCGCGGCCGGATCGCTGCCATAGATCCACTTGTCGTCCATGAGCGCTGGCCCCATGCCGCCACCGCCGTTGGCATGGCATCCACTGCAGTTGTAGTAGGTGAACAGCCGCTTCCCTTCGGCCATGCCCCATGCGTTCTGCTGGAAGGGGCTGGTTTCAGGTGGCGGCGGTGGCGTGCCTCCGGGGATCAAGTCAGTCAACGACGCGGGCTGTGTCGCGGCGCGCGTCAGCTTTTCGACCGGCCGGGATTCACGTTCGCAGCTACTGGCAACCAACGCCAGCATCGTCGCGGCGATAAAGTTCCTCACGGGCCCACCTCCGGCACGGACGCGCGCGGCACGTGATACCTGTCGAGGATGCGATTGATGTCTGCACGACGGCGCTGCAGGAATTGATCGAGCACAGCGAGACGCGCGGTGTCGTGTCGGCGCACCGCCATCGAGAGATCGAACACTTGCGGCAGGCCGGCGTCGATTTGCGGACTCACCGGAACGATGTCGAGCGGTTCGCGTTGGTGGGTGGCAAAGTAGCCGGCGAGCGGCCCCCAGACGGCGGCGATGTCTACTTCGCCGTTGGCCACCGCGGCGACAATGCGTGACGGCGGGCTGTTTGTCGTGTAGTCGCCATACACGCTGTAGCCGACCAGGTTGTTGACAATCCCGCGGCGGCTCAGCGCATGCGCCGGCGGCGAGTTCGCGCCATCGTCGCCGATGACCTGGATGCCGACGCGCAACTGCCGCAGTGCCTCGTCGTCGAATGACCGGATGTGGAGTCGGCGTGCTTTGCGCATGACGAAGACGTAGGTCGAGCGGTAATAGGGCTGTGTGGTCTGCGCGATCTCGACGTCGCGCGGCAAACCGATGACCACGTCACACCGTCCGGCGAGCAGCGTGTTGCGCAAGAAGCCCCGACGCTGTGCCCACCACGTGTAGTCGACGGTGGTCCCGAGGTCACGGGCGAGAAGATCAGCGATACGGTTTTCAAACCCTTGTTGTTGCTGGTTCGAGAAAGGCAGGTTGTTGGGATCGCTACACACACGCAGCGGCTGTGTGGCCTTGACAGCGTGGCCGCAGCCGGCGGCAATCGCAAGCACGACGCACAGCGCTGCGAGTCTCATGGCAATCCGAAGATGTAGAGGCTGCCGCCTTTCGATGTCGCCTGCGGCAGGTCGGTCATGGCGTTGACGAAGCCGAGCGCGGCGGTCGCGTCGCGTGTGTCGAGCTCACCTGCAACCACGGCCCCCGACCACCCGCCAACGCCGGCAAGCACCGCGACGTACTGACGCCCATCAGGGCCGCGATACGTGATCGGCTGGCCGACAATTCCCGAGCCTGTCTTGAATCGCCACAGTTCCTGACCCGTCTTGGCGTCAACCGCTTTGAACCAGCCGTCCATCGTCCCGTAGAACGCGACGTCGGCGCCGGTGACGACGATGCCACTCCACACCGGGAACGATTCCTTGATCGACCAGACCTTTTTGCGCGCCACTGGATCCCACGCGATGAGCTCGCCACGATTACCGCCCGGCCCTGCGTACATCCGCACATTCGCGCCGACGAACGGAGTGCCAGCGATGTAGTTCGCTTCGAGCGACTCGAAATCCATGCACAGGTTATTGGCGGGGATGTAGAGGTAACCCGTGCGCGGCGAGTAGGCAGACGGCTGCCAGTCTTTTCCGCCTGGCGACGCGGGACAAATCTCGTGAATGACCTTGCCGAGCACCGGCGTCTTGGACTCGTCCTCGATCGGCCGTCCCTTCTTCAGATCGATCCCCTTCGTCGACGTGATGTGCACGTATGGATCTGCGGACAGTGCCTCACCAGTCGTGCGGTCAATCACGTAGACGTAGCCATCGCGATTGGGCCTCAACAGGACTTTGCGCATGGTTCCGCCGATCGGCAGATCGACCAGCACTGATTCATTGATGTCGTCGTAATCAAAGAGATCGTGTGGATCAGTGTGATAGAACCACACCGCCTCGCCTGTGTCGGCGTCTCGTGCGAACAATCCGGCCGTCCACTTGTTGTCGCCAGGACGTTGTTCGCTATTCCACGGTCCCGGGTTGCCAGTGCCGTAGTAGATCAAGTTCAGCGCTGGGTCGTAGGAGATCCATCCCCACGTGGTGCCGCCACCCTGCTTCCATGCGTCACCTGGCCACGTGTGGATGCCCAGGTCAACACCCTTCGAGTGCGCATAGAAGGGTTTGAAGCGCGGGCCGATCAACACGTCGCGATCCGGACCGGTGGAGTACGCGCGCCAGGCGATCTCGCCGTTGTCGATACGGAGCGCCGTGAGCCAGCCGCGCACCCCCATTTCGCCGCCGCTGTTGCCGACGAGGACTTTGTCCTTGGCGACAAACGGCGCCATCGTCATCGTCTCGCCTCGGTTGATCTCGCCGAGTTTCGTGATCCACCGCGGCTTGCCAGTGACCGCGTCCACCGCGACGGTGCGGTTGTCGAGGGTGTTGAAGAACACGGCACCGTCCGCATAGACCGCACCGCGATTGACGACGTCGCAGCAGGCGACGCCTTGCGCGGCGGCGAGCGGCTTCGGCTCGAACTTCCATTTCACCGGCGCCCCCGGCTTCGTCAGGTCGAGGGCATACAACACATTGGGAAACGGCGTAATGATGAACATCGTGCCGTTCACGACCAGCGGTGGCGCTTCGTGTCCGCGCAGATAGCCGGTCGAGAAGATCACTTTGGGACCGAGTTGCCGGACCGAGTCGCGCGTGATCTGATTCAGTTCACTGAAGCGAGTACTCGCCTCGTCTTTCCCGGGGCGGATCCAGTCACCAGTATCGATGCTGGTTCTGCTGGTGGGTGCCGATCCAGGTGATGGGCTGGGTGTCGGGGTGGATTGGTGCCCGCGATTCGCCGCATCCATGCGGCCACAGCTCGCGATGCACGTCGCGAGAATCACGACCAGGACTGTGCGCATCGTCTTCAGAGCGACGTCGAGTGCGACGCCGAGCTGCTCGCGGGAAATGCACGAACAGCGCCAGCATCTCACTGTTACTGGTTCGATGTTCTTCAGCGACGCTGCGCTCACTGTGGTGAGCCACTTGCCTAGTCGGTCAATCATCGAGGTATTCGGCTTGCATCCTCGTCCACCATGGACGACCTTCGATTGAGCGATCGCATAGACGCGCTGGCGCGGATTGAGCCCTCCTCACTCCCGCTGCTGAGCGTGTATCTCAACACCGATGTGAACGAAACCGGGCGAACGACACACGACCTGTTCCTCCGCAAGGAGCTGCGGCAGAGAGCCAGGACGTATGACGAGCGATCCGCGGATCGTGAAAGTCTGGACCGTGATTGTGAACGGATTGAGCGGTATCTCGCTGAGCAACTGCAACCATCGACCCGCGGTGTCGCGCTGTTTGCGTGCTCCGGCGCGGGCCTGTTCGAAGCCATTCAACTGCAGGTGCCGTTCACCGAGAACCGGCTCGTGATCAACGACCGTCCGCATCTCTATCCGCTCGTGCGCTTCGACGAAGGGCATCCCCGCTACGCCGCCCTCCTCGTCGACACAAATTCCGCGCGGATCTTCGTCTTCGGCACCGGTGCGACGATTGACACCGTCGATGTGCACAACCCGAAGACCAAGCATTCGAAAGCCGGTGGAACGTCACAGGCCCGATTTCAACGACATGCCGAGAACGTGCACCTGCTTCACGCGAAGGAGGTCGTGGACCGTCTCGATCAGATCGTGTCTGCCGAACACATCGAGCACGTCGTCGTCGCCGGCGATGAGGTGATCGTGCCGCTCTTGAAGGAACAGTTTCCGGAGCGGCTCAGCGCGAAAGTGATCGACGTCCTGCGTCTCGACATCCGATCGCCGGAGCATAAGGTGCTTGCCGCGACGCTCGATGCGTTGCGCAAGAAGGACGAGCAGACCGACGAAACGGTGGTGCAGGAGCTGATAGGCGATTACCGCGCTGGTGGACTGGCGTTAGTCGGGCCTGAGCGCGTGCGAGAGGCACTCGAGCGTGGGCAGGTCGATACGCTGGTGATTGCGGCGACGCCGGAGCAGGTTCGTGGCGCCAGCGACACGGCGAACGATCTCGTCACGCTGGCGAAGCAGACATCCGCCGCCGTGCGATTCATCGAGAATCCGCAGCTCCTCGCCGACGTCGGCGGCGTAGGGGCGTCACTGCGGTTTGCCATGTAATCCGAGCGAGAAGGGCCGGTGGCAGACCGGCCCTTCTGCACTACCGCGCCTCGGCGCGCTGACGCGTGCGTTTTCGCGTGCGAGCCGCTTTGCGAGCCGCGGCACTTCGCGAGCTCTGCGATCGGCGGCGCGCGGATGTCTTCGCCTGACGCGATAGCGCCGAACGTGATGCGGTGCTGCGCGGCTCGCGCTTGAGTCTGCGCGAGGAGGCGCGGGCGCGTTTGGTTGAGGTCCGCTTCCGGCTGCCCGCCCGGCGTCGCGCGGATTTTGCGCTGCGCTTTGTTGACTCGCTGGCGCTCGCAGGCGGATTGGGTAGGTCAACCCCCGCACTGCGCGCTTTTGACAATCCGATCGCAATCGCCTGCTTCGCCGACCGGGCGCCGTGCTTACCCTCTCGCACGTGATGGATCTCCTCACGTACGAATTCGCCTGCCTGCGTGCTCGGCGACTTGCCCGCGCGTTTGTCTGCGCGTGCGCGCCTCAGTGTTTCCTTCTCCGGCATGGTCCGTCCTCCGCTGCGATCGGACGCAACCCGGGTGCCATGGGTCGAACTCGACGGTCATCACTGAGCCAGCTGGCCTATGATCAATCTCAACGCCGCCTTCGTGTCGCGCGAGGCGGCGATGATCTTCGAATAACGATTGTGCACAAGACGTACTCCGCAGGGCTCGTCGCCCGCAAACGCATCTTTCTGCTCTCACCAGCAAACCTCGGCGGTATTCGCGCGAAGCAGGTGATGTCGGACGCGGCGCAGTTCGCGTTGGCGCAGCGACTCCGGACAGCGGAAGGTGCAGCACTCGGCGACGTCTTCAGCTTCGTCAGCGGCTTGTATTTTCGCGGCAAGCTCGCCTATGCGCGGCGCTTCAGTAGCCCGCCCGATCCGAGCGATCCCGTCGCCGCAGGCGGTGTCTTGGTGATTACGCCGAACGCTGGACTGCGCGCGGCCGATGTGTGCGTGACGCTCGAGTCGTTGCGCCGCTTCGCCACTCAGCCGATCGATCACGAGAACGTTCGCTACCGGCGGCCGCTCGAACGCAGCGCGCGAGCGTTGCTCGAGGCAGTCGGCTCCGACTGTGACGTGGTGCTGCTCGGCAGCATTGCTTCGGGGAAGTACGTGGAAGTGTTGTTACCAATCTTCGGGGATCGTCTGTTGTTTCCTGAGTCGTTCGTTGGCCGTGGTGACATGAGCCGAGGCGGGCTGATGCTCCGCTGCGTGGACAGCGGCCTCGAGCTCGACTACGTGCCCATTTCCGGCGCCGTGCGGCAGGGCAAGCGACCGCCACGGCTCGCGCCGCGATGAAAAAACGCGACGCCCCGGCACGCACCGCGATGAAGCCGACGAAGGACACCTTTCTGCGCGGCAAGCCGCGGTCGCGTGTGCCGCACGAATTCGTTCTCGACGCGCTCGAGTCAGTGAATCCCGTCACGAAGCCGATGTTCGGATGTCTTGCGGTCTACGTGAAGGAAAAGGTCGTACTGATCCTGCGCGATCACCGCGACCATCCCGCGGACAACGGAGTCTGGCTGGCGACATCGGCCGAGCACCATGACAGCTTGCGTCGCGAGTTTCCACGCATGCGGTCGATTCAAATGTTCGATACCCCGGTGACCAACTGGCAGATACTGCCTGCCGACGCAACTGACTTCGAGGAATCCGCGCTGCACGCGTGCGAACTGGTGCTGGCCCGTGACCCACGCATCGGCAGAGTGCCAGCGCGCCGGAGCGTCAGTCGGAAGACTCGAAAGGCGACGAAGACTCGGACGGTGAAGAAGACACGGACGGCGAAGACAACGCGTTGACGTACGTCGTTGGCGGCGGTGCCGGCGTGCCGATCAGCGCGGGCCGTCGCACGATCCACAGCAGCACGCCGAATCCGACGACGATGGCGATGCTGCCGCTCGCACCGCCTTCGATCCCGTAGGCGCCGCCAGTCAGCCACTCAGGCCCCCTCACCGATCCGTCCACCGGTCCGTCGGTGTCGAATCCGCTCACCGCCAGGCCATACGCGACCGCGAGCACCAGGTTCCATCCCCAATGGATGCCCCAAGGCAGCCAGAGAGACCGGGTCAGGAGATACGACGCGCCCAGCAAGGAACCGACCGCCGCCGTGTTGAACGCCGCGAAGATTGTTGAGTTCGGGTTGAACAGGTGCGGCACGGCGAAGAGCACCGAGAGGATTATGACCGCCGGCCAGGCACCAATCGATTCGGTCAGCCGCTGAAATGGGTAGCCGCGGAACATGAGCTCTTCGTGCAGAGCGGCGACAGGGAATACGGCCATTTGCATGGCAGCCGCTTGCAGCATGGTGCCATCCATCCGCCATCGGAACGACGTGGTCCCACCAATCGCGATCACGAGAACAGCGAGGGATACCATTGCCGCGCCAAACGCGAATCCGATCGCAATCAGGCGCGCGACCGGCACCTCTGTGGAGAATCCGATGTAGGCCATCGGCCGTGTCGTGCGATCGAGCGTCAGGCTCAACGCGTAGAAGATGCTCACGTTCACCGCAACGACGATCGCGAAGGCGATCAACGCGAGGCCGCCGACGATTGACGGAGGTCGAAGGAGCAGTCCGACTCCGAGCCAGCAGGCAAATGCGAGGAGTGCGGCGATCAGGAAGCGCCAGATCGGCCGCACCCGCCCGTCGGGTGATCGCAGCACGGCAATGGCCATGCTGCGGATCCTATGTCAGAGCGTCTTCAGGTACTCGACCAGATCGCTCTTCTGCTGCGCGGTCAGGTTCAAGTGGAAGTGCCGATCGTAGTGCTCGACGACCGCGGGAAGATCCGGAGCGCTGCCGTCGTGGAAGTAGGGCGGGTGCTGCCACAGACCACGCAGCGGCGTCGTGCGATAGCGCATGGTGGCGCTTCTGAACGCGTAGTCGGGTTCGGTGCCGATCTCATGTGGATCGTGCAGCAACGGTACCTGACGCGATGGGCCGTTCAACACGTCGGTGAACGTCGGTCCCTGATGACAGTTTGCGCAGCCCGCCTCATTGCGAAACAGGCCGCGTCCGCGATTAGCGGCCTGTCGATCGAAGCTCCCTGTGGGAGGCTCAGGTGTGCGCAGCGACAACTGATAGGCGAGCAGGTCCTCGAGTTTCGGCGTCACCAGATCTGGTGACTGCCGGATCACGAGTCCAATCCGCGGATCGACGAACGTGCCGTGTC